>WHTG01000045.1 GCA_009377835.1 Nitriliruptorales bacterium
CCACGAGGAGGTCGTCCTCGGTGGTCTCAGCGGCCGGGACGAGAATCACCCCGGAGCGCGAGAACAAATAGTTCACCGCCCCCGGCTCCGCCAGGGCGCCTCCGTTCTTGTTGAACGCGGCGCGCACGTCGTTTGCGGCCCGGTTGCGGTTGTCGGTGAGGCACTCGACGTACAGGGCTACGCCCCCCGGGGCGTAGCCCTCGTAGTAGATCGTCTCGTAGTTGACGCCCTCGAGGTCGCCCGCCGCGCGCTTGAGCGCACGTTCGATGTTGTCCTTGGGCACCGATGCGTCCCTCGCCTTCTGAATTGCCGTCTGCAACGTTGGGTTGCCGTCCGGGTCGGCACCGCCGACCTTGGCCGCAGCCTCGATGCCCCGGATCAGCCGCGCGAACAGCTTCCCGCGCTTCGCATCCTTCGCACCCTTCTGGTGCTTGATCGTGGCCCACTTGCTGTGACCGGACACCGTCCCTCCCGACGTTCCGAAACCGACCCGCGACGTTACCACCGGCGCCGCTGCTACTGGCCGCCACGCACCTCGTTCACCATCTTGACGAATGCCGCGTGCAGACGCGCGTCACCCGAGAGTTCCGGATGAAACGCCGCGGCCATGACGGCCCCCTGACGCACCACCACGGTCCGCTTTCCGTCGGGGGTGCCAACCGCCGCCAGCACAGTCACGGCGCTGCCCACCTCCTCAAACCACGGCGCGCGGATGAACACCGCATGCACGGGCCCGCCGTCGATCCCGGCCACCTCCAGGTCATGCTCGAAACTGGCGACCTGTCGCCCGAAGGCGTTGCGTCGTGTCACCGCGTCGAGGACGGCGACCAGCGGCTGGTCGGCAGGAGTGCCGTCCGCGAACAGCGTCTTGCGCGACAGCAGGATGGCACCCGCACATGTCCCGAGGACAGGCAGGCCCTCGTCGATGGACTTGCGCAGCGGGTCGAGCAGCCCGTACATCTCCGCCAGCTTGCCGATCGTGGTCGACTCCCCTCCGGGGATCACCAGCCCGTCGACGGCGTCCAGGTCCTCGGGTCGCTTGACGACCACGGCCTCGGCGCCGGCCTTTCGGAGCATCGACACGTGCTCCAGGACATCGCCCTGCAGGGCCAGGACGCCGACCAGCGGTGCGCCGTCAGCGGCGGCTTCACCGGCGGCAGGGGTGAACGCTTCTCCGGGGATGCGCTGCATGCCGCCAGCGTAGTCCCGCGGCAGCCCCCCATCGCCGGCTTCTCGGCCCGCTCGCCCCCGAAAGGCGGTTGATAACTCGCTGATATCAGGGGGGTTGGTTGATATCCGGCTGGCATGGCCAGCCGGATATCAACCACCCCACCCTCCCAGCCGGTTATCAACCATCTCGGCCGTTGACGCATGCCGTCGCGCGTCGCCCGAGCTGCCGGCGCCCCACAGGTGAGGGCGAAGAGGTGTGCGACACTCGCCGCATGGCTGCCTGGCTTTTCAACGCAATGCGCGGCGCTGCTGCCGGAATCGCCGCCACCATCCCGATGAGCGCCCTCATGGTCGTCGCGCAACGCGTGGGGGCGCTGGGCACGCAACCGCCGGAGGCGATCGTCGACGCCGCGTTCGACAAGGCCGACGTGGATGTTGACGGGGCGACATTGGACGCCGCCGCCGTCGTGGCGCACGTCGCGTTCGGCGCTTCGATCGGCGCGCTCTACGGGCTCCTTCGGGGTGCCACGGCCCAGCAAGGGCCCGGGAAGATCATCGGCGCTGCCTACGCGGTCGGTGTCTGGGCCGCCAGCTATCAAGGATGGATCCCCGCGTTCGACGCACTTCCCCGCGCGTCACATGACCGGGAGGACCGGCAGGTCACGATGGTCCTCGCGCACGTGGTCTACGGCGCCACCCTGGGAGCGCTGACGGACCGAACATTCGACGCGGCCCACACCTGAGTGCGGCGAACGGCGCACGGAACCTCGGCGGCACCGGCAGCTGCCGTCACGAACTCTCTGCCGCGGATTTCGGCTGAGCGCCTACCAGCCGCGCTGCGCGTAGTGCTGCGCCGCCGGCAGATCCTCCAGATTGATGCCAGTCATCGCCTCGCCGAGGTTGCGGCTGACCTTCGCGATGACGTCCGGGTCGTTGAAATACGTGGTCGCCTCCACGATGGCCCGCGCTCGGCGTGCGGGGTCACCCGACTTGAAGATCCCTGAGCCGACGAACACGCCGTCTGCGCCCAGCTGCATCATGAGCGCGGCGTCAGCAGGGGTCGCGATCCCGCCGGCGGTGAAGAGCACGACCGGGAGCCGGCCGGCTGACGCGACCTCCAGCACCAGGTCCAGCGGCGCCTGCAGCTCCTTCGCCTCGGCGTAGACCTCCTCGTCACTGAGCCGCGTGAGCCGGCGAATGCCTCCGACGATCGCGCGCATGTGCCGTGTCGCCTCCACGACGTTGCCTGTGCCCGCTTCTCCCTTGGACCGGATCATCGCCGCGCCCTCACCGATGCGGCGCAACGCCTCGCCGAGGTTCGTCGCGCCGCACACGAATGGCACCGTGAACGCGTGCTTGTCGACGTGGTGCGCCTCGTCCGCGGGTGTGAGCACCTCCGACTCGTCGACGTAGTCCACGCCGATGGCCTGCAACACCTGTGCCTCGACGAAGTGGCCGATGCGGGCCTTGGCCATGACCGGGATGGAGACCGCCGCCATGATCGACTCGATCATGTCGGGATCGGACATCCGCGCGACGCCTCCGTCGCGGCGGATGTCGGCCGGGACCCGCTCGAGCGCCATCACCGCGACGGCTCCCGCCTCCTCCGCGATCTTGGCCTGCTCAGCCGTGACGACGTCCATGATGACGCCACCCTTGAGCATGTCCGCCAGCCCGCGCTTCACGCGCGCCGTGCCGGTCACCGTGGGTTTCGACTCAGTCACTGCGATCACTCCGGGACGTGGGCGCGACAGGGTGGGACGCGCTGTGCAGCCGAGAGTACCGGCACCGGGGGCGAGTCGCCGTCACTGTCCGGGCTCGGGAGCGTTTCGGCGGAAGGTCAACTCCCCGTCCTGGTCGACGAACTGGATCCAGGTCGTACCGGGACGTAAGGCGAGCGGATCGCGCTGGGAGGCCAGTTCGAGCGGATCCTCGGCGGACCGCTTCGTCCACCGTGCTCGGAACCGCTGGCCGTCGCGGAGCACCGTCGCCTGTCCTTTCCCGATCACCCGCAGCTCGATAGTCGGGTTGCCCGCCGAGTCGCTGCGCCCGCCTTGGCCGGATTTGATCCGCATGAACACGAGATTGTCGGCGGTGAGGGTGTCGCCGGCGGCGGTCGTGTGCGGCGATCCGTTCTGGACCCGCTCCCAGCGATTCTGTTTGTCGTTCCACGTCCAGTCGGCGTTGGCGAAGTTCGAGTACACGACGCGCGCGCCGGCCGTCTGCCTGCCGCCATCCGGTGTGGCTTTGTCGAAGGTGAAGACAGGTTCCCCGGGGACGGCGAGATCCTCACCCGCCTCCCACAGTTGCTCGGTGTGCGCGAACAGGTTGTGGGGGGATCGGCGGTCGGGGACCCGGTAGAAGGTTTCCTTGTCCGGCTCGCCCTCCTCGAAGAAGAGCACCCCGGCCCGGCGCAGCAGACCCTTCACCGGCTTGGCCGCACCTGAGAACGCGAGCACCGGCTGGAACGGTGGCAGCAGGTCCGCGTCCACCTCGCGTCCAGAACGTACGGGACCGATGTCCTCGGGATCGTCAGAGTGGAACAGCGCCAGGAAACGGGTCAAGCCACCCTCGACCTCCTCCTCGAACACGATGTCGGCAGCTTCCAGACCGTCCGGTGGCAGCGCCGCCGAGGCGTTGTCGATCTTCACCGCGAGGATCGGTCGCTCGATGGGTTCGTCCAACTCCTCACCAGTCAAGGCAGCGACGGGCGTCGGTTCCGGACTGGGCGCCGCCGTCGGTGTCGGCGTCTCTGAGGGCTCGGCGGCGGGCTTCCGGGTACAACCGGCGACCAGCAACACCAGCACCGAGATCGCGCACAGCATTGGGCGCAACACAGTCTCCTTGGAGCGCAAGGGGTTTGCGACGAGTGTACGGTCGGCCGTCGCGGATGCCTGAACACCCGCGCACCGCGAACGTCAGCTGTTGATGAGCACGTGGCGGTACAGCTCCTCGACGCGCCGGCCGACGACGGGCCAGTCGTAGTGCGCGGCGGTGCGTCGACCCTCGTCAGCCATCGCCGCACCCAGACGGCTGTTCGACAGGATCGTGCCGATCGCATCGGCCAGAGCGAAGGCATTCCCTGGCGCCACCAGCCGCCCCTGCCGCCCGTCTTTCATAACGGTCCGGAACCCGGGGATGTCGGAACCGACGATCGGCAGCCCGGCCGCCATCGCCTCGAGCAAGACGATCCCGAAGGACTCACCCCCCGTGTTCGGTGCGACGAACACGTCTGCACTGGCGTAATACCTCGGCTTCTCATGCTCGGCGACGGCCCCGACGAACAGGACATCCGGCCTGATCGACGGCGGCACCATCTGCTGGCAACGCTCCCGTTCCGGGCCTTCGCCGACGACGCAGAGGCGGACGCGGGGCATCGTCGTGCGCAGCCGAAGAAAGGACCGCACCAGGACGTCAAGGCCCTTCCGGGACTCGAGCCTCCCGACGAACAACAACAACGGCCGCTGGGGGTCGACGAGTTCAGGAATCGGTTCCGCGCCGGCGTACGCGGCCACGGCCACGCCGTTGGGGATCACCCGAAACGAACCCAGCGGCAGGTGCAGCGCCTCCGCGGCGAACCGCTGCGCCGCGGGCGACACGGCCACCCGAGCGTCGAGCCGTTCGGCGATGCGCCGCGCGACCGGCGCCACCAGACGGTATGCGCGATCGCGGTGCGACCATGTGTGGAACGTGCCCACGATCGGTTTCGGACCGAAGCCGGCGGCGGCGGCGGCGACCATCGGCGCCGCAGGCTCGTGGACGTGCACGACGTGCGGCTCGAACTCGTGCAGCGCCTGCGACGTCCGTCGGACGACCCATGGTGACAGCGCCACGGGCGCCACCGACCGGTTGTACGGAACCGACAGCGGCCGCCCGACCACCTGCACGACGCGGTCCGCTCCGGATCGCGCCAGGACGCTGGATGCCGGGGCGAAGACCCGCACGTCGTGGTTGGCGATCAAGAAGTCCGCCAGCGCTGCGACGTGGGCCCTGACGCCACCGTGCTTGGCCCAGTCGTACGGGCAGACCAGCGCGATCTTCACGCTGCCGAGTCCGCCCCTGGTTGCCAGTCGCCGCGACGATGCTCCGGCAGATCCTCCAGCCACACGGGCTGGAAGGCATGCCACTGCTCGGGAGCGGTGAGGATCAGATCCTCCAGCGCGCGGGCCACGCGCTGGTTCCCCTCACGGATGTCGCTGCCGTCGACGGTGAAGGGCGGCAGCACCTTCATGTGCCAGCGCCGGCCGGGACGCTGCAACATCGCGACCGGCACGATCGCCGCACCTGACCGGCGGCTGAGCACCGTCGCGCCGATCGGGATCCGGGTGGGTTCGCCGAAGAACCGCACCACCGGCGCGGCTCCGGTCAGGTCGCGGTCGGTGAGCAGCCCGATCATGTGGTTGGCCTCGGCGACTTCGATGAGTCGCCCGGTCATCGTCGCACGGCGCTGCATCGGCACGACCTCGAGTCCGATCGCCTCCCGCAGCGCGACGAACTTGCGAAACAGCGCACGTGGCCTCACGACTTCTGCCACCACAGCCAGGTGGTAGCCCTTCGTTTCCGCCCAGCGCGCGGCGATGTCCCACGATCCGTGGTGGGAGAGCAGCACGATGGCGCCGTTGCCCCGCTCCAGTACGCCGTCGAGTCGCTCGAAGCCCTCGGTCGTCACGCGTGCGTCGATGTCCGCCGCGCTGATGTCGGCGGCGCGGAACGCCTCGACCCAGTACCGCGCGTACGAGCGGAACGCAGCGCGCACCGTGCCGGCCAGCCGGTCGGAGGGGACCACCCGTCTGAAGTTGCGCGTCACGCGCCGTCTCGTACGACCCGCGCAGCGGTGCAGCGCGAGTGCAGCCGCGTCGGCGACCGCGAAGACGACCGCTTCGGGCAGGGCCCGCGCCAGCTCCCACGCGGCCAACCACACGACCGCCGTCATTCGCAGCCGCAGTCCCTCCGGTCTGTTGTCGGGAGGGATGCGGTCGGCCGCGCCCGGGTTGCGGTCCACGACGGCGCCGGCATGTCCCGATCCGCGGTAGGACCCGGTCATACCGCCTGCGCCTGGCGGACGACTGCGTACAGCCGCTGGAGCACTGTGATCAGACCGCCGACCGCGAGCACCCACAGCGCGACCGGCAGGAAGCCGAACCCTATTGCGGCGATCAGCAGGATCATCCGCTCCGCCCGCTCGATGAACCCGACCGTTGCATCCCATCCCAGGGCTTCTGCTTTCGCCCGGATGTAGGGCGTTACCTGCGCCGCTCCCATGGCCACCATCGCGGCAAGGAAGGTCAATGGGTCGTCCCGCACCAGCCATGCAGCCGTGCCGAATATCGCCGCCTCCCCGATGCGGTCGGTCACGCTGTCATAGAAGGCGCCGACCGCCCCCGCGCTGCCACGCAAGCGCGCCACGCTCCCGTCGAGCGCGTCGAGCAGAGCGCCGACCCCCATCGTGACGGCTCCCGTGAAGGGGTGCGACAACAAGACCACGGCCACGCCGGCCAGCGTCAGGGCCAGGCCGAGGAACGTCAGCCAGTTCGGTGTCGCACCGATCCGGACGAGCCCGCGCGCGATCGGCACGATGACGCGATCGGTGACCGCCCGGGCATAGGCATTCAGCGCCACTCGAAATTGATCCTTCGTTTGCGGACGGTGTTCGCAGCGTAACCGAGCACCCTGCCGTTGACGTGGCTGCAGCGAACCGTGGGGCGCCGGGCGGGATGCCCTCAGTTGGAGAACGCGGGCGCCAGCCGCGCGTACGTCTCTTCCAGCAGTTCAGGCAGCACGCGCGTCTGGCCCACAACCGGCATGAAGTTGGTGTCCCCCGACCATCGTGGCACCACGTGCTGGTGGAGGTGTTCCGCGATGCCGGCACCAGCCAGCGTGCCAATGTTCATGCCGATGTTGAAGGCGTGCGGCCCGCTCGCGGACCGCAGCGCACGCACCGAGCGCTGCACCAGCCCGGCCATCTCGCGGACTTCCTGTTCGGTGAGTTCCTCAAGACCGGCCACGTGGCGGTACGGCACGACCATCAGGTGCCCGGGGTTGTACGGGTAGGCGTTGAGGATCGCGTAGACGCTCCGACCGCGATGCAGGATCAGTGCGGCAGCGTCATCGCCGCGCCGCGGCAGGACGCAGAACGGGCAGCCGCCGAGGTCCTTGCCCTCGCCGCGGATGTAACTCATCCGCCACGGCGTCCACAGCCGCTGGAGCGTGTCGAGGGCCTCGTGCGCGGCGTCCGGGTGGTCAGGCGTGGATGCCACGAGTGCCAACCTCGTTCGAGAGTTCGGCGACGAACTCGTCCAGCGGCACCGCTTTCCGCTGCTGGCCGACGCGCGGTCGGACTGCAACGGTGCCCTGGGCCGCCTCCTCGTCCCCGACGATGAGCTGGTACGGCACCTTGCCCAGCTGGTGTTTGCGGATCTTGGCCCCCATGGAGTCCGGTGAGTCGTCGAGCGCAGCGCGAAGACCACTGCCCGTAAGGGTTCCGAGCACTTTCTCGCCGTATTCATGGTGCCGGTCGGCAACCGGGACGATCACCGTCTGGACTGGAGCGAGCCACGTCGGGAATGCGCCGGCGAAGTGCTCGAGCAGGATCGCGAAGAACCGGTCGACCGAACCGAGGAGAGCGCGGTGCACCATCCACGGGCGGTGGGGTGAGCCGTCCTCACCCGTGTACGAGATGTCGAACCGCTCCGGTTCGTTGAAGTCCACCTGCACGGTGGTCAACTGCCAGCTGCGGCCGATCGCGTCGGTGACGTGCATGTCGATCTTGGGCCCGTAGAAGGCGCCCTCACCTTCGTCGACGACGTAGTCGAGACCCGAGCGGTCCAGTGCGTGGCGCAACGCGTCCTCGGCCTGTGCCCAGCCTTCGTCGGTGCCGACGGTCTCGGCCTTGGGCGGCCTGGTCGACAGCGCCACCCGGGAGGGCCCCTCTGTGAAGCCGAAGTCACGGTACACGTCGACGGCGAACTCCACGCAGGCCAGGGCCTCGTCCACGACCTGTTCCGGTGTGCAGAAGATGTGGCTGTCGTCCTGCGTGAAACCACGAGCGCGTAACAGCCCGTGGATGACGCCTGACCGTTCGTAGCGGTAGACGGTCCCGAGCTCGGAAAGCCGCACGGGCAGCTCCCGGTAGCTGCGCTGCCGTGAGCGGTAGATGAGGACGTGGAACGGGCAGTTCATCGGCTTCAGGTAGTAGTCGACGCCCTTGTCGTCGCGGCCCGGATCGATCTCCACCGGGGGATACATGTTCTCGGCGTAGAAGCCGAGATGCCCCGACGTCTCCCACAGTGCCGCCTTGCCGATGTGCGGCGTGTACGCGGGTTGATACCCGCGGCGGCGCACCTCGCGGCGGATGTAGTCCTCGATCTCCTGTCGGACGACCGAGCCCTTCGGGTGCCAGACCGCCAGGCCCGCCCCGAGCTCGTCGGGAAAAGAGATGAGGTCCAGCTCCCGGCCCAGCTTGCGGTGGTCCCGTTCCCGTGCCTGCTCCAGCCGTTCGAGGTGCGCCGCCAGCGCCTTGCGCGATTCCCAGGCGGTGCCGTAGATGCGCTGCAACATGGGACGCTTCTCGTCGCCGCGCCAGTACGCGCCGGCGACCCGTTGCAGCTTGAACGCCGGCACCCACTTCGTCGTCGGGATGTGCGGACCGCGGCACAGGTCGGCCCACGCGGATCCGTCGGGGCGGATGTTGTCGTAGACCGTCACGACGTGGCGCGCGTCGGGGTCAACGTCGGCTGTTTCGTCCGCCGACACTCCCTCACCGCCCGTGGCACGCTCGATGATCTCCCGCTTGTAGGGCTGGTCCACGAACAGCTCGAGCGCCTCGTCGCGTTGCAGTTCACGTCGTCGGAAGGCCTGGTTCTCGCGCACGATCTCGTGCATCCGGTTCTCGATGCGCTCGAGATCCTCGGGCGTGAACGGCTCCCTGACATCGAAGTCGTAGTAGAAGCCGTCCGCGATCGGTGGGCCGATCGCGAACTTCGCACCCGGATACAGGTCGGTCACGGCCTGCGCCATGATGTGCGCGACGGAGTGGCGCAGCACCTCACGCCCGTCGTCGGAGTCGGCGGGCACCGGTGCGACCGCCGCGTCGTGGCTGACGCCGCTGTCGAGGTCGCGGATGCCACCGTCCACCCTTGCGGCCAGAATCTGACCGCGGATCAGCCCCAGCTCCTGGAGTGCGTCGCGCAGCGTTGTGCCGGCGTCGAGCTGCGCGGTCGCGCCGTCTGGTGCGGTCACGGTGATCTGTTCAGCCACGGGTTGCGATGCTCCTGCGAGAGGACGAAGCCGCGAGGATACCGATCAGGATTGTTCTTCGATCTGACGGATCAACGCGCGGGCGGCGGCGAAGTCGTCCTCCGCGACGAAGATGCGGGTCGCGAACGGACCGGTCGTCAGCCCGTACACAACGCCGAGGGAATCGGGTTGCAGGCGCGCGTCGAGTCCCTCCGCGAGCAGGGCCCCGACAACCACGGGAGCCTGCGCGGCGGGGCGGGTGGTCAGCAGCCGGTACCGCGGCACCGCTCCAGGGTAGGCACGATTCGCACGGCGGAAGCGGCCTCGCGATACTTCCGTCAGTCGCATCGTCCTCCGAGGAGCCCGACATGGCCGAGCCCGTCATCGTTGCCGCCGCCCGCACGCCCATCGGACGGGCGTTCAAGGGTTCGCTGGTGGACGTGCGACCCGACGACATGGCCGCCGACATCGTCACCGCAACCCTGGCGAAGGTTCCCGGACTCGACCCGTCCGAGGTGGATGATCTGATGCTGGGATGCGGTCTGCCCGGAGGTGAGCAGGGCTACAACATGGGACGCGTCGTGAGCGTCCTCGCAAGACTGCCGGACGTGCCCGGGACGACCGTCACCCGCTACTGCTCCTCGTCGCTGCAGACCATCCGCATGGCGGCGCACGCGATCAAGGCGGGAGAGGGCGACGTGTTCGTGGCCGCCGGTGTCGAAGCGGTCAGCCGCTATGTCAAGGGGACCTCCGACAGCCTGCCGGACACGATGAATCCGAAATTCGCCGGCGCCGCGCAGCGCACGGCGAAGCGGGCGGAGGGAGGTGCCCAGGCGTGGTCACCGGTCTCCGATGGGCTGCCGGACATCTACATCTCGATGGGGGAGACCGCCGAGAACGTGGCGCAACTCGAGGGCGTGTCACGCGAGGAGATGGACGAGTTCGCGGCGCTGTCCCAGAACCGGGCCGTCGAGTCACAGAAGAACGGGTTCTTCGATCGGGAAATCACCGCCGTCACGTTGCCCAACGGCAACGTGGTGTCGCAAGACGACGGGCCGCGTCCCGGGACCACCGTGGAGAAGCTGGCTGAGCTCAACCCGGTCTTTCGCCCCGACGGCAGGGTGACCGCCGGCAACGCTTGTCCGCTCAACGACGGAGCGGCTGCCGTCGTCGTCATGAGCGACACGCGAGCCCGAGATCTCGGCATCACCCCGCTCGCGCGAATCCTTGCCTCGAGCGTCACCGCGCTGAACCCCGAGATCATGGGTCTCGGACCGGTCGAAGCGAGCCGCCGTGTGCTGGCGCGGGCCGGGATGACCATCGACGACGTCGACCTGGTGGAGATCAACGAGGCGTTCGCCGCTCAGGTCATTCCCAGCGCACGGCAACTCGGCGTGGAGTGGAACAAGCTCAATGTCAACGGTGGATCGATCGCCGTCGGCCACCCGTTCGGCATGACCGGCGCTCGCATCATGAACACGTTGCTGAACGGCCTGGCGACCGAGGACAAGTCCGTGGGGCTGGAGTCCATGTGCGTCGGGGGTGGCATGGGGATGGCCATGATCGTGGAGCGCCTGGGCTGAAGCGATGACTGAAATCAACGCTTAATGACCCTTTTTGACTACCAGTAGTTCACTCCCACGAGGGGTGTTGGGGGCGCAGCGCCGCCCGTAAACTCCCGGTTCATGTCTGTGCGGTCTGCCGGGTCTGTCCCGGGTATCCCTTATCGAGGCGAGGATCGGCGCCGCATTGCGGGGCCGGCCAAGTCGCCTTTCGGGCGCCCGTACCTGGTCGCAGTCGTGGTCCTGGCCGCCACCGCCCTGCAGGTCGTGTTTTTCACCGAGGTGTCGCGCAGCTCGGTCGAGTCGGTGCAGATGCTGCTGCCCCTGTTGCAGGTCGCCTCATTGATGATCGCCCTGGCGTTGGTCGCGATTGCGTTCAGCCGGTGGTACTTGACCAGCGACGCACCGGCGGTGTGGGTCGCGGTGGCACTCCTCGTGTACGCCGTCGGCGGGCTGGGCGCGGCCGAGCTGATTCCTGTGGTCCTGCCGCAGTTCGCGCTCGCCGACACGGTTGTGTGGCTGCGACCGGCAAGCCAGCTGATGATGATGATCCTGCTGGTGCGGGCGATCACGATGAGCCAGGTCGCGCCGATCCCCGGGCCGAAGGTCCTGGGGCTCGCGCTCGCGGGTGTGACGGTCCTCGCCGTGGTCATGGCCTTGTACCCGCCGCTGGCCACCGCCGTTGACGGCGCGGAGGGATCGCTGCCGCGCTCCTACAATGCGGTGAACCAGATCGGTCTGCAGCCACTCGCGCTCACGGCACTGGGCGCCGCATACACGTGGCGTGGGTACAAGCGCCGACGGTGGATGTTCGCCTGGTTGGCGCTGCTGTTCCTCGCACTCGCAATAGGTGACGTCGCCCGGGTCTACGCGGTCCCGCCGGTGGAGGCAGGCCTGCTGGCCAAGGAACTGCTCCGCCTCCTGGGTCTGCTGCTCGCCTTCATCGGCGCGACGCGCGAGATCTTCCACACCTACCGCGACAGCGCGACGCGCCTGGCGGAGTCGGAGTTCACCGCGATGACCGCCCACGAGCGCATCCGCGAGGGGCAGGCCGCCGCGGAGGAACGCGCCCACGAGGCCCGCTCGGCGCTCGCCGCGATTGAGGGCGCAACGCGAACCCTGGAGCATTACCGCGAGCGCCTGCCGCCGGAGACGCAGACCGCTCTCTCGATGGCGGTCAGCGGGGAGATCCGACGTCTGCAACGGCTGGTCAGCGTGGGGGAACCGCTGGGCGACTTCACATCCTTCAAGGTGGCCGACTCCGTCGTTCCGCTGGTCGTTACCGAACGCGCCAGGGGGATGACCATGGAGCTGACGATGCCGGCGGATCTAGAGGTCGTCGGCAGGCTCGGTTCGACAGAGCAGGTGCTGCAGACGCTGTTCGACAACGCCCGCCGCCACGCCCCGGGCAGCCCTGTCACAGTTCGGGCGGAGCGCGAGAACGGATGCATCGTCGTTCGCGTCGAGGACCGTGGTCCCGGCGTTGCGGAGGACCAGCGCGAGGCGATCTTCCGCCGCGGCGTTCGGGCCACCACGGCGCTGGACGTTCCGGGCAGCGGACTGGGGCTGTTTGTCGCCACCGAACTGATGCGGGAACAGTCGGGGAACCTGTGGGTCGAGCCCCGTAACGGCGGTGGCGCGTCGTTCGCTCTGTCGCTGCCGGAGGCAGGGCCCGCGGAGTCAGGTGAGGAAAGGCGAAAGGATGCGCAGCAGGTCAGCAAGGCCCGCCACGACCGCGAACTCAGTACCGTCCACCGTGGTCACTGATCCTGCCCCGCCGTGCGATGCCGACGGCAGACGCACCGTCACGTCCGCTGCGACTGGATGAGGGTCGTCCTCCATGACGATGGCGATGTCGAACGGAACGGCGTGACCGTGGACCGGGGAGTCCAGCACCAGGACGATCTCCGCGTCAGCGTCGCGAAGAACGCGTGACAAGCTGTCCGCGAGCAGCCGAGGCTCGACGGCTATGGCGATACGCCTGCTTGCCACGCTACGTTGCATTGGTCGCAGACAACACAAGACGACGGGGGTGGTCATCGTCAAGATTGACGAACGGGTAAGACGATCATGAACGGCAGTGTCCTCATCGTCGAGGACCATGAGCTGCTGGCGCAAAGCCTGGTCTTCGCCCTGCGGGCCGAGGGCATCCGTGCCGAGATGCTGACACCGGACAGCGCCGAGCAGATCGTGAAAACGGCCGAAGAGCTGCGCCCGACGGTCGTTCTGCTCGATCTTGACCTGGGCGGAGAGATCGGCGACAGCGTTCCGCTGATCGCACCGCTGGAGGACATCGGCGCGCAGGTGATGATGGTGACCGGCGTAACCGACCGTGTGCGGCTCGCGAAGTGCCTGGAGGCAGGCGCGACGGGGCTGATCGACAAGAGCACACCGTTCGCCTCGCTCGTCCAGGCCGTGCAGGAGGTCGTGGAACTGGGAACTCTGGTGCCGCCGGCGCAGCGGCACGAGCTGCTCGGCGAACTGCGAAGGCAGCGAGCTGCCGACAGGGAGCGGTTGGCGCCGTTCGAGCGTCTGACACACCGCGAGCAGCAGGTGCTGGGCGGCCTCATGGACGGGAAGTCGGCGGAGCGGATAGCCGAGGAGTTCTTCGTGTCCCTCGCGACGGTACGCAGCCAGATCCGGGCGATTCTGCTGAAGCTGGATGTGAACTCACAACTTGCCGCCGTCGCACTGGCCCGGCAGTCGCAGTGGGAGCCCCCGCGCGCGGACCCGTCGTAGGCTTGCCACGCATGGCTGCCAAGATCGTCCCGTCCGTCCTCCCCGCCGATTTCGCACGTCTGGGCGAGGACTGCCTTGCGCTGGAGAAGGCGGGGGTCGACCGCATCCAGTGGGATGTCATGGACGGTCACTTCGTCCCCAACCTGACGTTCGGTCCCGATGTCATCGCTGCATGCCGCAAGGTGTGCGACGTCGGCTTCGAGGCGCACTTGATGGTGGAACGTCCCGACGACTTGCTACCGCTGTACGCCGACGCCGGGTGCGAGGTGATCATCGTGCACGCCGAGACGTTGACCCACGCCCACCGGACCTGCGGGCGTATCCGCGAGCTCGGCGCGCGCGCGGGAGTGGCGCTGAACCCGGCGACGCCGGTTTCAGCGGTGGAACACCTGCTCGACCTGCTGGACATGGTGCTCGTGATGACGGTGAACCCGGGTTTCGGCGGTCAGCCGTACATCGCCACCATGGAGCCCAAGATCGCCGCGATCCGGCAACTGATCGACGCAGGCGGGTTCGACGTCGAACTCGAGGTCGACGGCGGGATCGGGCCCGACACGATCGGCGGGGCCGCAGCCGCCGGAGCCGACGTGTTCATCTCGGGCAGCGCATTGTGGAAGTACGACACCTTCGCCGACGGCGTCGCCGATCTGCGGGCCCGTGCCGAGGCGGCCCGGCGGCGATAGCAACGATCGCCGATCGTGGCGTTCCGGCATGAAGTAGCATCGGCCGACGACGGGCGCGTAGCTCAGTGGGACGAGCGCTCCGCTCACACCGGAGAGGTCGCTGGTTCAATCCCAGCCGCGCCCACCAGTCCGTCCAGCACCCCGGCCGTCACGACCGCCGCCCGCGCTACGGGCGTTCGGCCTCGAATACCTTATGGCCCTTCGGCTCCGGGCCCGGCGGGACCGGGTTGCCGTTGGTGTCGGTCGCGCGGTAGATGACGACACGGTCCGCGCTCTCCGGAAGGGAGAACAGCCGATACACCCGGCCGTCCTCCTGGACCGGCAAGTCATCGTTGCGCACCACGACACCCGACGCGGTCAGGACATATACGCCGTGCGGCCCGGGCTTTAGACCGTCCGCGGCGATGACGTATCGATCGTCCTTGTGCGACACGGATGCCTCGACGCCGGTCGCGGCCAGCAGCGTGTCCCAGGCCGTACCGGAGTCGGCGATCACGCCAGCCTGCCTCATCTGGTCCGCAATCGTCTGCTGCACGGTCAACGCGCTGCGCAAGGTGAAGTTCCACAGCGACAGCCCGATGATCAGGACGAGTCCGATGATGACCGTCACCCTGGACGAGCGGGTCGACGGGACCTGCTCGGGGGCGTCCTCCAGCTCCTCGTCCGCTTCGCGGCGCTTCGTGTCGATCGCCTGCGCCGCACGGACCCGCCGCTCGTCGCGTTCGACATCCGCGAGGTCGTGCGCAATCGCTCGCAGCTCCCCGACCCGTGCGCGGCACGACCCGCACTCCAGCAGGTGCGACCGGAAGACCCGGCCTTCGGAGTCGTCGAGTCCGCCCAGCACATGCGCGACAGCCAACCCCTCGAAGTAGCGGTGGCCGCCAGCGTCATCCATCTGGCGAAGAATACCCCCCTGCCTGCATCTCAGCCTCGGTAGATTCGACAGGGCCGGAGGTTCCCTCGCTGAGGTCGTCCTCCGGCCCATCCTCGGCTTCGCGACGGCGGTCCCAGGGATGGGTGAACTCCGGCGGCGCCCACGCATACGGCGCCTGCCGGTCCGGGCGCCGGAGGAAGGTCCACACCAGCAAGGCGACGATCACGCCGAATGCCGTGACCTGGCTACCGGTGAGCGGTCCCAGCAGATCCTTGTCTGCGTCGCGAGCGAAGTCCGTGAGCAGACGACCGGTGCCGTACAGGACACCGAAGGCGATCATGAAGAAGCCATCGAACCGCGGCCGTCGCTCCAGCAGGATCAGGATCATGAAGACGATGCCGCCCGCGAGGAAGTCGTACAGCGCCGTCTGGTGGAGCACGGCGTCGAAGCAGCCCTGCACCGTCTGAGGGCCCGCCCCGGGAAACGGATAGGGCGCCGCAGCGTCGCGGAACGCGCCGGTGCACCGCCATCCGAGGAAGAACGTGGTCTCGCCACCGAGGTGCTCACCGATCACCAGGTCACCGACGCGCCCGAGAAAAATGCCGAGCGCCAGCCCCGGTGCCGCGGAATCCAGGAGCAGCGGCACCGACATACGCCGTCGGAGGACGTACGGCACCGCCAGCAGGATGCCGCCGGCCACGCCGCCCAGCAGACTCAGTCCACCCTCCCACACCCTGAACCAGCCCAGCGGGTCCGGAAACGCGTCCGGCCGGGTCACGATGTAGAAGAACCTCGCGCCGATGATCGCGCCGATGGCCGCGCGCGTCAGGATCGACTGGATGTGGAGCTCCACGCCGTCGACGTGCCGGCGCGCGATCCCGCGCTTCTGGGCGCGGTCAAGCATCAGCTGCGCACCGGCCAGGAAGCCGATCGCGATGGTGATCCCGTGGGGGGAGACGGCGAAATCGCCGAACAACGGGATGCGCTCCAGGATTGGCCAGCGCAACTCGGCCAGCACCGACACGACCGACTCCTAACGCCAGGATCCGACGTGTCGATCCTATGGGGTCAGGCGCCTGACCGCCGCGCGAGGCGCAGCGCACGACCGCCTGCGGCCGGCGACTGCCGCCGCACCTCCGGCCGGTCCGCGACCTCTGACATCATCAACGCCACCGCCTTCTCCAGTTCCTCGGCCTCGTCCACCTGCTCCAGCAGTTGGCTAACCGCTGCAGCGCGTTCGTCAGGCATGAGCATCCAATCCTCGAGACGCCCCAGGGACAACACGAGCAGCAGCAACAGCAGGGGAAATCCGACCACGAGGAACGCGGCGGTGGAGATGAAATCTGGCGGCACGGTGCTCACCCTTCCTGGCGTGCGCCCACCGTACCCGGCGGCACCGGGTTGGGAAACTCATTCCGTAACATCCTCGTCACGAAGCGGCGCCCGCCCGCGGCGTCCCTACACTCCGACGGGTATGAGCGGCGCAACGGGCCGGATCGCCGGCGTGGACGTTGGCGGGACGTTCACGGACGCCGTGGTCCTCGACGACAACGGTCATCCCCGTCTGGCGAAGGTCCCAACAACCGCGCGGGACCAGAGCGCAGCGCTCGTCGACGGCCTGCGGCGCGCCGCCGGAGGGGACGGTGACCTAGCCGCCGTGGCGCACGGCACCACCACCGCGACGAACGCGGTCCTGGAACGGGCCGTCGCCCGGACCGTGCTGGTGACCACCGACGGTTTTCGGGACCTCCTGGTGATCGGCCGCCAGGACCGGCCCTCGTTGTACGACCTGGCGGTGACACGGCCGGCGCCGCTGGTCCCCTCGGACCTGGTTGTCACGGTGCAGGAGCGGGTCGGGGCGGACGGCACCGTGGTTATCCCGCTGACGGAGAACGAAATTGCGCGGGTGGTGGACGCCGTCCGCGCGCGTGCGCCGGACTCGGTCGCGGTGTGCCTGCTCTTCTCCTTCGCGGCACCAGACCACGAGGAGCGCCTGTGTGCGGCCATCGCGAACCGCCTGGACGTGCCGGTCACCAGGTCCAGCGCGCTGTTACCCGAATTCCGCGAGTACGAGCGGGCCAGCACCTGCGTCCTGGATGCGGCCGTCGCGCCGGTCATGCGCCGCTACCTGCGGCGGCTGGAAGCAAGGCTGCCCACCTCGGACATCGCCGTCATGACATCCAGCGGCGGGGTCGCGCACGTCGCGGATGTCGCAGCGGCACCCGTGCACACGCTGCTCTCGGGACCGGCCGCAGGAGTGGTCGCCGCGGCCGCCGTTGCCCGCGACGAGGGCTTCTCCGACGCGGTCGCCTTCGACATGGGAGGCACCTCGACGGATGTCTGCCTCATCCACGGCGGCCAGCCGGAGATCGCCACGGAGGGATGGATCGGAGGTCTGCCGTTCGCGACCCCTGCCGTGGCCATCCACACGGTCGGGGCCGGTGGTGGGTCCGTGGCATGGCTCGACGCCGGTGGTGCGCTGCGTGTGGGACCGCAGTCGGCGGGCGCGGACCCCGGTCCCGCCTGTTACGGCCGCGGCGGCACGGCGCCAACGGTGACGGATGCTCACGTCGTGCTTGGGCATCTGCTGGACGACCAGCCATTGGGCAGCGGCGTACTTCGTCTGGACCGCAAGGCCGCCGAAGACGCGATCGGGGGGTTGACCGGATTCGCCGGCGCGGCGGAGGCGGCCGAAGGCGTCGTCGCGGTCGTGCAGGCGACCATGTTGCGGGCGCTGCGCAAGGTGACCACCGAACGCGGCGTCGATCCGGCGACGTTGGCGCTGGTGGCGTACGGGGGGGCCGGGCCGTTGCACGCGACCGCCCTGGCGCGGGAATTAGGATGCGCTGCGGTGATCATCCCGCCGGCTCCGGGCGTTCTCAGCGCACTGGGCCTGCTCCTCGCCCCGCCGCGAAGGGAGGCAACCCGCACGGTCATGGCGACCTGGTGCCGTGACGCCGAACCACCGGACCTGTCAACGGTGTGGGAGGAGTTGGCGCGCCAGGCGCTGGAGCACGTCCCGGGGGGGACGGTCGAACGGATTGCCGACTGCCGCTACGCCGGGCAGTCGCATGAGCTGCGGATCACTGCCGAGGCCGATGTCGCCGCGGCCTTCGACGCGGCGCACGACGCCGCCTTCGGCTACGCGCTTCCTGACGAACCAGTCGAGGTGGTGACCGTGCGGGCCGTCGCCCAGTCGCGGGCGCGGCTGGAACGGCCGCCCCACGAGTGGGACCACGGCCCGCCCCACGCGGCCGCGGACCGCGTGAGTATCCGCCTTGATGCGCGCGAGGAGTCGGTCCCACTTCTGCACCGCGCCGCGCTGCAGCACGGTGGCGCCGTCGAAGGGCCGGCGGTCATCGCACAACGTGACAGCACGACGTTGCTGCTGCCAGGCGACCACGCCGCCGTGTCCGGCGGCGCCGGCCTGGTGGTGCGGTGGTGACACCCGTCGAGTTGGAGGTCGCCCGGCACGCGCTGGCAGGGGTCGCCGACCAGATGGGCGTCGCGCTGCGGCGAGCGGCGTACTCCCCCAACATCAAGGAGCGGGTGGACTGCTCAGCGGCGGTCTTCTCCCCCGATGGCGACATGGTCGCGCAGGCCGAACACATTCCCGTGCACCTCGGGTCCATGCCCGCCAGCGTGCGGGCGGCACTGAACGCTTTCGGGGGACAGCTGGCGCCCGGTCAGCAGGTCCTGCTCAACGACCCCTACGCGGGTGGGACGCACCTGCCGGACATCACCCTGGTCAC
>WHTG01000092.1 GCA_009377835.1 Nitriliruptorales bacterium
CAGGTCAAGCGCTGTGTCTGGGCCGGTGTCGGAGAATAGCCGCGTGCCCTGGCCGACGACCACCGGGGCGGTGAGCAGGGTGATCTCGTCGACAAGCTGGTTGTCGAACAGCCAGCGGACCAGGTTGCCGCTGCCGTGCACCTGCAGCTCGTGGTCGTCGTTGGATTCGACCGGACCGCCGCACCGATCTCATCGGTCATGGCACGGTCCGTCCAGCAGCTCATGCTGTGCGTTCTCCGAACACGGGCCGCACGTCGGCGACGTGGAGTCGGCGTGGCGTCGGGAGGCGGCGCCCGCGAATCCTCGGCACAAGCGCGGGTGTGCACAGATGTGGAACCGCCGGAGTAGCTGTCACACCCCTGTTACAAGATGCGGATATGCAGTCGTTGACCGCCCCGCACCGGCAGTGTGTGGCGCGCGAGCGCGGGCCCGCCTACAGCGCGGGCCATCCCTCGGTCGCTGGTGCCCTGGCGAAGCTGCGCGAGGCCCGAGCCGAGCGGGCGGCGCTGGATCCGCAGGACTGCAGCCGTGACGAGGTTGCTCAGGCCTTGACCACGCTGGCGCGTGAGCAGCAGCAGCTGGCCGAGGTCGAGGTGCGCTTGCTGCGTGATTTCGACCGGCGGGAGGGCTTCCGCCGGGACGGTTGCGTATCGACGCAGGGATGGTTGAAGCTGACCACCGGGTTGGGGCACGCTGGCATCAAGCGGCGCTTGCAGCGGGTGCGGCTGTTGAGGCGCATGCCGTTGCTGGAAGCCGATCTGCGCCACGGAGAGATCACCACCGACCACGTCGATGCCATCGCCAAGCACGCGACCCCGGGGCGGCTGGACCGCATCGCCGAACACGAAGAAACGCTGACGGCGCTGGCGTGTAATGCCGATCCGCGCGACGTTCGCGTGGCGGTGCGCCGCATCGTCGAGGCGCTCGACGACGGTCCCGACGATCCGCCGGCGTGCAGCGACGAGGATCTGCGCGAGCTGCGCGTCACCCGTGGGCTCCGGGACCTGTGCAACGTCGAGGGCACCGGCACGCCGCTGCTGCACGAGCTGCTGGCACGTACACGCGACCTGTACTCAACCCCGGACACCCCGGACACGCCGGTGTCCAAGCGCCGCACGCCGGCGCAGAAGTGGCACGACGCCCTTGTGACGGCGCTCAGCGTGGCGATCCGCCACCACAGCACCCGTGGCGCCGTCGATGGTGTACGCACCCATGCCGTCCTGTTCGCCGATCTGTTCACGCTCCTGGGCCGTGATGAGCTGGCGCGTATGGCGCCTCGTTTGAGCGCCGTGGGGCAGATCGACGCCGAGACCGCCCGACACCTCATCGCCACCACGAATCCGACGCTGCGCCTGGTACTTGGACTCGGTCCGTGGCTGCCCGTCGCCGTCGGACGTGCCCGGCGGACGCTGCCCGACTGGCTGCGCGGCGCGTCGCAGATGGTTCACAAACACTGCCGGGGACCCGGGTGCGACCGGCCCTTCGCCTGGTGCGAGGCCGACCACCTCGACGAGTGGTGGAGCGGTGGCAGCACCGCGCTGTCCAATGCTGCGCCCATGTGCACCGCGCACAACAATCTGAAACACACCGACCGTTGGACCGTGACGTTCGACGTGGAGACCGGCGTTGTCACGTGGGTCTCACGCGACGAGACCCGTCGAATCAACCTGCCGCCGCCAGACCCGTAACGGATGCCGGCGAACAGCCGGCCTCACCGTGACGATCCGGACAACTCCCGGTTGTGCCTTGACCCAACTCTCTGACCCTCTCCGGAAGGCGAGGATGGGGACGCGTGCCCGGGCGAACGAGGAGCTGGTCGCGCGCTCAACCAGGGCCACGACCGCGGCGCCGGCAGCCATTGGTCGCCGTCAGGCGTCTATGTTTTCCGCGTACCGGGCGTTCGCCTCGATCCATTCCCGTCGATCCGCGGCGGACTCTCCCATCAGCAGTGCGAACACCTGCTCCGCCCGTTCGGCGTGGTCGATGGTGACGCGTAGCAAAGTGCGCTGGGCGGGGTCCATCGTGGTGCTCCACAACTGTTCGGCATCCATCTCGCCAAGGCCCTTGAAACGGGCGATGTCGACGTTGACCTGTCCCTTGAACTCGGTCTTCAGGAGGCGGTCGCGCTCACCGTCGTTCATCGCATAGAAGGATTTTGTGCCCTTGCGCAGCTGATACAGGGGCGGCTGCGCGATGTACAGATGGCCGCCATCCACCAGCTTCGGCATCAACCGGTAGAAAAACGTCAGCAGCAGCGTCGTGATGTGGCCGCCATCAACGTCGGCGTCCGAAAGAATTGCAATCTTGTGGTAGCGCAACTTCGCGTAGTCGAAGTCGTCGCCGATGCCGGTACCGATGGCTTTGATCAGGTTCTGGATCTCGGCGTTGGCGAGGGCCCTGCGCAACTGCGCCTTCTCGACATTGAGGACCTTGCCGCGCAGGGGGAGGATCGCCTGGGTGTGCCGGTCACGGGCCAGTTTCGACGACCCGCCTGCCGAATCGCCCTCCACCACGTACAGCTCGGACTCTTCGGGATTGCGGCTGGAGCAATCGGACAGCTTGCCGGGAAGGCCCGCCGACTGCGTGTCGAGAATCCCCTTGCGCCGGGTCAGATCGCGGGCCTGCCGCGCCGCCTCGTGCGCCTTCGCGGAAACCTGCGCCTTCTTGATGATCTTGCGGCCCAGCGTGGGATTGGAGTCCAGCCACTCGGACAGCGCCTCGTTGACAGTCCGCTCGACGAAGCCGCGCATGATCGCGCTGCCGAGCTTGCCCTTGGTCTGCCCCTCGAACTGCGGGTCGGGCATCTTGACGCTGATCACCCCGACCATCCCCTCGCGGATGGCATCCCCGGTCAAACGCGGCTCGCCCTTCTTGAACCCCTTGTTCTGCTCGCCCCACCGGTTCAACGTGCCGGTGATCGCCTTGCGGAAACCTTCTTCGTGTGCTCCCCCGTCGGCCGTACGGATGATGTTGACGTAGCTGCGCACACGTTCGTCGAAACCCACCGCCTGCCAGTTGACGCCGATATCGCAGGCCAGCGACCGGTCGTGGACGACTTCACTCCGTGACACGATCACCGGCTTGGAGAGCACGGCCTCGTCGTCGCCCAGCAAGTCGTTGACAAAATCCGCCAAACCCTTGCGGAACTCGAACGTCTCCTTACGACCGGTGCGCTCGTCCGAGAAATCGATGCGCAGGCCCGGGTTGAGCAGGCACGTCTCACGCAACCGCGTGAGCACGACGTCGTCGTCAAAGAGGACCTCGTCGAAGATCTCCTCGTCGGGCCAGAAGCGGACGGTCGTGCCGGTGCGCTTGGCGCGGCCGATCACCTCGAGCGCCTTCTTGCGCTTGCCCCGCGCGAAGCTGATCGCGTGACGCTTTCCGTCGCGGACGACCTCGACCTCGGTCTTGCGTGACAGGGCGTTGACGACCGAGACACCGACACCGTGCAGGCCGCCCGACACGGCGTAGGACTGCTGGTCGAACTTGCCGCCGGCGTGCAGCTTGGTCAGCACCACCTCGACCGCTGGCTTGCGTTCCCTGGGGTGCTTCTCGACGGGGATACCGCGCCCGTTGTCGATGACCTCGACGGCGCCGTCGGTTCGGATGGTCACGGTGATCTTCGTCGCGTGTCCCGCCAGATGCTCGTCGACGGCGTTGTCGACTACCTCCCAGACGAGGTGGTGCAGCCCCCGCCCATCGGTCGACCCGATGTACATCCCCGGCCGCTTGCGTACAGCCTCGAGTCCCTCGAGGACGCTTATCGATTTGGCGGTGTAGCTCACGGTGCGACGTGTTCCCTCCGGGTCGGGCTGGGCCATTGTGCCCATCAGGGTGCGACAGTCCGCGCAGGTTCCGTCGTCTCACCCCCCGAGGGCCACACGAACCCATAGCCTGCGAGGGTGCTCCTCGCTCATCTCGTCGCCGCTTCCACCGTGGTGACCGCCACGCGCAGCCGCCGCGAGAAGATTGCGACGCTGGCGGCGTGCCTGCGTGCGATGGCACCTGACGAGGTCGCCGTCGGTGCGTCGTACCTGGCCGGTCGTCCACGTCAGGAACGGCTGGACGTCGGCTGGCGAACCCTCCGGGCGCTTGAGGCACAGCACGCCGACGAGGCCGAACTGGAGCTCCTGCAGGTTCACAACACCCTCGAGGGAGTGGCTGCGGCGAGGGGCAGCGGGTCACGCTCGGCAAAGGCGCAACTGCTCACCGGCCTGCTGCGGGCCGCCACCCACCAGGAACAGCAGTTCCTCAACGGACTGATTCTCGGCGAGCTGAGACAGGGGGCGTTGGAAGGCGTCGTGGCGCAGGCGATCGCGCAGGCGTGGGGTCTCCCGGAGGGGACGGTTCGCCGTGCGTGGATGCTGTGCGGTGACCTCGGCACGGTCGCCGCGGCGGCGGCGCAGGGTGGCGCCGCGAGGCTCGACGGTTTCAGCCTCACACTGTTCCGCCCGCTGCAGCCGATGCTCGCGCAGACAGCAGCATCGGCGTCGGACGCCGTGGAGGATCTGGGGCGCGCCATCGTGGATTTCAAGCTGGACGGCGCCAGGATCCAGGTCCACCGCGACGGCGACCAGATCCGTGTCTTCACCCGCAACCTGCGCGACGTGACCGCGCGATCGCCGGAGGTCGTCGCCGTCACCGCGGGTCTGCGCGTCACCGGCGTTGTGCTCGACGGCGAGGTGATGGCGTTACGGCCGGACGGCACGCCGCAGCCCTTCCAGGACACGATGGCGCGCTTCGGCAGCGACGTCGCAGTGGACGGTCCGGCCGTCGCACTGGTCCCGTTCTTCTTCGACTGCCTCCACGCCGACGGGGTCGACCTCCTCGACGAGCCGCTGGAGCGCCGCCGTGAGGCGCTCGCACGTCTCGTTCCCGACCAGCACCGCGTCTGGGGTGAGGTCGTCGCCGGCGCCGACGCGGCGGAAGCCGTCTACGACGCTGCGCTACGTGCCGGCCACGAAGGAATTGTCGTCAAGGATCCGGCATCGCCCTACGAAGCCGGACGGCGAGGAGCCGCCTGGCGCAAGGTGAAGCCGACGCACACGCTCGACCTGGTCGTGCTCGCTGTCGAATGGGGCTCGGGACGACGAAGCGGGTGGTTGTCGAACCTCCATCTCGGCGCGCGTGATGCCGGCGGTGGATTCGTCATGCTCGGCAAGACCTTCAAGGGCATGACCGACGCCGTGCTCGACTGGCAGACGAAGCGGCTGCTGGAGCTGGAAACGCACCGCGAAGGGCACATCGTCCACGTTCGGCCGGAGCTGGTCGTGGAGGTTGCCTTCGACGGAATCCAGACCAGCACCCGCTATCCCGGGGGCGTCGCGCTGCGGTTCGCACGGGTGAAGGCCTACCGCCAGGACAAGTCGCCCGCCGGGGCGGACACCATCGACACGGTCCGCGCCATCCGCGGCGACACCTGAGGTTCGAACGACTGGTTGCGGTGGGACGCGGAGCTGGGCACGTCCTCGGGATGGGCCGAGCGCCGTCCTGCAGCGTCAATCCAGCCCGGCGATGAACCTGCGGACCGCACGGCGGTAGCGTGACGGGTTTGCATTCCACGCGCGCACGTGGCCTGCGCCCCTGACACGTACGTATGTCACCAGATCCGGCCGCGCCGCCGCGAAACGATCGGCGACGCTGACAGGCACCGAGGCATCGGCATCGCCGTGGAACAGCAGGATCGGGTGCTTGAAGGCGTCGGCGTGCGTGACCTGGTTCAGGTCGTCGTAGTCGATGCCGGCGCGCCATTCCGAGCCCTGCATCCCGATCGGCACCAGCCATCCGGGAACACCGCGATCGTCGGCGCCGGCGGCGATCGCCGGGCCCCAGTCCAGGGCCGGCCCGTCCCAGATCACCCCCGACACCTCTGCGGCGAGGTCGGAGCGGCGCAGGAAGTTCGCAGTGATCTGCCCGCCCATCGAGTAGCCCACGAGCACGACGTCATTCGCGCCGTGATCCAGCGCGTACCGCACCCCCGCCTCGACGTCCTCCCATTCGGTCGCGCCCTGGCGGTAGATGCGATCCGGATCGACGGGTCCCCCGCGATCGTTGCGGTAGCTGATGCACAGCGAGGTCACGTCGAGCTGGTGCAGGATCGGGACCATCCGGAAGCACTCGTTGCGGCGAGCCGCCCGACCGTGCACCAGAACGGCCCAGCGCCGTCCCGGCGCATCTGCCAGCCACGCCGGCTGCTCGCCCAGCGGCGCCGGGACGCGCACCTCGGTCACCGGGAACTCGAAGGCTGCGTCGGGATCCTGCGGAAAGGCGTAGCCGTCGACGTCGACCAGATCGCCCTGCTTCAACTCGCCGTCCAGGACGTTCAACCGGCGCGTCACCCCGTCGTCGTCTGCTGCGAGGATCTTGCCGGCCTGTGCGTACGCGTCAGGGGCGTCCAGGCCGACCGTGCCCGGAGAGCGGGTGTCCGCTGTGTCCTGCAGCGTCACACGACCGTCGCCCACCGCGACGACCCTCGTGTCGTACTCCGGCTCGGAGGGCACCTCGACGTTGAGGATCTCGCCTGCGTAGTACCAGCCGACGCCGGCCAGCGCCGCGCACACAAGAAGAAGGAGTGTCCCCGCACCCCATGCGAGGAGCCGGCGCACTAACGAAGCAACAGCCAGACGATGCCGGCGAGAACCAGCAGTCCGATACCCAGCGTCACAACGCGGAACGGGACGCCGACCGCCTTCGGGGGGGCCTCCTCGTTGCGTTCCACGAACGCGCGGAACATCTGCGTGTCGGCGGCGTCATCCTCGCCGCCGGGTGGACCTTCGGGTGCGCTCACCGCGTCTCCTATTTCGACAACCAGTAGGCCAGTGCCACCGCAGCGGCTGTCAGCCCGATGCCTGACAGCAGCCCCAGCACGAAGTCCGACATGTCTCCTCCTTCACCGCTCCGTGAGGAAGGCGGCCACCGCGTCTCGTGCTGTCGCCAGGTTGGCCTCAGGAACGTATTCGCCCGCCTGGTGAGCCTGCGCCGTCAGACCCGGACCATAGTTCAAGGCCGGCACGCCCACCTCCGACAACCGTGCCACGTCCGTCCAGGCCTGCTTCGGTTCGATCGGCGCGTCGACACTGCCGAGGAACCGCTGCACCAGGGCGTCGTCGCGACGAGGGCGGCCCGCCGGCGCGCGATCGACGAACCTCAGGCTCGCTCGCCCCCCGACCACGTCGGCCAGGCGCTGCTCGGCTTCCAGCAGCGTCTTGTCCGGGGCGAAGCGGTAGTTGAGGTTGATCGTGAACGCGTCCGGGACGACGTTGCGGGCGTTGGTGGTCCACCCGCTCGTCGCGGTGAACACCTCGCGGTACAGCAGGTCGTCGACCACGACGTCCTCGGGCTCGCGGTGGTGCAGCTCGCTGAGGAACTCACCCGCCGCGGTGAGCGCATTGACACCCTGCCACGGCCGCGCAGAATGCGCGGCGCGGCCCGCGAACGTCACCTCCCCGTGCAGCGCCCCCATGCACCCCAGCTGGACCGTGAGGTCCGTCGGCTCCATCACCAGGGCCAAGTCGGCGCGCGTCAGGTCCGGCATGGCGGTGAGCAGCGGACCCAGCTCGTTGCCCTCGTGTGATCCCTCCTCGCCGGCGTATGCCACCAGCACCAGGTCGTAGGCCCCGTCGCGCAGCAGCGGGTCCTCGAAGCAGTCCATGCACACCGCCAGGCCCGCCTTCATGTCGCTCGCACCGCGGCCGACCAGCCGGTCGCCCTCGCGGCGCGCCTCCATGTCGGCAGGGGTGGGCGGGACGACGTCGGTGTGCCCCACCAGCAACACGACCGGCCGCCCGTCCCCGGCGCCGCCGACCACCACGGAGTTCGCACTGCGCCGCACCCGTTCGCCGCGGCCGGCGTAACGCTCCTCCAGCCACGCGGCGATCGGACCCTCCTCACCCGTGACGCACGGCATCGCCAGGAGGTCCAGGAGCAGGTCACCCAGCGCCGTCATCGGCTCATACCGGGACGTCGTGGTCGCGCAAGGCCTCGTTGAGCGACACCTTCGTGTCGGTCGCCGACGACCTGCGGCCGATGATCAACGCGGCCGGGACGCCGAACGTGCCGGCCGGAAAGTCCTTCTGCCGTGTCCCGGGGATCACCACCGCGCGGGCCGGAATCCTGCCTTTGCTCACGACCGGTTCGGGACCGGTCACGTCGATGACGTGCGTCGACGCCGTGAGAACGGTGAGTGCCCCGAGCACCGCCCCCTCCTCGACGACCACCCCCTCGACGACAATGCAGCGCGAACCGAGAAAGGCGTTGTCCTCGATGATCACCGGACGCGCGCCGGGAGGTTCGAGCACCCCGCCGATGCCGACGCCTCCAGCCAGGTGGACGTTGCGGCCGATCTGGGCGCACGAGCCCACCGTCGCCCACGTGTCGACCATGGTCTGCGACCCCACCCAGGCGCCGATGTTGACGTAGGACGGCATGAGGACCGCTCCTGACTCCACGAATGCACCGTGGCGGACCACCGCCGGCGGGACGACGCGGACCCCTGCGTCGGCGTAGTTGTGCTTCAACGGGACCTTGTCGTGGTACTCGAACGGCCCCACGTCGATGGTCTCCATGCCCCGCTGGCGGAACGACAGCAGGACGGCCCGCTTGAGCCACTCGTTGACAACCCATTCACCGTCGACCTTCTCGGCGATCCGCGCTTTGCCGCCGTCCAGCAGGTCAAGCGCCTCGTTGACCGCGTCGCGGACACCCGGTTCGTCGTGCGCACCGTCGGCGAACGCGGTGTCGATGATGTGCTCCAGCGAAGCGGGATCGGACACGGTGTGCTCCAGACTCGACGGAACTGCCGGGGTGCGCAGCGTAGAAAAGCCACCCGGGGCGTGCGAACACGTCAGCCGCGCTGTCCCGGGCCTCCAGCACCCGCCGGCGCGGCGGGTACAAGATGGCGGCCGTCGAGCGGCGTGCCCCCAGGATCAACGGTCTCACCGGTGCCCCGGCAGCGACCCGTCGGTGATTGCCTTCTCCCACACCTCGGCGGCGTCGCGGCAGCCGTCGACGCTGGGCACCAGGGCCAACCGCAACCAGCCGGCGCCAGCCGGCCCGAACGCCCGGCCCGGCGACGCGATGATGCGGTGGCGCAGCAGCGCCTCGGCGTACGCCGCGTCGTCCCCGCCCGGCGCCGCGAACCACACGTAGAAGGTCGCGTCGCTCCCGCTGATCGTGATGCCCACGCGCTGCAGGAACTCGAGCATGACAGCGCGTTTCTCGTTGAAGATGGCACGCCGGTCGGCGGCGTGCCGGTCGTCTCCCCACGCGGCGATGGCGGCGTGCTGCATGGGTTCGGGACTTGCGGTGCCGATGTTGGGGCGCAGCAGCCGCTGGTCGGCGATGAGGTCGGCGTCACCGACGAGAGCGCCGCAGCGGTATCCCGTCATGCCCGACCGCTTCGACAGCGAAAACGCCACCAACACACCGGAGCGGTCGTCTCCGCACGACTGCAGCAGCGACGGCGGCTCGGCGCCGTCCGGGTGGATGTCGACGTAACACTCGTCGCTGCACAGGACGATCTCGTGCTCCCGGGCGACCTGCAGCGCGCGGTCGTAGTAGGTGGCGTCCGCGGTGGCGCCCGTCGGGTTGTGGGGGTAGTTGGTCCACACAATCGAGGCGGCCTGCAACCGGTCTGCGTCCAGGGCGTCCAGCTCCAGCCGCCAGCCGCGGCCATGGGTCAGCGCCACCGGATCCGACGTGCCACCGGCGAACAGCTGTCCGCGCTCGTAGACCTGATAGCCGGGATCCCCCCAGATGACCGACCGGCGCGGGCCGTGGGGGTCCACAAGGGCCAGCGGGAGGTGGAACACCGCCTCCTTGGAGCCCGCGGTCGGCAGCACCTCGCGGTCGGGATCCACCTCGACACCGAACCGCCGGCGGACCCAGGTCGCAATCGCCGCGCGCAGTTCCGCCACGCCGGCGGCCGTGGGATACTGGCTGGTTTCGGGGATGCCGTCGACCAGGGCCCGCCGGATGAACGGCGGCGTGGGCTCGACGGGGTCACCGATGGAGAAGTCGTGCAGGACGGCGCGCTGGGCGCGCATCTCGCGGGCCATGTCCTGGAAGGCGGCGAGCGGGTATCCTCCGAGGCTGCGCAGAAGCGGGTTAGACGGCAGTGCCATATGGGCAGCCTAATGGTCCGACCGCCCTGAGGCTTCGCGTGCGGCTGGTCCCCGCCGCCGAGGTAAAGCCAGGGCAAAGCTTTGGCCCGGCCCCAGCAAAACCGCCGCCGTCTCGAACTTTTCGCAGCGCTCGCGCGTCTAGGAAGGGAACAGTTCGGGCCCGATGGGTGTTGAAGTGAATGTGAACAAGAGCACAAGTGTGGAAGGCAAAGGACGGATGAACGTCCCCGAGGATCTCCTCGACCTGTACTTCAGCGAGCTGGGCAAGGTCCGGCTGCTGACCGCTGAGGACGAGGTGCGCCTGGCGAAGCGGATCGAACGGGGCCGCGAGGCCCAGGAGAAACTGGATTCCGGCAAGGCCAAGGCCAAGGACCGTACCTCTCTGGAAGCCGCCGTCCGTGACGGCCAGGCGGCATTTGACCACTTCGTCGCGGCGAATCTGCGGCTGGTGGTCAGCGTCGCCTCGCAGTTCTCCAAGCGTTCGTCGCTGGAACTGGGTGAACTCATCCAGGAAGGCAACCTGGGCCTGCTGCGCGCTGTCGAGAAGTTCGACTGGCGCCGTGGTTACAAGTTCTCGACCTATGCGACGTGGTGGATCCGCCAGGCGATCCAGCGTGGCGTCGCCGGCAGCGAGCGCACGATTCGGCTTCCTGTCGCGCTGCACGACGCACTGGTGAAGGTCCGTGCGGCATCCGCGCGGCTGGAGTCCGAAACCGGCCGTGAGCCCACGATCGAGGAGCTGGCCGAGGCCACCCGGCTGACGCCGGAGAAGGTCGAGCGCGCGATGGAGGGCGATCACTCGATGACGTCCCTGGACCGCCCGGTCGGCTACGACTCGGACGCCAGCGACCTGGGTGAGTTCGTGGCGGTCGCGGAAGACTCGCCGGCCGAGGAGGTGGTCGAGCGTCACTTCCAGGAGGGTCTGTTCCAGATGGCGCAGGCCAGCCTCGATGACCGCAGCTGGTACGTGCTGCAGCGGCGCTACGGCCTCGACGGCGACCAGGCGGTGACCCTGGACGCACTGGGCCGTGAACTCGGATTGTCGCGCGAGTCCGTTCGGAAGATCGAGAACACCGCTCTTGCGCGTCTCCAGCAGGAGCTCAGCACAGCCGCGTAACCGGCGCGGCACCACAAGGCCGGCCCCTTCCCCCCCGGGGCCGGCCTTTCTCGTGCGCTCGTGTGGCACCCTGCGGCCCGTGACGACCACGACGGCGCAGACATCCGACGTGCTGCTGGCGCGTGACCGCGTGACCGCCGCGGTGCGCCTGGATCGGGTTCTGCGCGCTGACCACGCACGCCGCGGCGCGACCGTGACGACAGACGGCAGCTGGTTCCGCCGCGCCGAGCCGGGCCCCGCCGGCCCGCTCGTCTTCGCGGTCGCCTCCGACGCCGGTGGCACGACGGTTGAGGTTCGGGGACCGGCCGCAACCCCGCCTGCCGCCCGGCAGTGGGCGCTGTACGCGGCGGCGGCCTGGGCGGGCCTGCACGACGACCTGCAGACCGCACGTGACGTCCTCACGTCCACCGAGCAGATGGCCACGCTCCTCGACCTGGTCGGCGAAGTCCGGCTCAGCGTTACCCCCCGGGTCTGTGAAGCGTTGGGACGCTCGGTCCTCGAGCAGCTGGTTCAGGGCAAGGAGGCGCGCCGGTCGATCGCACAACTCGTCGCATGCGCCGGCACCCGGGTGACGACACAGCTGTGGCACTGGCCCGTCCCCCGCGACCTCGGTGCCACGCCTGTGTGGACGCTGCACCGCTGCGGCCTGTCCGGCCGCATGGCCACCGCGTTGCACGCCGGCGCCGTGGAGGCGGAGCGGCTGGAGC
>WHTG01000315.1 GCA_009377835.1 Nitriliruptorales bacterium
AGTTCTTCACCCGCCGCTGAATCTCGCGGCGCAGCCCGCCGGACAGGACCTGTCCTTTCGGCGGGCTTTCGGCGTGCCGTTACGGGGAAGGCTTGCGGCCAAGTCCTCCAAGCACCCCGAAACGGAAGTGACCTCATGACATCGACGCTGAGCGCGGTAGCCACCTGCCCCCAGTGTGACGCCATCGTCGCCAACGCCGGCATCGCCCGTGTGACCGAGATCGGCGGCATCCGCACCGTCGAACGAGGCACCCGTCTGTACTGCACGAACGACCGCAGCCACGATCTCGACCAGACGCTGCTTGCCGCCGACTTCTACGCCGCCTGAGGCTGACGCTCCGGCGGGAGACGCTCGATTGCTGCGAGGTCGCCCCTAGCATCACCCGCGATGGCCGAGATCATGAGGGCAGACGACCCGGACGTCGTCGAAAGGGCGGCGGCGGTGCTGGGCGACGGCCGGCTGGTCGTGATGCCGACGGACACGGTGTACGCGGTGGTCGCCGACGCCTTCCAGACCTTCGCGACGCAGCGCCTGCTCGACGCGAAGCGCCGCGGCCGGGACTTCCCACTGTCGCTGATGATCCGCAATCCGCGACAGGTCATCGGGTTGGCCGGTGACGTCCCCGAGACGGCCGAGCGGCTGATGGCCTCTTACTGGCCCGGGCTCGTGACGATCGTGTTGCGCTCACAGCCGGAAATGCCGTGGGACCTGGGCCACACCGAGGGTTGCGTGTCCTTGCGGATGCCGTCCGACGACCTGGTCCTGTCGATCGCCGCCGAGGTGGGGCCGCTGGCTTGCAGCGCGGCGAACCGTGGTGGGGAGCAACCCCCCACGACCGTCGCAGGGGCGCAACAGCAGATGGAGGACGCGGTCGACCTGTACGTCGACGGCGGCGAACGCGAGCCGGGGCTCACCACGATCGTCGACTGCACGCGCGACACGGTCGAGGTGCTGCGCGAAGGCCTGGTGACAGCCGACGAGGTGCTGCGTGTGGCCGCCGGGGAGGTTGGATGGGGGCAGGTGCCCGTTCTGGGCGACACCGAGGATCAGGAGTTGTGAATGCGCATCGCCATCGGCGCTGACCACGCCGGCTACCCGCTCAAGCAGCACCTGCTGTCCACGCTGCACGAGTTGGGGCACGAGGTGTCCGACCTAGGGACGCATTCAGAGGAATCGGTGGACTATCCGCCGATCATGGCGGGCGTCGGCCGCGCGGTTGTGGCGGGCGAGGCCGACCGGGGAATCGTCCTCGGGGGTAGCGGCCAGGGTGAGCAGATCGCGGCGAACAAAGTCCGCGGCGTCCGCGCGGCGCTGTGCAACGACCTCTACACCGCTCTCATGTCGCGCGAGCACAACGACGCGAATGTCCTCGCGATGGGCGCGCGGGTGGTGGCGACCGGAATGGCGGACGAGATCGTGCGGCTGTGGCTGACCACCGCATTCGAGGGCGGCCGTCACCAGCGGCGCATCGACCAGATAACCGAGATCGAGAACGCCGCCGACCCTACTTGAACCGAGCTTGAACCGAGGAGTGCGTCAGCCGCGGACGGGAAGACCCGGGGCGGGGAAGCCGGCCGTCAGCGCCAGCACCTCGCCGCGGATCTTGCCCAGCGCGTCCTCGTCGGAGCGCTTCGCCGCCTCGACGGCGTCGTCCATCCACGCCGCGACCTGGCGCATCTCGCCGGCTCCCATGCCGCGGCTGGTGACGCCGGCCGTG
>WHTG01000143.1 GCA_009377835.1 Nitriliruptorales bacterium
CGGCAGGCACCGGCTCTCCCAGGCACTGCCGGCCCTCAGGCGCCGGCGAGTTCCACGACCGCACGACGATGTCGCCGTATACGTAGACGTCGCCCTGGTCACCGTTGCAGCGGGGGTGCGACACGAGCACGGGGTCGCCCGGCTCGGATATTCCGCTCGATGCGTCGCCGCTCGACTTCCTGCGCCCGGACCAGGCGCGCCCGTGACCGCTCGAGCTCGGCCGTGGGCCGGACGTTGCGGACGGCCAGCGCCGCCTGGCGGGCCAGCGTCTTCACGACCCCCTGGTCGTATGCAGTCAGCGGCCCCGCCCTCTTCGGTCCCACTCCACCACGCCGAGCCGCTCCTCACCCAGGGTGATCGGCACCTGCAGCACCGGTTCCTCGTCGCCGTCCGCGGCGACCGGCTCCAGCCGCACCCGTGCCCAACGCGCAGCCCCAGCCCCTCCTCCAGCGTCGCCGCCATCCGTGGCAGCAGGCGCTCCAGCTCGACGGTCTCCTCCAGCGCCGCCCCCAGCCGCGTGACCAGCCGCGCCGGGTCGGTGCGCGCCCCGAACACCCAGCGGTCGGCCAGACCCTCCAGCCGGCGTCGCGCGGGCTGGAACACCAGGGTCGCGACGACGGTCAGCGTGATCGCGGCCCCGACCGAGAACCGCTGCCCCGCCGCGACACCCAGGCTGGCGGCGGCGAGGACGTAGGCCGCGGCGATGACGAGCCACAGCACCCCGTACACCAGCGACTTGCGCAGCACGACGTCGACATCGAGCAGGTTCGGCCGCAGCAACGCGACGGCGACCGACAGTGGCACCGTGACCATCGTCAGGACGTACAGCAGGCTGAGCACGACCGCGTGCGCCCCGACCACGACGTCGAGGACCACCGCGAACGCGGGGATCACGGCGGGGAGGGACAGCCACCGGATGCGGCGGCGTGTCGCGGCTGTACCGCGCCGGTACCGAAGCCCGAGCAGGACGGGGCCGGCGGCGAACATCGCCTGGCTCGCGAAGGCGAAGGTCCCGGCGGCGTTGCCCAGTCCCGCCAGACCCGCCACGGCGTAGGGGTTCACCACCTCCCCCACGTCGTAGAAGCTGGGGAACAGCACCAGCGGTCGGGCCACCAGCACGATCGGTGGGAACACGAGGAAGACCCACATGCAGTCGAGCAGCACACGCTCGTAGCGGGCTTCGAACCGACCGTCGGGAAACAGCCCGAACAGCCGCGACATCGAGGCCACCGCCGCGACGATGCCCATCTGCTAGGCGAACATAAGCCACGCGAGGGCATGCGCGCCGGCGTCGCGCGCCAGCGTCGCGATCGCGACGGCGTCGACCAACTGCAGCAGCGCCGCGATCCCCGCCCAGGGCGAACCACCACACGGCCGGGTGGTCCGGCAGCCGGCGCCGCGTGTAGACGCTCACCAGCAGGAAGACCGCCATGGCGAGGATCCACGGCAGCTCCCCTGCCGGCTCGCGGTAGGTCGTCAGCAGCGGGACGGAGAGCAGCATCGAGGCGCCGCCCGCAGCGAGCGCCACGTCCGGCAGTCACGCGCGCACGTTCATCACCGCGCTCATGATGCGCCCCGGGAGCGGGTGTGACCAGGGTGCTGGCCGCCGCGAGCGACGGGGGGTAGCCGCAACGCCACCACCGGCAGGTACACCAGTGGTAGCCGCCGAAACATCGGGGGCCAGCGGGATGGGCACCCGGCGCCGGCGTCCGTACTGTCGGCGCATGAACGTGACACCATCGCTGTGGGCCAAGGACATCTCCAGGCGATACGGCCGGCGCACGGTCCTCGACGGGGCCGGCCTCCACGTGGACGCCGGCGAAGCGGTCGCGATCATCGGCGAGAACGGCGCCGGCAAGACGACGCTGCTGCGGGTGTGCGCCGGACTGCTGCGGGCAGACGCGGGCACCGTCGCTGTGCGCGGCCGCGTCGGCTACTGCCCGCAGGAGCCGGGGCTGGTCGACCTCCTCACCGCCGAGGAGCACGTTGTCCTGTTCGGCGCCGGCGCAGGACTGTCGCGACGTGAGGCGCGCACCACCGGCATGGAGCTGCTGGAATCGTTGGGCTTTCCAGTCGGCGACAAAGCGGTCGCCAAGGACCTCTCCGGCGGGACGCGCCAGAAACTCAACCTGGCGCTCGCTTTGCTCGGCAACCCTGCGGTGCTGCTGCTCGACGAGCCGTACCAGGGCTTCGACATGGGCTCCTACGTCGACTTCTGGTCGCACGTCGACACGTGGCGTGACGAAGGTCGTGCTGTCGTGATCGTGACCCACCTTCTGACCGAGACGCATCGCGTCGACCGCGTCGTGGAGGTCCGGGGCGGAGCCGCGCACGAGCTGACAGGGGCCGCGGCATGACCGCGCTCGCACGAACCGTCGTCGTCGCCGAGATGCAGGCGCGGGAGCTGCTGCGCCGCCGCGCTGTCATGGTCCTGCTCATCCTCCTGCCGGCCGCCTTCTACTACTCCGTTCCGGCCAGCGAGGAGTGGGGGCTGCTCAGCGGGTCGATCGGCGTGTCCTGGGCGGTCGCTGCAGCGGGGTTGTTCGCGGTCCTCGGGTGGCGCCGCGCCGACCCTCGGCTGGCGCTCGCGGGCGCACCCGCCTGGCAGGGCATCGTCGGCCGGCTGCTGCTGCTCCACGTCCTCGGTTTTGTCCTCGTCGCGATGTTCGCGCCGCTGCTTCTCTCGCGCTCGGGTCAGCACATCGACGATCCCGGCTTGATCGTCCTGGCATTGGCCCTCATGGCGGTCGTGTCCGTCGCGATGGGCCTGATGATCGGGGCTCTCGTGCCACGCGAACTGGAAGGCACGCTCGTTCTCATCGGTGTCGTCGGCGTCGCGATGAGCGTGCCGGCCGACACAGCCGTGGCGCGGTCGCTGCCACTGTGGGGGCCGATCGAGATCATCTCGATCGCGACCGGGTGGAGCGACGGCACCGTCGCGGCTGGCGTCGCCCACACCGCTGTGTCCGTCCTCGTACTGCTCGCCGTCGCGTCGTGGGCATGGCGGCGACGTGTGCGGGTTCACCATCCTCAGCCGCTGCCGCGATGACGCGGGCGGAACCGAACACTCAGAAAGGCGTTGCCATGGCAACCATCACCATGTCCGAGGTGGCCACTCCGACCGCTGCGGGAGACCGTTTCGTCGCCGTCGCGCTGGTCGCGCTGGCGGCAGTGTTCGTGGCGCTGCAGGTGATCGCCGGTGAGATCACCCCCTTCTGGGCGCCGCCGGTGGTGGTCTACCTGCTGCTCGGGCTCGGGCTGCTGTGGCGAGCGCCCAGGTGGCTGCTCATCGTCGCCATCGTCGTGCCGTTGCTGCAGGTCGCCACGGGATTGCCGTTCATGATCCCGGGCTTCACGCATCCGGAGACGCCGGCGAGCTTCCTGCCTGAGGTGTTCATCGTCGTCGGGTCCTTGACAGTCATCGCGGGCGCGATCGTCGCGCTGCGCCGCACACAACGGAGCCGCCGCCCGATCGCCATCACCGCCGGCGTCATCGCCGCGGCGGCTGTCCTCACCTCAGCCGTGGCGTCCGCGGGCGTCGCCAGCGACGCGCGGCAGGCCGGCGACGTGGCCGTGACCGCCGCCAACGTCAGCTACCCGGAGCGCATCGAGATCGAGCAAGGGGGCGCGCTGTGGGTGGAGAACCAGGATTCGTTCCGGCACACCTTCGTCGTCGAAGGAACCAACGTGCGCGCCGAACTGCCCGGATCGACCGCCGTCCGCGTCGACGGCGACCTTGCGCCCGGTACGTACAAGTTCTTCTGCGACGTGCCCGGCCACGAGGAGGCGATGCAGGGCGCGCTCTACGTCGAGTAGCCAGGCGCCGGCTACGGCGTCGGGCGTTGATCCTCCCCCTGCAGTCGCAGCCAGCGATGGCCGTAGCCCTCGAGCGTCAGCTGCAGCATGCCTCGTTCGAGGGACTGCACCGAGCCGTCGGCGTCGAGCAGATCCTGCACGGAGGCGCCGTCACCGCCGCCGACGTCAACCTCCACCTCCAGCGGCCCGTCCGACAGGTTGTGCACCGCCAGGACGGTGCGCCCCTCCCACTCGCAGCGGTGGGCGAAAACGGCGTTGTGGTCGGTGTCCAGCAGGGACCACTCCCCCCAGCCGAACTCCGGCGTCTCTCTGCGCCGGCGGATCGCCCTCTCCATCCAGTTGAGCAGCGAGTCGGAATCCCGTTCGGCCGCGGCCACGTTCACCGCCAGCGGCCCGAACCGGCCCTCGACCAGCGGCCGGCGCAGGCGTGAAGGCCTGGCAGTGGAGAACCCGGCGTTGCGGCCGTCGGTCCACTGCATGGGCGTCCGGACGCTGACGCGGCCGTCGATGTCGAGGTTCTCGCCCATCCCGATCTCCTCGCCGTAGAAGAGCGTCGGCGTGCCGGGCAAGGTGAACAACAGGCTGTAGGCCAGGCGGATACGCGCCTCGTCGCCGTCGAACATCGGCGGCAGACGTCGTCGCAGTCCCCGCCCGTACAGCTGCATCGACCCGTCGGGCCCGAACGCGTCGAAGACCTCCTGGCGCTGCGCGTCGGTCAGCTTGTCCAGCGTCAGTTCGTCGTGGTTGCGCACGAACCGCGCCCACTGGCCCTCGTCGGTGACATCGGGCATCCGCTTGAACGACGTCCGCAGCGGCCGGGCGTCCCGGCGCGCCAACGCCAGGTACATCGCCTGCATCAGCGGGAAGTCGAACAGCAGCTGGATCTCGTCGCCACGGCTGCCCCCGAAGAAGGTCTTCAGATCCTTGTGCGGCAGGTTGACCTCGCCCAGCAGGAGCGCGTCACCACGGCGGCGGGTCATGAACGCCTTGAGGTCGCGCAGCATGGCATGCGGATCCAGATCCATCTCCGTCACGCCCGTGCCGCCCATCTCGATCAGGAACGGCACTGCGTCGACGCGGAACCCGTCGACACCCAGCTCCAGCCAATAGCCCGCGATCTTCGCGATCTCCTCACGGACAGCCGGGTTGACGAAGTTCAGGTCCGGTTGGTGCGCGTAGAAGTGATGCAGATAGTACTGACCGGCGCGCTCGTCGTAGCTCCAGATGCTGTTCTCCGCGTCGGGGAACACCGGTTCGGCGTCCGGCTGCTCCGCCGGCTCGTCGCGCCACACGTAGTAGTCGCGGTAGGGCGACTTGCGGCTGGATCGCGCCGACCGGAACCACGGGTGCCGGTCGGACGTGTGGTTCACGACCATGTCGACGATGACGCGGAGGCCGCGATCCTTCGCGGCGCGCATGAACACGACGAAGTCCCCGAGTGACCCCAGCCGCTCGTCGACGCCGTAGAAGTCGGTGACGTCGTAGCCGTCGTCACGGTTGGGCGACGGGAAGAAGGGCATCAGCCACAGGCAGGTGACACCGAGGCCGGCGAGATAGTCGACCCGTTCGGTGAGCCCGTTGAAGTCACCGATCCCGTCGCCGTTGCTGTCCAGGAACGTCTCGACGTCCAGGCAGTAGACGATCGCGTTCTTCCACCACAGATCAGCGGTCCGCCCGGTGCTCACGCCGCCACCTTTGGAAGCACGTACTCGGCGAACGTCTCGATGAAGGGTTTCTGGTCCTTGCCGACGTGGTGCAGATACAGCCCGTCCACCCCGAGCGCGGCCAGTTCACGCAGATGATCGACGTGCCAGGACAGGTCCGACGACACGAGCACCGGCCCGCGCACCTCGTCGGGCCGCACGTGCTTCGCGGCGGCGTCGAACTGCTCCGGCATTTCGAGGTTCCACGCCAGCGATGAGCCGAACACATTGCTGCGCCACTGGTCGTGGGCGATGCCCAGCGCGGTGTCCTCGTCCGGCGCCCACGACAGGTGCACCTGCACGTACACGGGTTTGTCGCCGCCGCCACCCTCCCGGAACGCCGCGATCACACGCCGCAGCGTGTCCAGCGGCTGGTTGATGGTGATGAGCCCGTCGGCCCAGGAGCCGACGACGCCTGCGGTCTGCTCACTGACCGCGGCGCCGACCAGCGGGACGGATTCGTCGGGCAGCGACCACACCCGGGCCCGGTCGACGGTGACCAACCCGGCGTGGCTGACCTCCTCGCCACGCAGCAACGCGCGGATCACCTCCACGCACTCCAGCAGCCGTGCGTCGCGCACATCCTTGCGCGGCCACGGGTCCCCTGTGATGTGCTCGTTGGACGCCTCCCCCGAACCGAGTGCCGCCCAGAACCGACCCGGGAACATCTGCGCCAGTGTCGCGATCGCCTGCGCCGTGACTGCGGGGTGGTAGCGCTGGCCAGGCGCGGTCACCACGCCGAACGACAGCTGGGTCGACGCCAGCGCCGCGCCCAGCCATGACCAGGCGAACCCCGACTCGCCGTGACGTTCGCTCCACGGCGCGATGTGGTCCGAGCACATCGCCGCGCCGAAGCCCGCGCTCTCCGCCTGCTGCACGTCGTCCAGCAGGGTCCGCGGCGGCAGCTGTTCGTGGGAAGCATGAAATCCGAAGGTCGTCATGGGCACACCCTGCCCGGTTGTCCGCGTACCACACTCGCCCGGTGGGGTAAGGGGGAATCATGAAGTTCGGCATTGCCGGCCTCGGCCGCATGGGCCACAGCCTCGGCACACTCGCGATCGAGCATGGTCACGAGGTGGTCGGGTGGGATCCGTCCGACGCCGCGCGGGAGCGGGCACGGTCCGTCGGGCTGGAGACCGCGGACGACCTACGCGACCTCGCGGGGGAGCTTCCGGCACCGCGTGTGGTCCTGATGTGGGTCCCGCACGGTGAGCCCGTCGACCAGAACCTCTCCGTGCTCGGGGAGGTGCTCGGGCCTGGCGACGTGGTGGCCGACTGCGGCAACTCACAGTGGGAGGAGTCGCGCCGGCGCCACGCCACGATGGCGGAGCGCGATGTCCAGTTCCTGGACATCGGGACCAGCGGCGGCATCAGTGACGCCCTCGGATGGAAGGGCGCCGCCTTCATGGTGGGCGGGCCACGTGCGGCCTTCGACGTGGTGGCCCCGCTGCTGCGGAGCCTCGCCGTGGACGACGGGGCAGTGTTCTACGCCGGCGCGTCATCGGCGGGGCATTTCGTGAAGCTGGTGCACAACGCCATCGAGTTCGGGATGATCCAGGCGATCGCCGAGGGGGTGGAGCTGCTGCAGGCCTTCGACGAGGAACTCGACGTGCCGGCGGTGTTCGAGCACTGGAACCACGGGACGGTCATCCGCAGCTGGCTCGTCGAGCTGATGGGCAACGCGTTGCGCGACGGGGCCATCGGCGCCCACGCCGGCATGGCGGCCGACTTCGACCTTCTCTCGACATTCGTCGAGGACACCGGGGAGGTGAACTGGGTCTTGCACTGGGCCGCCCAACGCGACGTTCCGACCCCGGTCACCACGGTCGCGCAGCAGATGCTGATGGCCTACCGCAACGTCGACTGGCCGGCCGCGAAGGCAGTAGCGCTGCTGCGCAACCAGTTCGGCGGGCATCCGATCCGCAGCCTGGACGTCCCTCGCCGCTGACGCGCACTCGCGGATCAGCGCGGCGTCGGGAGGATCCCCCAGCGGCAGGCGAACTCGTCGCCTGGCTCCAGACGCAGCACGTCCTCCCCGGTCTGGAAGGCGTTGGGCGGACAGGTCATCGGCTCGACGCCCAGACCACCGCGGCGGCGCTGCCGCTCGGGCAGCGTGTCGCCGGTGAAGACCTCCAGGTACGGGAAGTGCTCGTCGGCCCACAACGTGACGGCGCGGCCAGCGTCCGGGTGCGCCAGCTCCAGCCACGCGCGACCGCTGTCGTCCCGCTCGAGGTCGGTGAAGGCGTGGTCCATCTCCACAGCACCGATCCTGCGCGGAGTGCGGAAGTCGTACGGGGTGTCCTCGACGGGCTCTCGCCCGGTCGGGATCTGCGACTGGTCGGTCGGGAGATACGTCGCGGCGGGAAGGTGCAGGACCGCCTCGTCGATACGGTCGGTCCCCACGGTCAGGTAGGGGTGGGCGCCCATGGCGTACGGCGCGGGGGTGCCGCCGACGTTGCGTGCCGTCGTGGTCACCGTCAGCCCCTCGTCGTCCAGGGCGTAATGGGCGAAGAGGTCGAGGACGAAGGGGTAGCCCTGCTGCGCGTGCAGACGCAGTCGCATCGTGACGGCGTCACCGGTGTGGTCCGCGGCCCTCCAGTTCATGAACCGGGTGAAGCCGTGCAGGGCGTTGCCCTTGTCGGGCTCGTCGAGGGGCGTCTGCTGCTCCTCGTCGTCCCAGGTGTAGCGGCCTTCGTGCAGGCGGTTGGGCCAGGGGATGAGCGGGCAGCCCCGTGCCGCCGTCGCCATGTCGCCTATCCCGAACCCGTCGAGGACCGGCATGTCGTTGACGTCGTAGCTGCGCAGCGCGGCACCGACCTCGGTGACAGCGGCGCGCTGACCATTGCGGTGAATGTCGTGCTGCTGCCCAGTTGGGGCAACGGCCTGGGCCCCCTTGCTCATGCGTTCAGGGTTGCCCGTGCGACGGCCGTCGCACACCTCGCCTGGGCGGCCGGCACGGCAAAGGTGGTTGATATCGGGCGCGTTTACC
>WHTG01000042.1 GCA_009377835.1 Nitriliruptorales bacterium
ACCAGGCCGGCATCCACGAGGTCGCCGAGCACACGGCAGGTGGCGAACTCGCCCTTACCCGCCAGCTCGACCAGCTCGGACACTGTTCGCCGACCGTCCACGAGGGACAGCAGGAGCCACTGCTCCGCGCCCAGTGCGAACCCTTCACGACCATCAGCTGCGGACGGGACCATCGCCACAACGGCGTCGGGCGACGCGATGCTGCGGCTGATCGACTGCCACTCGTCCAACCGACGGTTCGCCTCACCGACGACCTCGACCACGCCGAGCGTGACACCGCGACTGAGGCCCGGCTCGGCCGGGTCGTAGCTGAACCGTCCCTCCGTCAGCCGCATCAACTCGAAAACGGCGTCGATGACCTGCTCGCGGAGCAAGTCGCCCAGAACGTGATCGTCCACGCTCCCGGAATTCAGCAGTGCGTCGGTGATGGCGACGACACTGCCGGTGGTGGAGGCCACGACCGATCGCAGCTCGTCTTCGTCAATGAGGTTGGCGCTGACCAGACGCGCCGCCAAGGGGACACGGTTTGCGTCGGACAATGCCAGGCAGATACCGCCGTCGCGGAAGAACACGCGGCCGTCGGTGTTGTCGGCGGTCACCCGCAGGGCCCCCGACTTCCTGGTCGACTCCAGGAGCGAGAAGACGTCGGGAAGACTGAATTCATGCAGCGTTCCTTGCAATGGGATCACCCTTTACTCGCCTGACCTGAGGCAGCATTGTCCGCTACCGAAGAACTCGTCGGCAGGCACAGGGCGCAACTTGACGCCACTGTTGGTAGTCCTTTTTGCTCAGATTTCGGACAGTGCGCCATATCTGTGGCCGCAGCGTCGCAGGCTTCGGCCTTCGGGAGCGCAGCGTCTCACGGCCGGCGTTCGGGTTATCGTCTGAGACGCTTCCCCGGAGTCCACTGAGGGACCGAGATGCTCAACCATGCCTTCCCGCCGGTGCTTGCCGCCGCGCAGACCGGTGCTGGGTGGGCATTCGAGCGGCTGTACCGCGATCTCGCGCCGATCATCACCCCCTACGTCCGCCTGCGGGGGGCGCACGACCCGGAGGGGCTGGTCAACGAGGTCTTCCTGGGTGTGTTCAAGCGCCTCTCGTCGTTCAGCGGTGACGAGAGCTCGTTTCGATCCTGGGTCTTCACGATCGCGCACCGGCGCCTGATCGACGAGCGCCGACGAGCCGCCGCGCGCCCGACCACGGTTGGGTTCGGGGAGACGGATCGCATCGGCGGCGACGTGGAGACGGAGGCGCTGGACACCGTGGCCACCCAGGAGGTCGTTCGCAGGTTCCGGGGCCTGTCGCCCGGACAGCGCGACGTGCTGCTGCTGAGGATTGTCGGCGGCCTGACCGTCGACGAGATCGCGCAGGTCGTCGGCAAGAAACCGAACGCCGTGAAACAGCTCCAGCGACGTGGTCTGGAAGCGCTGCGACGAGAAATCTCGACGGAGGCAGTAACCCTATGAGCTCCTTTTGCGATGACGAGTATGTGAGAACCCGACGCGAAATCAGCGACGACGACGCCGCCGCGCTGCTGGCAGGACGAGCGGTCGGCGACGACCTGTCTGACCTCGAGGCGTTCATCGCCGCTGCGCGCTCCGCCACACGCGGCGTCGTCACGCCAAATGCCGCGCTGACAGCCATCTTCGCGAACGGGCTCGACATCCCACCGTCACCCGCAACCGCGCGGCTGACCCGCCCCCGGAGGATGAAAAAGGTGCTTGAAACTGCAGTCGCGAAGCTCGCCGCCCTGGGGCTGGCCACGAAGTTCGGAATCGGAACGGCTGTGGCCGCGACCGCCGTGGCCGGCGCCGGCGCGGGCGGCGCGCTCCCGGCGCCCGTCCAGAACGCTGTCGCCGACGTCGTCGCTGCCGTGACACCGTTCGAGTTCCCCACCACCGCATCCGAGAACGCAGCCTTCGGCGAGCGCGTCTCGACTGACGCGACGCAGGGTGGCGTGGACGGTCCGACGATCGCGGAAGAAGCATCGCAGGGACGTGCCGGTGGAGACGCCGCCGACGAGGCACGCGCGAGGGGCCAGGCGGCGAAGGCCGCAGCGCTCCAGCAGGCGGAAGCGGCACGCGCCGGTGGATCCGGCGAGGGCGAGGGTGCGGCCAACGTGCCCGAACAGGCGCCGCCCGGCGACGTTCCTCGCGCCGAGACCCCTGAGCAGGCCGATGACGGTCTCCAGACAGGTGAGACAGCACGCGAGCCCCGCCCCGTCAGCCCGCCGCAGCCGGCACCACCGGCTCAGACCGCCACGTCGGATGAGTCAGGATCTGACGGCGCGACCGGCGCCGGGCAGCAGGCGACCGACGCATCCGGCACCGGCGCGGACGCAGCCACCGCGGGCGCAGGAAACGGGGACAACGCCAGACCGTGACCGGCGGCTCGCAGCCCGTGCCGCCCCGTCGGCTCCCGAAAGGGACAGTCAAGCAGGCCGGGGGCCCGGGCCCGCGGCCCGCATGACGTCCTGCGGCGCCGGCAGACCCGTCCAGCGCTCGAACGCGGCAGCCGCCTGCGCCACAAGCATCCCCGTGCCGTCGAACCCGCGCGCTCCGGCCGCGCGTGCCGCGGCGAGGAACGGCGTGTCGGCGGGCCCGTAGACCAGGTCGAGCGCCACCTGGTCCGTCCCCAACTGCATGAAGCGTCCCGGCAGCGGCTCTCCGTACAATCCCAGCGGGGTGGCGTTGATGACCAGCCGGGCGTGTTCCACCGCTTGGATGGTGGCCCCGTGTTCGGCCGCGAGCGCGGCGACATCATCGGCGGCGTCCGCCCGCCGCGCGGCGACCTCGACGGTCGCGTGCATGCGCCCGAGCGCCACAGCCGCGGCGCGTGCGGCGCCGCCGGCGCCGAACAGCACCACGGAGTCACCGTCGCCGAGATCGACGTCACGGCGCAGCACCAACTCGAGCCCCTCGATGTCGGTGTTGTCCGCCACGAGCAGTCCGTCACGCCGGAACAGCGTGTTCACCGCACCGCACGCCTCGGCTGCCGGCGTCCTGGTTCCGACGAGCCGGTACACGCCCTCTTTGTGCGGCACCGTGACGTTGGCCCCCAGGAATCCCAGGGCATCAAGTCCCGCGACCGCGTCGTCCAGACGGTCCGGCGCAACGTCCAGCGCGACGTACACCGCGTCGACTCCCTCGGACGCGAACGCCGCGTTGTGCATGGCGGGCGACGCACTGTGCGCAACCGGGTGCCCGAGCAGCGCGACGACGCCCGTCGCGGCGGTCGGCGACGTCACCGCCGCGACATCTCAGTCGCCCTCCTGCTCGGCCGCGCGCTGAGCGCGGTAGCGCGCGACGTTCGCGTTGTGCTCCGCCAACGTCTTGGCGAACGCGTGCTCGCCGGTGTCACGGTCGGACACCACGTAGTACAGGAAGTCCGTGTCTTCGGGCTCGGCCGCGGCCGCGATCGCGCCTTCGCCGGCACCGGAGATCGGTGTGGGGGGAAGCCCGTCGACCCTGTATGTGTTCCATGGCGAGTCGATCTCCAGATCGGACTCGACCACCCGGTTGACGACCTCGCCCTTTGCATATACGACGGTTGCGTCGACCTGCAGTCGCACGCCCTGATCCAGGCGGTTGTAGATAACCGACGCGATCGTCGGCTGCTCATCGGCGACACGTGCCTCCCGCTCCACCAGTGACGCCACCGTCAGCACCTCGTACCGCTCCTCGGCAGGGACGTCGAGGCTCTCCATCACGGTCTGCGTCTGGTCGACGAGACGCGCGAGGAGGTCCGTGGCAGAGGCGTCGCGCAGGAACTCGTACGTGCTGGGGAAGAGCATGCCCTCGTAGAACTCGCCGCCCTCGGGCACTTCCTTTGGCACCCAGGCCGGCAGCGCGACCCTGTTGAGGGCACGCCGCAGCTGCCTGAGCCTGAAGGGGCTGCCCTCCGCCTCGACGATGCGTTGCAGGGTCTGGTCGACGTTCAGCCCTTCCGGGATGGTGACGGTGAATGCGGGAGCCTCGGACGGCGCGGCGGTGAGCGCCGTGAGGATCTCGTCGAAGGACGCGCCGGGCTGGAACTCGTAGGTCCCGGGGCGAATCTGCGACGCACGCTCGTCCATCCTCGCCTGGAGCTTGAACAGCGACGCGTTTCGGATCACCCCCTCCTCGGCCAGGAGATCGCCGACTCCGCCCGCGCCCATCCCCTCGACGACCTCAACGGTGACCGGTTCATCCGCGAGCTGGTTCCCGCCCAGCAGCCTGGAGACACCCGCGGTGCACCCCCCGACAACCAGCGCCACGACGAGGATGACACCCAGGAGGCGGCCCTTTCGCACCCGTCGCCGGCCCGTCATGAGAGGGGCCGCGCGTCGAGCCAACCCTGGAGGATGATCGCGGCGGCAATGCGGTCGCGTTCCTCTCGACGCTGCTCCCGCCGGCGCCCCGCCGCCAGTAGCACCCGTTCTGCCTCCGCGGACGACAGGCGCTCATCCCAGAAGTGCACGTCAAACCCCTGCTCGCTCAGTTGGTGTGCGACGTCGCGCGCGTCGCGGGTCGAGGCGGTGTCCCTGCCCTTGAGGTTCCTGGGCAGCCCGACCACGACAGTCTCACACGACAGTTGCCGCGCCAAATCGGCCAGGCGAAGCGCGACGTCGTCGCCGCGGGGGACAGTCTCGTACGGCGACGCGACCGTCGCCGATTCGTCCGAGAGGGCGATGCCGACCCGGATGGTTCCCACGTCCACACCCATCACCCTCATGCCGGATCCCGGATCAGCCGCCGGCGGCCAGCCGTTCCCGCGCCGCGCGCCGCGCTGCCTCCAGCGCCTCGGCCATCCGACCTCCCTCACGACCGCCTGCTTGCGCCACGAATCCCTTGCCACCGGCTCCACCGCCGACGACCTGCGCCCCCGGCTGCAGGATGTCCCGGGCGGTGACGCCTCTCTCGACGAGGTCGTCGGTGAGGACGGCGATCAGCTGGGCCCTACCGTCGGAGGTGGGCGCGCCGAGCACGACGACCCCACTGTCGATCCGGTTCCGCAGGTCCATGGCCAATGCCTTCAGACCGTCGCGGTCGGCCTCCGGCACCTCGCCCACGACGATCCGGGCGCCGTCGATGAGCTCGGCTCCCTCCAGCAGGCCGGCCGACGCGGTCATCACGGCGTCCTGCCGGGCGCGTACCAGCTCCTTCTCCGCCGCGCGCAGTCGCTCCAGGAGATCCGACACGCGGTCCACCAGCTCGTCGGTACCGACCTTGAGCAGTCTCGCGACCTCCTCCGCGACGATCCGCTCCTTGGACAGGTACGCAAAGGCGTCGGGGCCGGTCACCGCCTCGATGCGACGCAGGTTCGCGGCGATCGAGCCCTCCGACAGGACCGTGAAGAGACCGACCTCGCTGGTGTGGTGCACGTGTGTCCCACCGCACAGCTCACGGGAGAAGTCACCGATCTGCACGACGCGCACGCGGTCGCCGTACTTCTCACCGAACAGGGCGGTCGCCCCCAGGCGGCGGGCCTCCTCCTGCGACGTCTCGATGGTCTGCACCTCCGGGTCGGCGGCGATGCGGCTGTTCACCTGGGCCTCGACGGTGGCCAGCTGCTCTCGCGCCACCGCCTCGAAGTGTGGGAAGTCGAACCGGAAGCGACCCGCGTCGATTGCCGACCCGGCCTGGGCAGCGTGGTCGCCCAGGATCTCCTTCAGCGTCGCGTGGAGGATGTGCGTGGCGGTGTGCCCTCGCTGGATCGACACGCGGCGCGCCACATCGATGGCGGCATGCGCCTCCTGACCGGGGCGCACCTCGCCCGCCTCCACGACGGTGTGGTGCACCGTCAGCCCCTGCAGGGGCGAAGTGGTGTCGACGACCCGCAGCCGCCCCGTGTCGGTGCTGATCACCCCGTGATCGCCAAGCTGTCCGCCACCCTCGGCGTAGAAGGGCGTCTGGGACAGGACGACCAGCAGTTCGTCGCCCTCCTCGGCGGCGTCGAGCAAGGCGTCGGCGCCGAGGAGCGCACCGAGGCGGGTTTCGGTTTCGACCTCGGTGTATCCCAGGAAGTTGGTGGGGCCGGTGTGATCCACGGCCGCACGCAGAACCTCCGCGCGCGGTCCCCCGCCGCCGCGGACGCCGCGCAGAGCCGAGCGCGCGCGTTCGCGCTGCGCCTGCATGTGCGCGGCGAACGCGTCACGGTCGAGTTCAAGCCCCTCTTCCTCGGCGATCTCGATCGTCAGGTCGATCGGGAACCCGAAGGTGTCGTGCAGGTTGAAAGCGGTCTCGGCCGGCAGTTCCTTCGCCCCGACGTCCTTCGCGGCGGCGACCGCCTCCGACAGCAGTGTCATGCCGTTGCGCAGGGTGCGCGAGAAGGCGTCCTCCTCCGACGTCGCCACCCGGGTGATGAGTTCGGACTGCTGCGCCAGTTCGGGCCACGCCTCGCCGAGTGTCGCGCGGACGCTGGCCATCATCTCGCTCATGATCGGCCTGGAGCTCCCGAGCAACCGTGCATGGCGGACCGCACGCCGCAGGAGCCGGCGCAGCACGTAGCCGCGCGATTCGTTCGAGGGCAGGACACCGTCCGCGAGCAACATGGCCGCAGTACGGCTGTGCTCGGCGATGACGCGCAGGCTCACGTCGCGGTCGGCGTCTTGGCCGTAGGTCACGCCGACCAGATCAGCCGCCGTGTCGAGCATCGGGCGCAGCACGTCGGTCTCGTACACGTTGGGCACGTCCTGCAGCAGCACCGCCATGCGTTCCAGACCCATTCCGGTGTCGATGTTCTGCTGCGGAAGCTCTCCCAGGATCTTTCCTTCGGCGTCGCGCTCGTACTGCATGAACACGAGGTTCCAGTACTCCATGTACCGCGACTCGTCCACGGCGGGACCGCCCCCCGCGCCGTGCTCGGGACCCCGGTCGTAGTACAGCTCGCTGCACGGGCCGCACGGCCCGGCCTGCCCTGTGTCCCAGAAGTTGTCTTTGTTGATCGGGTGAGTCCAGGCGTGGGCGGAGTCGCCACGCCGCACGATGCGCTCAGCCGGCAGGTCGCTTTCCTCCAGCCACAATTGCACGGCTTCGTCGTCGTCGACGAACACGGTCGCCCAGATACGGTCCGGCTCGAAGCCGAAGCCGCCCTGGTCGGGTGGCGTGACCGACAGTTCCCACGCGTAGCGGATCGCCTCCCGCTTGAAGTAATCACCGAAGCTGAAGTTGCCGAGCATCTCGAAGAACGTGAGATGGCGGGTCGTGTGACCGACGTTCTCGATGTCGACCGTGCGCGCGACCTTCTGCACGCTCGTCGCCCTGGGAATCTCGGACTTCGCATCACCGCGGAAGTACGGGACGAACTGCACCATGCCCGCCACCGTCAGCAGCAACGACGGGTCGTTGGGGATCAGCGACGACGACGGCCAGACCTGGTGCCCCTGTTTTCGGAAGTACTCGACGAACGTGCGGCGGATGTCGGCAGACTCCATCACCGCTCCTGCGGCGCGCTGGAGGCTCGATACACCGCACGCAATTCCGCCTCCTTCTGCTCCGACGCCTTTCGCCCGGCTTCCACCGCGGTCGCCCACCGGCTGCGGACACCGCCCGCGCGTGCGGCTGCGCTCGCGGCCAGATTGTCAGGTCGCAGGGCGCGCTGGGTCGCCTCCAGCTTGCGGACGACGAAGATCCCGAGTGCGATGCCCGCGCCGAGGCCGAGCATCGCGAAGAACAGTCGCTTGAACATCAGTCACGCACCTTCTTCGCCGCACGCAGCGCCACCCCCGTGCCGGTGGTGAACGCGATGGCCTTGATGAGCGGGTTCGCCACCGCCGTGTGGACGACCTCCGCAATGTTCTCGGCGGTACCGGAAATCCGCTGCGCGCTGGCGACGATCGTGTCCAGCCGCGCCAGTTCGGTGTTCACCCCCGCGACAGTTTCGTTGATGCCACCCAGCAGTGGAACCGTCTGATCGGTGATCCGTTCCACGGTCGCTGTCAATTCGCGCACCGTCCCCACCAGGGTGAGCAGCAGCGCCATCAGCCCCACCATCGATGCGCCGAACGCCACGGCCGCGATGATCGCCGCGATGCCCGCGAAGTTCGCGTCGCCGATGAGCAGACCGACAGCGACGAACACAGCTGCGACCAGGATGACGCCCAGCACGGCCATCACGACTCCACGAGACATCCGGCTTCCTCCAGGTTGCCGCCACAGCGGCTTCGGCGATCGGGCAACGAAGCCTAAAGGATGCCGCGCTCCCCGCCCTATGCGCCGGTCGCTGCCGCCAGGAGCGCCGTGGCCGGCAGCGTCAGCCAGTCATGTCCCGGCACGGTCATCATCGCGTCGGGTTGCACATGCGTGACCCTGGTGTCGTGCACGATCGCGACCCTCCCGTCCACCACCGCCCATACGGTGGCCAGCGGCACGTGCCGCCAGCGGTCGAACGCGCCGCCGTCCAGCTCCACGGCGACCAATGGCGGCCCGTCCACAACCCCGTCGGGGGGCAGGTCCGCCGTCGACACGATCACCGCCGGCTCCCAGATCTGGTCCGGGATCACACGGACCGCGGCTTCGGCGGACACCCACGCCCCAGCCGCGTCCGCCGCCGGCCGTAGCACGCGTGCCAACCGTGCGGCGCCGCGACGGCGTCGGATCGTCGGCGACACGGGCCCTCCCTTCGCGGTGTCCCGCTGACGCTACCCGGACGCGCGACGCCCGGCCGCTGCCATCCGCGCCACCTGTGGACTAGGCTCGTGGCCTGGTGATCCGTCACAACGACGGCGGTTGATGCGCGTGGCAGCTGGTCTCTCACTCGCGGCTCGTGTGGAACGCCGCATCGACGATCTGGCGAGCTCCATGGTGGACGCCTTTGTGGAGGAGGTGCCGATCTACCGCCAGTTGCCGCGCGAGCAGCTGCAGGGTGAGGTCCTCGACATCAGCCGAACGAACCTGCGGACCTTCTTGATGTGCCTGCGCGAGCGCCGCGAACCCACCGACGAGGAACTCGCCGAGGCACGAGCCAGCGCCGCCCGGCGCGCCGAGGAACGCATTCCGCTGGACAGCGTGCTCACGGCGTATCACATTGGCGGCCGCATCGGGTGGCGGGCCCTGGCGGACGAGGCAAAGCCCGGCGAGCGCGACCAGCTCGACGACCTCGCCGAACGGGTGATGCGCTACCTCCAGCGCGTGACGGGCGCGGTCGCCTCCGCGTACATGGAGGAGCAGCAGCTCATCTACGGCGAGCAGCGCGACGCGCGACGCGCCTTGACCGAGGCCCTGCTGGTGGGTGCGCGCGATGACGCAGGCACGCCGCTGGGTCAGGCGCGCCGCGCAGGGGTGCATTTAGCGGCGGGATACATGGTCTTGATCCTGCGGATGGAGAACACACCCGACGAGCAGAAGGCGGGGGTCACCGGCGCGGTCGCGGGTCGCAGGAAGGTCCGCCGCGTCCAGGCAGCGCTCGACCGTCTCGCGGGCGAACCGGTGCTGAACCTGCTGGAGGCCGACGGCGGCCCGGTCCTCTTTCCGGCAGGTCCCGACTCGGCCATCGACGCTGTGCGTGCCGCCCACCACCTGGTGACGGATCTCGCCGCAGCGGCCGGTGCTCCTGTGCTGGCCGGCGTGTCGTGGGCACGTGGCTCCCAGGGCGTCGCCGACGCGGCCGACGAGGCTCGCGACGTGGTGGAACTGGCCAGCCGTCTGCACCGGCCCACCGGGACCTACCGCCTCGACGACGTCCTGCTCGAGCACGCCGTGACGCACCCGCGAGACACCGCGGATCGGCTGACGGCCGTGTTGGCGCCCATCGACGACCGCCCGGACCTCGTAGAGACGCTGGAGCAGTGGTACGCCGCCGACTTCGACCGGCGCTCAGCAGCCGCGGCCTTGAACGTCCACCCCAACACGCTCGATTACCGGTTGCGCCGGGTCGCGGAGCTGACCGGGACGGATACGGGCTCGTCACGGGGTCTGCAGTTGCTCGGAGCGGCCATTACCGCCCGCAGGTTCCGACAAGCCGACGCCGACCACTAGATGTGCGCTTGAGTGACGTTTTCCTGGCAGCGGTCAGACACGCCGTGCAAGAACGACCCACACCGTGCGCAGCAGGATCTGCAGGTCCAGGATCGGGGACCAGTTCACCAGGTACTGCAGGTCGTGACCGAGCTTGTACTCCGGGTCGGTGTGGTACCGGCCGTGGATCTGCGCCAGCCCCGTGATCCCAGGTGGGATCTCGTGCCGCCGTGAGTAACCGGGGATCAGCTCCTCGAACTGCGCCGTCAACTCCGGACGCTCCGGGCGCGGTCCGACGATCGACATCTCACCCCGCAGGACGTTCCACAGTTGCGGCAACTCGTCGAGCCTGGTCGCCCGCAACCAGTCGCACGCGCGGATGACCCGTGGGTCACCCCGTTTGGCAAGGACCGCGCCCAGGCCCTCCTCGGCGTCCGGGTACATCGTGCGGAACTTCACCATCCGGAACGGCCTGCCCTCGCGGCCGACGCGCTCCTGCCAGAAGAGGACGTGCCGCCCCGCGACGAGCCGTATGTACAGCGCCGTCAACACCGTGAGCGGGAGGCTGATGGGCGCGGTCAGCAGCAGCGCCAGCAGCTCCAGCGACCGCTTGAAGCGAGCGCGGGAGACAGGCAGCGTGTGGGTGCGCAGGGCGACGAACGGCATACCTGCGATCTCCCGCACGTTCTCCAGACCGAGCAGCGTGTCGCGCGCCATGACGCGCTGGAGGACGCCCACACCGCGGTTCTCCAGCGTCTGGAGGGGTTCGGGATACAGCTGGTCGAGCATGCGGCCGGAGAGCAGCAGCACTTCTGTCGCCTCTGCCTGTTCCACCCGCGTCAGCAGTGCCTTGGCGTCGGGAGCCTGGCCGACGACCACCGCCCTGCTTTGGTCACCTTCGAGGTGCGTCTGCGCCAGGTTGATCTCGTCGGGCGCGCCGACGAGCAACACCCGCGACGGTCCCCCCCTGGAGCGCCGCAGCCGGCGGGCGATGAACCGGTTGGCGCTCACCCCCAGCACCGACACCACGAGCACGGTCGGGAACGCGCTGAGCGGGATGAAGTTGCGCTCCGTGACCAGGAGCACCAATGCCACGATCAGCCAGGCGCCGAAGCTGAGGCTGGCCATCTGCGGGAGCACGGCGCGCTGGCCCAGGCGCAGTTCGCGCTCGTAGGCGCCGGCGAAGTAGTACGTCGCGACGAAGATGGCGGTGAACAGCACGAACGCGATGGTGTAGTTGCGAATCGGTCCGTTCAGACGCCCGTTGAAGTACAGAATCCGCGCGGCGGTCAAGCCGGCCATCGTCGTGAACAGCACGATCGCGTCTGCGGCCATCAACAGCCGGAAGCCGCGTGCGTTCAGGCGTGCGAGCAGCGGAGGCTTCGAAAGCCCCTCGCCGGGACTCGTCACCGGTGCGACATCTTCCCGTTGCGCCACCGACAGGAGTGTACGGGGCCGGCGGCCAGGAACACCCGAGCGGATGGTCAACCCTTGGCGGACGGCGGCAGCGTCCGCAGGCCCACCGCCGCGAGCTGGTCGTCGTCGACCGGGGCGGGGGCGGCGGTCAGCGGGTCCGCTCCGGACTGCGTCTTGGGGAACGGAATGACGTCGCGCAACGACTGCCCTCCGGCCATGAGCATCACGAGGCGGTCAAGCCCGAAGGCAATGCCACCATGAGGCGGCGCGCCGTAGGACAGGCCGTCCAGAAGGAACCCGAATTTCTCGCGTGCCTCGTCCTCGTCGATGCCGAGCAGCGTGAACACGCGCTCCTGCACGTCCCGCTGATGGATACGGATCGAGCCGCCCCCGAGTTCCGTGCCGTTCAGGGCCAGGTCATACGCGCGGGCCGTCGCCTCGCCGGGCGCGTCCTCCAGACGGTCCAGCCACTGGGTCGCCGGTGCCGTGAACGGATGGTGCATCGCGTCCCAGCGCTTGTCGTCGTCGTTCCACTCGAACATCGGCCAGTCGGTGATCCAGACGAAGTTCCACAAGCTGTCGGGGATGAGGCCGTGCCGCTCGGCCATCGCGACGCGCACCGCACCCATGAGTTCCTGAGTCGGGCGAGTCGTGCCGGCGCCGAAGAACACGGCGTCGCCGGGGCGCGCGCCGGTAGCCGACAGAACCCCGGCGATCTCCTCGGGCCGCATGAACTTCGACAACGGGCTGCGCAGAGAACCTCGGCCCTCCTGACCCGACGGATCCGTCGGCGACTCGACGACGCCCCAGGCGAGGCCCCTCGCGCCGCGCCGCTTGGCGAACTCGACCCACTCGTCGAACTGCTTGCGCGTCGAGGAGCCGCCCTGCGGCAGGCACAGCGCAATCACGGAACCGCCCGCATGGAGTGCGCCCTTGAACACACCGACCTCGGTGTCGGCGAAGACCTCGCCGAGCTCGACCAGTTCCATGTCGAAGCGGGTGTCCGGCTTGTCGGACCCGTAACGGCGCATCGCCTCGTCGAAGCGCAGCCGTGGGAACGGCAGCGCAAGCTCCACTTCCAGGACCTCACGCCACAGCGTGGCCATCAGCTCCTCGTGGAGTGAGTAGATGTCCTCCTCCGTGATGAAGCTTGCCTCGACGTCGAGCTGGGTGAACTCCGGCTGGCGGTCGGCGCGGAGGTCTTCGTCGCGGAAGCAGCGCGCGATCTGGTAGTAGCGCTCCATACCCGCGACCATCAGCAACTGCTTGAACAGCTGCGGCGACTGGGGGAGCGCGTAGAAGCTGCCGGGTTGCAACCGCGACGGGACCAGGAAGTCGCGCGCACCCTCCGGCGTTGACCGGGTGAGAAGAGGCGTCTCGATGTCCAGGAAACCGTTGGCCTCCATGACGCGGCGGATGACCCCTGTGACCTGGGAGCGAATGCGCATCACACGCGCGACCGACGGCCGTCGGATGTCCAGGTACCGGTACTGCAGCCGCATGGTCTCGTCGGCGTCGACACGGTCCTCCAGGGGGAACGGCGGCGTCAGGGAGGAGGACAGGATCTCGACGTCGCCCGCCGCGACCTCGACCTCTCCGGTGTCCAGTGCGTCGTTCGTCATGCCCTCCGGCCTGACCCGGACGGCACCGGTGACACGCACCACGTACTCGCTGCGCAGGCGGTGCACGGTGTCCAGCGCCTCGTCCGACTCCGCGACGACCTGCACGACACCGCTGCGGTCCCGCAGGTCGAAGAACGCCTTGCCGCCATGATCCCGCCGCGTCGCCACCCAACCGGCCAGCGTGACCCGCTCCCCGTCGTCCTGCCGGCGCAGGATGCCGGCGCCGTGCGTCCGCAACGATCCGTAGGGCGTCATGGCGAGGCAGGTTAGCGGTGGCAGGATGCCGCTATGCGAACGGTCGTCGCCCTGGCCCGTTGCAGCCACCTGGCGCCGACGGTCGCCGTGACGACCTTCGCGACGCTGCTGGCCCTCGGCGCGGGGATCACGCCGGCACGGGCCGCCTGGGTCGCTGCCGCTGTGCTCGCCGGACAACTCTCCGTCGGGTGGAGCAACGACTGGGTCGACCGCCATCGAGATCGTGCGGCCGAGCGGCGGGCCAAGCCCCTGGTTCGAGGGGACATCGCCGACCAGACCGTCGTGCGCGGCGCGGCCATAGCGGTCGCGGCGTGTCTGGTGCTTTCCCTCCAGTTGGGATGGCGGGCGACCGTCGGGCACATGGCGGCCGTGGCGCTCGCCTGGGGCTACAACCTGGGGCTGAAGTCGACGCCGGCCAGCGTCGTTCCGTACGCGGGGGCGTTCGGGCTGCTCCCGGTGGTGGTCACACTCGCGCTGCAGCCGCCCCAGTGGCCGCAGCCGTGGGCCGTCTTCACCGGCGCGGCGCTCGGCGCCGGCGCCCACTTCGCCAATGCGCTGCCGGACCTGACGCTCGACGCGGCAACTGGGGTGCGCGGCCTGCCGCACCGCGCAGGAGCCGCGGGCTCGCTGGCCGCCGCTGCGGCCTTCTCCGGGGGGGGAGTCGCGATGGTGTTCGTGGGTGTTCCCGATCTGGCGGCGCCCGCACGCGTGCTGTTGATCGCAACTGCCACCGTCGTCGCCGCGATCCCGATCTCGTGGGCGGTGGGACAGCGGTCCGCGGCGTTTCGCCTGGCGATTGCGGCCGCCGGCGGTGTGGTGCTCAGTCTGCTCGCCAGCGGTTCACGTCTGGTGTGAGGCCGTCCGCTACTCAGCGGCCTCGCGCCCCGTCGCCGCCGCGGCGAGCAGCGCCGCGACCTCGTCGCGCTTGGACTCGCGCTGCTCCCCCGTGTCGAGGTCCTTGACCGTCACGACGCCGCGCGCGGCCTCATCCGGTCCCACGATGACCGTCCATCGTGCGCCGGAGCGATCAGCCACCTTCAGCTGCGCCTTCATGCTCCTTCCGTCGAAGGCCAGGTCGCTCGCGACGCCGGCCCGCCGCAGCTGGGTGACCAGCGCGAACGCGTCTGACTGGAGCGAGGCGTCCGCCACGGCGACGAAGACGTCGACGCGCGGAGTCGTGGGGATGTCCACACCTGACGCCTTGATCGCGAGGAGGGTCCGGTCGACGCCCAGGGCCCACCCGATGCCGGGGAAACGCTCACTCCAGCCGAGGTCCTCGGCCAGCCCGTCGTAGCGGCCGCCGCCGCCGACCGCATTCTGCGCGCCCAGGTCGCCGGCCTGGTACTCGAACGTCGTTCGCGAGTAGTAATCGAGGCCTCGCACGAGCGACGGGTCGTGCGACAGGGGCACACCCTCCCCCTCGAGCAGCGCCACCACCGTCCGATGGTGTTCCCGCGGCTCCTCGCCGATGTGGTCGATCAACAGCGGCGCGTTGGCCATGATCGCGGTCATGCCAGGCGCCTTCGAGTCGAACGCGCGTAGAGGATTGAGGTGTCGCCGCTGCTGCACGTCCGGAGGGAGATTCTCGACGTCGTCGAGGAACGCGTTGAGCACGTCGTGGTACGTGGCGCGGTCCTCGCGGTCGCCCAGCGAATTCATCCGCAGTGTCAGGTCCCGGACACCGACGCGTTGCAGCGCCTCCCAGCCCAGCAGCACGACTTCTGCATCCAGTGCGGGATCGTCGCTGCCGAGGGCCTCGATGCCGACCTGGTTGAACTCGCGTTGCCGACCGGCCTGGGGGCGCTCGTGGCGGAAGTACTCCCCTGCATAGGAGTACTTGACCGGCAGGCCACCCGCACGCGGCACACCGGCCTGCAGGGCGGCGCGTACCACGCCGGCGGTCCCCTCTGGGCGCAGCGTGAGCGACCGGCCGCCCTTGTCGGCGAACGTGTACATCTCCTTTTGCACCACGTCGGTGGACGCGCCCACCCCGCGGGAGAACACCTCCGTGTGTTCGAAGATCGGGGTTCTTATGCGCTGGTAGCCGGCGAGTGCTGCCACGTCGAGGAAGGTCCGCTCGATGGCCTCGAAGGCCGCCGCGTCCGGCGGCAGCCAGTCCGGGGCGCCCTTGACGGGCTCGGGGATCGCCATGACCTGCACGCTACGGCCTGCTCCCTCCACGCACGAAATCCCCACACCCCGCCCCGAAGAGGTGGTTGATAACTCGCTGGTAACGGGGTTGGTTGATATCCGGCGGGTATATCGCGCCGCTTATCAACCAACGTGCGTGCGGCGCGAGTTATCAACCACCTTCGTAGGGGGTGGACGGGGGGTCACAGAGGCCTGCAGGCTACGGCGGCGCGGGACCGTCAGATCAGCGCGCGCAGGAACGGGTTGGTCCGCCGCTCCACGCCGACCGTGGTCTCCGGCCCGTGACCGGAATAGACGCGGGTCTCGTCGTCCAGGGGGAGGACGACGCGTCGCAAGGAGTCGTTCTGCTCCTCGAACGACCCGCGGGGGAAGTCAGTGCGTCCGACGGACCCGGCGAACACGAGATCGCCGGACAGCAGGACCGGGGGATCGCCATCGCGCATGAGGAACACCGACGAGCCCGGGGTGTGTCCCGGCGTGTGGCGGACCTCGACCTTCATGCCGGCGCACGTCAAGCGCATACCGTCGCGCAGGTCCTGCAGCCGGTCACCGGTCGGGTGCCATGTGAGCCCGAACTGCGTCTCGAGCACACCGGGCGGAAAGTTGCCGAATGCCTTCGCGGGGTCGTCCCAGAGCCATCTGTCCGCAGGGTGGAGGAACACCGGCACGTCGAGTTTCTCGGCGAGCTGCGGCGTCGACCACACGTGGTCGAGGTGTCCGTGCGTGAGCAGGATCGCCTCACACGTCACGTCGTTGGCAGCCAGGCGCTCCAGCACCATCTGGAACGCGTCCTGACCCGGATCGACGACAACGGCGCGCTGCAGCGTACGGTCACCGAGGATGTAGCAGTTCGCCTGCCACATCCCCAGCTCGTACATCTCGAGAAAACGTTCCTGGCTTCCCAGCACTGGCGCTCCTGCTGCCGACGGTGCGCGCATCGTCGTACATCCTCCGCGAGCAGGGCAATGTCAACCGGCAAGCAGTTCGTCGAGGCGCTCGTAGCCCTCGCGGATCCCCATCTCCATCCCGCTGGCGATGGCGGCGTCGCGGCCCTCGAACGAGTCCACGAGCGAAGTCGCCGTCAGCCGCGTGCGTCCGTCGCCGAGGTCGTCCAGGACCAGGCGCTCCAGCGCGACCCCGTCGGGGAACCCCTCGAAGGTGAACGTCTGAACGATGAGTTCCGAGGGACGCACCTCGTGGAAACAGCCGTGGAAGCCGTACTCGATGCCGTCCTCGACGTGCAGGTAGCGGTACGACCCACCGGTGCGGCAGTCGTAGTGGTCGATCCGCATCTCGAGGCGCCGCGGCCCCAGCCACTGGACGATCAGATCGGGCTCGGTGTGGGCACGGAAGACCTTCTCCCGTGGTGCGTCGAACTCGCGGATGATTCGGATGAGGGGGACGTCCGGGTCGGCGATGATCTCGGTTTCGTGGGTTGTGGTGCTCATGTCTGTGCTCCTGTCTCGGGTGCTCTGGGTTCCTCGCGCGGCGGTGTGGGGTCCATGTCCTCCGGCATTGACCGGAGGACGTCGTCGAGGCGGCGATAGCGCTCCTCAGCCTGGCGGCGGTAGCGCTCGATCCACTTCGTCATCAGGTCGAACACCTCCGCTTCGAGGTGCACCGGGCGACGCTGTGCCTGCCGTGTGCGGCTGACCACTCCGGCATCCTCCAGCACCTTGAGGTGCTTGGACACGGCCTGGACTGTCACGTCGTAGGGCTCGGCCAGCTCATTGACGGTGGCGTCTGCCACGGTCAGTCTCGAGACCATGTCGCGGCGGATCGGGTCGGCCAGCGCCGAGAAGACCCGTGAGAGCTGATCAGCCGCCACACCGCCTCCATCCTGTGTTCAACCATTTGGTTGAAACACACTGTAGGCGAAGCGTTGCCCGTTGTCAACCAATCGGTTGAAGACGTTCCTCGGTGTGGCGCGCGAGCGGCGGCGTCCGGCCTCCGCGATCCCAGACGTGAAGCGGGGACCGGCGTCGCCGGTCCCCGCTGTGCTGTGTGAAACGCCAGGCGGCGGCGCTCAGTTGTGAGCGTCGCTGCCGACGTCGACGGTCAGCTGCTTCTCGCCGTGGCCCTTACCACCGAACCCATCAAGTGCACAGAGCTCGGCTTCCAGGTCAGACGCGACCAGCGTCTGCAACTCGCCGCTGCCGTTGGTGACGGTGCTTTCCGCCAGCGTGTTCGTGCCCTCGTGGCACACGATCACTATGACCTTGTGCAACCGCACGTCCACGAAGGTCAGCTCGATGGTCGGCCCCTTCGGGGTGGTGCCGACGGTGATCTCGAAGCACTGCGGGTCGGCAGTCTCGTAGCCGCTGGGTGTGGTGCTCTCCACCGCACAGTAGAAGCCCTGCGCCACCTCGGTGAAGGTGGTCTCACCGCCCACCGTAAGCTGCTCGGCTTTGGCCACCGTCGTCTCGTTGACGTCGTCCCACACACCGTTGGGGTCGTCGTCGACATACAGCGTGAAGCCCGCGCCGTCCAGCGCGTTGGCCGGATCGGCGTCATCAACCTTGGTGATGGTCACCGTGCCCGGCACTGGGTTATTGGTGAACGTCAGATCCGGCAGCTCACCTTCGGTAGCAAGACGCTCCGCGCAGGTGCTCGCCGAATCCACCGTCACGTTCTGCGGGTCCCCACCGGTGTAGCCCGGCGGCACCGTGGACTCGGTGACCGTGTAGTCGCCGAGGAACAGACCGTCGGTGCAGAACACACCGTCGTCGCTCTCGGTCATGGCCACATCCCCAGGCGTGAGCGTGAAGCCCGCACCCGCCAACAACGCCCCGGCGTCGTCGACCTTGTGCACCAGGACCGAACCCGTCAGCTGCGTGTTGGTGTAGGTGCAGTCCAACACGTCGTCGGCGTCGTCAATATCGAACGTCACCACCGAGCCGGTGATGTCCGCAGCGACGCCCGAGCTGGCCGAGCAGTCGACGCTGGTGAACTCCCACTCGTCGAGCACGGTGGTCTCGTCAACCGTGTAGCCCGTGCCGAACAGCACCCCGTCGTAGGTCTTGCTGCCGCCGTCTTGCAGCGAGAAGGTGTTGGTGCTGGCCGGGTCGGTGCCAAACGTCTTGGTGTAGCCGAACGTCGCCGTCGCGCCGTCAGGGATGGTCTCCTTGCGGATGATGACCTGGCCGCAGTTGGTCAGGCTGATCGGCACCGGCGCGATGAAGTCCTTCAGCTGCGAGGTGAACGAGTCCGACGCACGGCTCTTGAGCATCGCGCTGCCAAACGACTCGCACTTGGTGTCGTCAAAGATCGCGTCGAGGTCGATCGTGGCCTCACCGAAGGTCCGCGCCGACAACGACCCAGCCGTGATCAGCCCGTCAGACTCCGCGGCCGGGATCACCGACGAGTTGATCGTGCCGGTCGCGTCCTGCGCGCTCAACGCAGTCGCCGCGCCCCACGCGCCGTCGGCGGTCCACCGGCGGATCGTGATGTCGGCCCGCGCGCCGCCCTGATCGATGGAGTACTCCAGCAGGATGTCGTCCTCGGTGCGCTGGAAGTTCGGGCCCACGGCACACCCCACCTCCGACTGGTTGAACTCGAAGTCCATAAGCGTCGTGCCGCTGGGGTTGTTGACCCGCGACCAGAACAGATGCAAGAACCCCGCGTCACCGGCTCCGCCCTCTTCTTCGTAGGCGCCGAAGCTGAGCAGGTCGCTCTTATTGTTGGGGATGCTGCCCGTCGTCTCCTGCGGACACGACGTGTCCTCCTTCACTCCGCCCTTGTAGGAGTTGTCGCCGGTACCCGTCGGCTCATCCTGCCGCCGAACCTCAGTGACGTTCGCCCAATCAAGGGTCGCGTCGGGATCCGCATCAACTTTCAGGTTCGCGTCATCATCGATCTGGAACTCGCTGCCCTCCAAACTCGCCTGATAATGCGTAGCGAATGCCGGCACCGCCAGCATCGCGACGATCAGCGAGAGCACGGCGACCACCGTGATTCCTCGCCTCCGCTGCTCAAGTGCTATCTGCGTGAATTGCAAGATGGTCCCACCCTTCGACGCCCGCGCGTCGTAGATCACCAAAGCGTCAGCTGAGACGCTTCATCCGTGACGGTAGGTGGAGCGACGCGCGCATACCATCCCCCCTTTGGATTAACTGTCGCTGGCCCCCGTAACGGCCGTGGAGTAATCAAGATTGATGACCCACAGCAGCACCTGTCGGAAATATGTACTACCACCGGAATTGCTACGTGGGACATAATGACCTGTAAGGGCAATTCCGGCTCAACAATCTCAACGCCGATTCGCGGAGCCTGATCAACACGGACCAAACGTGCAGCAGTCCCGGGTCGTGGTGGGGGATTTCGGGCGGTTCCGCGATGAGGGTGGGCAACCGGTAGATCCTCGGCGTGTCCCGAGCAAAAGCAACGCGAAAGAGGTGTTCTTCAGATGGCCCTTGATCAGTCTGCCCGCATCACCACCGCCAGCTTCAGCAACCCAACGCTGAGGACCACGGTGACCAACTTTCACCACTTCCAGGGGTGCGATCTCATGAGTGCGGCGGGCGGCTCAGGATTGCGGCGTGTTCGTCGTCTTCGCGGGGCGCGGGACCACGCGGTAGCAGTCGTATACCGCCTCGATCCGGCGGATCTGCGCCAGGACGTGGTCGAGGTGCCCTATCTCGGCGAGTTCGAACGTGAATC
>WHTG01000241.1 GCA_009377835.1 Nitriliruptorales bacterium
ACGTAGCCGGATTCGGAGCGCGAGGTGGGCGCAACGACGACGATGTCGCCCTCCCGACACTGCTCGACGGCCACGTGCAGCATCCAGTTGTCCCCTGGCGGCACGCTCACGGTCACGGCGGTGCCCGCGATGTGCGCACCGGGGTAGATCGGCCGCAGACGCGGGTCGAGGTAACCGGTGCGCCCCTGGGCTTCATGCACCGTCGCGACCCCGACCGCGGCGAAGTCGTCGACCGTGGACCGGTTGGTGCGGGGAATGTTGCGGACGACGACTGCCATGCCGCTCCCTACTTCCACGGGAGCAGGGACACGTGGATCACGTCCTGCTCACCCTTGCCGCCGACGGCGTTGATCGCGAGGTCGACCTCGGGTAGGCCGAAGGTGTGGGTGGTGAGCAGGTCCAGGGGGAAGCGCTTCGATGAGAGCTGCCCGAGTGCGAGCTCGCAGGCGCGGTAGCTGTGGCCTCGCGCACTCTTGATCGTGATGGCCTTCTCGGTCAGCTTCTTGACCGGGAAGTCGGGGAACGCCGCCAGCTCCCCCTGGATCACGATCACGCCGGCGCGGCGCTTCATCGCATCAATGCCGAGCAGGACGGGGATGGGTCCGGCACCGGAGGTGCAGTCCAGAGACACGTCGACGCCGCGGCCCCCCGTGACGTCCATGACCTGCTCCAGGGGATCGTCGCGCTGCACGTCGATGACGCTGTCCGCGCCGAGCGTCTTCGCCAGCTCCATCCGGGCGGCGTCGCGCGACGTCCCCGTGACGATGATCTGTGACGCGCCCGCCTGCTTGCAAGCGACCACCTGCGACAGCCCCTGCTGCCCCGGCCCCTGGATCAGCACCGAATCGCCGTAGCCCACGCCGGCGTCGAACAGCGCCCACTCGATGCCGTTGGACATCGGCGTCACGATTCCGGCCAGTTCCGCCGACACGTTGTCGGGCACCTTGTGCACCACGGCGTTCCAGGGCAGGTACATGTACTGGGCGAACCCGCCCCACAGGTGCGGCGCGAGCTCCGCGGACGTGTAGCCGTAGCGGCGGGCGTCCGGGTTGTACCGCCAGTCCGTGGAGAAGCAGTGGCGGTACTCACCCTTGTGGCACCACTCGCACTTGCGGCATCCAACATAGTGCTCGACGAAGACGCGGTCCCCCTCCCGGACCCCCTGCCACTCGGTGAACTGGCGTCCAGCACTGGCGATGATCCCGATGTTCTCGTGGCCCATGATCACCGGATCGTCGGAGCGAGGCGCGCCGTACAGCTTCACGTCCGTCCCGCAGATGCCCGCGACCTCGACCTTCATCAGTGCGCTGTCGTCGCCGATGTCGGGCATCGGGAATTCACGAAGCTCGGTCGTGCTCGGGGCGGTTCGTACGGCGGCCAAGACCTGTTCTCCCATGTGGCAATCCTATGGTGGGCGGGTGCGGACCAACCCCACGCGGCCGCCCGGTGTCGAGTATGTGAGACGGATCTGTCGCATCCGGCGGCGGGACGGTTGCAGGGTGCTCGGGGCCGTGCGAGGTTCGCCGTGATGACCGGGATGGCGCTGAAGACCGTCACGCGGACGCAGGGCAACAACGCGGCGCTCAAGGACGGGTCGGTGACGCCGCGCGGCTACACGTTCGACTTCGAAGAGGTGCCCGTGCTCGTGCGCGCCTTCCGCCGCATGGTGCGGGGGCTGGAGTTCGACGTGTGCGAGATGGCGATCACGACCTACCTGTGCGCGAAGGCGCACGGCAAGCGTTTCACCGCGCTGCCGGTCTTCCTGGTTCGCGGCTTCCACCATGGCGCCGTCGTCTACAACACCAGATCCGAGATCAGCAGCCCGAAGGAGCTGGAAGGCAAGCGCGTCGGCGTCGGCCGCGGCTACACGGTCACGACGGGCGTGTGGGCGCGAGCCATCCTGCAGGAAGAGCACGCCCTCGATCTGAGCAAGGTGACGTGGGTGTTGTCAGGCGACGAGCACGTTGCGGAGTACCAGCCGCCACCGAATGTGGTGCCGGTCGAGGAAGGCCGCGACGTGGCCGACATGGTCGCTTCGGGAGAGCTCGCCGCCGCGGTGAACCTCGACGTGGACCATCCCGACGTGGCGCCGCTCATCCACGCCCCGGAGGAGGCGGCACTGACTGCGCTTCGCGGGCGTGGCCTGTACCCCATCAACCACCTCGTCGTGGTGAAGGACGAGTTGCTCGAGGCGCACCGCGATCTGGCCGCCGACGTGTTCACCGCCTTCGCCGAGGCGAAGGCACGTTACGTGCGCCGGTTGCGCCAGGCGGCGATCGCGCAGCTGACCCCCGCCGACCGCACCTATCAGCGGGTCATGGACATCACCGGTGAGGATCCGCTGCCGTACGGCATCGCGCCGAACCGCGCGATGCTCGACCTGCTGGTCGACCACGCGGTGACGCAACGCATCCTTGACCGCCGTCCCGACGTCGACGAGTTGTTCGCCGAGGGGACCCGGGACCTCACCGGCTGACGCCGTTCTCACCGGGTGGCCGTCAGCGGCGAGCGGCCTCCACGCCCTCGAGGAACTCCAGGATTCTCGCCGGCGTCGCCTCCTCGGTCTGCTCGGCCACCGGGACGTCCCAGTACTGCGCGTTCGGGATGCACTCCTCCAGGTACCGGGCCGCCGAAGTCGCGTGGTTGACATCCTGCCCAGGGACGACCAGAGCGGAAACGTCGAGGCCGAGCAGGTCCTCGGGCTCGGCGCCGAGCGCCGTGTCGCGGTCGATCAGCCCGCGCACCATGCCGCCCACGATCAGGGCATAGCGGTCGGGATCCTGGCGGACGTACTGCTCAGCGAACGACTCGTCGTGGCGGAGAACCGGCCCCCAGGGACCGATCCTCGGGTCCCGGCTGAAGCCCTTGTCGTGGCTGCGCGCCAGGTCGACGACACCGTGCAGGCCGCGCTCCTCGGCGTAGGCGAGGTGTACCGCGAACTGCTGGTGGTTGCGGATCCGGTAGCGGGCGCCGCCGGTGGGCCAGAACAGCACCGTGCTCAGCGTCCGTTCCGGGTAGTCGGCCGCGAATCGCACGACGGGCGCGCACCCCTGGTACCCGCCCATGAGGTGCGCCTGCTCGATGTCGAGATGGTCGAGGAGTCCGGCGCCCTGGTTGGCATAGTCGCTCCACGTGATGCGCTCGACGCGGCCACCCGACCGCCCGGCCTCGCGGCGGTCGAACGCGATGCACGTGAACCGCCGCGACAGCGTCTCCAGCGGCTTGACGGTCCGGTAGACCCCCTGCACCCGCCAGTTCTGCATCGTCGCGTTGAAACCGCCGGGTGAGAACAGCAGCAGAGGCGGTCCCGAACCCACGACCTCGTATTCGGTTGCGATGCCGTCGACTACCGCGGTGGGCACAGATGCTCCCTTCCGATGAGAGGGTCCTGCAGAAGTCAGGAAGCCGGTTTCACCGGGACGCCGCCCTTGATCTGCCGCGAGGACCGGACGTCCTCGGCGAACGTGGTCAGTGCGTCGAACGCGATCTGTGCCACGTTGGCGTACCGCTCGGCGTCGCTGTCGAGCGCCGCCGCCGAGTAGCCGATCGCGGCATGCGCCATCCGCACTCGACCGTCGAGCCACGGGCCACCGCCGAAGCCGCCGAGCACCGGGATGGACACGGCTTCGACAACACGGGGGCCGACCACGGCACCCGAGTTGGTGAAGTCGAGCAGTGACGCCCCGGCCTCCTCCAGCCGGCGGGCCTCGTCGACCAGTTGCTCCGCCATCGCCTCGGGCACCTGCGCGCCGGGCTGCGACATCGCCTGGTACTCCATGCCGTACCGCAGCGCGGTCTGCGGCGTGATGCCTAGCTGGGCGAAGACCGGGATACCCGCCCGCGCGACCGCTGTGACAGCGTCTGGAAAGTCCGCGGCGCCGTCGAGCTTGACCAGATCGGCACCGCTCTCCTTGACGAAGCGGATCGCCGCCTGCACCGCGCTTTCCGGACCCTCCTGGAGCGGCCCGAAGGGGAAGTCCACGCTGACCAGCGCACGCTCGACGCCGCGGCGCACGGCCTGGCACACGACGACCATCTGGTCCATCGTCACCTCCAGGGGGTTGGGCTGACCCCACAGGTTGGTGCCGACGGTGTCGCCGACGGAGACAATGTCCACGCCGACGCGGTCCACGATCCGGGCGATCTGGTAATCCCAGGCGACCACTCCCACGATCTTGCGTCCCTCCGCCTTCATGCGCTGCAGGGTGGGGACCGTGACCTTCGCGTCCATCCTCGCCTTCCTGTTCGTTCCGTTAAGGTCTGACCATTAGGGACGCCGGAGGGCGTTGTCAAGCAGCGAAGCGGTAGCGACACAGGAAAGTCGCTCAAGCAGCGAAGCGGTAGCGACACAGGAAAGTCGCTCAAGCAGCGAAGCGGTAGCGACACAGGAAAGTC
>WHTG01000266.1 GCA_009377835.1 Nitriliruptorales bacterium
GAGCGGCACGAGTCGCGCCGGATCGACAACCAGCTGCGAGGCCGCTCCGGCCGGCAGGGGGACCCTGGCGACTCCCGGTTCTACCTCTCGCTCGAAGACGACCTCATGCGTCTGTTCAACGCATCGGCGGTCGAATCGATCATGAACCGGCTGAAGCTGCCCGACGACGTGCCCATCGAGCACAAGATGGTCTCCAACGCCGTCGCACGGGCCCAGGCGCAGGTGGAGGCGCGCAACTTCGAGATCCGCAAGAACGTGTTGAAGTACGACGACGTGATGAACAAGCAGCGCGAGATCATCTACAAGCAGCGGTCCACGGTCCTGGAAGGACCGGACGACAAGGTGGAGGAGTACGCCGAGGACTTCGTCACCGAGACCGTGGCGAACCTCGTCGCGACCTATGCGCCGGCAGGCGTCTTCCCCGAGGAGTGGAGCCTGGATGAGCTCTGGGCGGCGCTGGAACTGATCTATCCCGTCACGATCGACCGCGGGACACTCGACCTCGACGCGATCACGTCCGAGGAGTTGCAGCAGATGCTGCTCGACGACGTGATGACCGCCTACGAGCACCGGGAGAAGGACGTCGGGTCTGAAGTCATGCGGCAGGTGGAGCGGCGCGTCATCCTGTCGGTCGTCGACCGGATCTGGCGCGAGCACCTCTACGAGATGGACCACCTCCGGGAGGGCATCGGTCTGCGCGCTGTCGGCCAGCGCGACCCTCTGGTCGAGTACCAGCGCGAGGCCTACGAGGCCTTCGGGCAGATGATGGCGCACATCAAGGAGGAGGCCACCGGCTACTTCTTCAACCTCCCGGTGGAGCGCGACGAATCGTTCGACCGCCGGGCGCGAGACGAACCCGAGGAGCCGACCGCCGCGGTGAAGCGCCTGGCGCTGCGCGACCAGAAGGCAGCAACCCCACAGCGGTTGTCTTACACGTCGTCGGTGACCGAGGGCACGACGACGACGAAACCGGGGTCGAGTACTTACACGGTGGACGCCGGCGAGGCCCGGGGGAACGCCGGCGGTGGCCAGCATGCCGCCAACGTGACGGCGGCCAGGTCGCAGCAGACGGTGCGGCACGAGGACAAGGTCGGGCGCAACGACCCGTGCCCCTGTGGCAGCGGGCTGAAGTACAAGAAGTGCCATGGCGCCTGACGCCTCGACTGGAGCAGCTGGCCAGGAGGGCGACGGGGAGCACAAACCGACGGGTGACCGGGGGCGCGTTCCGTTCACGCCCCTGGAGATCATCGGATCGCTGGTCGCCCTGTTCACGCTGGGCGTGGGGCAACCGCTGCTCGATCTGCTGGGTCGGAATGCCGACTTCTTCGTCGCGCACGACGCCGGGCGCCTGCATGTGATCGCGCTCGGGGTTGGCCTGACCCTTGCGGTGCCGCTGCTGCTGGCAGCGGTGGTGCTGCTCGTCAGGGCCGTCACGCCACGTGGTGGCGCCGGGATGCATCTGGCGGTCGTGGCGGCGCTGGTCGCGGTCCTCGTCCTCGTCGTCCTCACCATCACGGGTATGGGCCGGCGAGCTCCAGGGCCGCTGTGGCTCGCGGTCGCGGCGCTCGCCGGGGTCGGCGCCGCTGCTGCGTACCGGCGCAGTGCGGCGCTGCGCCGGGCGTTGAGCCTGGCAGCGATCGCAGCACCGATCGTCGCCGGGATGTTCCTGTTCTCGTCGCCGGTCAGGGGTCTGGTGGTCGACGAGGAGCAAGTCGAGGCCACCGTCAGCGGCGGCGAAGGCGACCTGCCACCGATCGTCTTCGTCGTCTTCGACGAGTTGCCGCTGGTGTCGCTGCTGGACAAGGACGCGGGACTCGACACCGAGAGATTTCCGGCGCTGGCCCGCCTTGCGCGCGACGGCAGCTTCTTCACGAGCCTGACCACCGTGCATCCCACCACGGTGGACGCTGTCCCGGCGACGCTGAGCGGGCGGTACTCCGACCCCTACGCGCTGCCCACCGCCGAGGACCACCCCACCAACATGCTGGCGCTGCTCGACCACGACTACGGGGTCCGCGCGGTGGAGCCGCTGACCAACCTCTGCCCGAAGGCAGGCTGCAATCCCCAGACCCGCCGCCGGCCGTCGCGGACGTCTACCAACGAGTCGCTCGTCCGGGACGTCGGCATCGTCGGCATGCACCTGGTGTTCCCCGAGGACATGGCCGACGGCCTGCCACCGGTCGACCAGTCGTGGGGTGACTTCGACGCACTCCAGGCCGTTGCCGAGACGCCGGATCCACCGGCCCGCGTCGGCGGCGTCGGGCGGCCCGAGCGCGGTGAGCGCGCGCTGACGCCGCGTGAGAAACGCCTGGCCATCAGGGCCGGCGCGCCCCCACCCCGGCGGGCGAACCACCCGCTGGCCTTCCGCCGGTTCATCGCGGGGATCAAGGCATCACGCCGGCCCATGCTGCACTTCCTGCACACAATCTTTCCGCACCGCCCGTGGCTGTACCTGCCCAACGGACGCCGCCACGGCGGCGGCGCGGAACCGGCCCTGGACGACGACGGAGTCTGGACACAGCGGCCCTGGCCGGTGGCCCAGGGCTACCAACTGCATCTCGTCCAGACACAGGCCGCCGACAGGCTCATCGGTGAGCTGCTCGACCACCTGCGCAGGCAGCGCATGTACGACGACGCGCTGATCGTCGTGACGGCAGACCACGGCGCCAGCTTCGCGCCCGGCACGGCGTTGCGTGATCTGGACCGGGAGACGTTCGGCGAGATCGGCTACGTCCCCCTGTTCATCAACCCCCCCGGGCAGCGGCGCGCCCGCACGATCGACGAGCCGCTGCAGAACATCGACATCCTGCCGACGCTGATCGACATCCTCGGAGTGGAGTCGTCGCTGGACCTGGACGGACGCTCCGCGCTCGACAGGAACGCCGAACCGCTCCGGCGACGGCTGGTGATCGACGTCGACGGCTCCCGCCACGAGTTCCCGCTCGAACCCTCAGCCCGGGACGAGGCGCTGCGACGCAAGCTGGCCCTGTTCGACGCAGGCGGGGCGCCCGGCGACTTCTTCTATCTCGCTCCCGACGGCACCCACAGCCTGCTGGGCGAGCAGGTGCCCGCCAACCCCGGCAATGCGAAAGGCCTGTCGGCCACCCTGGACTCGCCGGAGGCGTACGGCGACGTGGATCTGCAGTCCGCGTCCGTGCCGGCGCACGTGTCCGGCAGCATCGATGGGGCCGACGCCGAGGATCCACCGATCGTCGCCGTGGCGATCAACGGGCGCATCGTTGCGGTGACGCAAGCCGACCTCGGCAATGACGCTGCGGGCGGGTTCCGCGCGCTTGTGCCGCCAACGGCACTGAAGCGCGGCGCGAACGAGGTGCAGCTGTTCCTGGTGGGACGGGGCGACGACCTCACCCTGATCCCGTCGCAGTGACCGGGGGCAGCGCAGCCGAATGACATCCGACGCCGCCGAGACCACCGACCGCCGCTCGCACCTGCGCCCCCTGCATGTGGCCGGTTCGCTGGTGGCGCTGGTGACGGTGGCACTGGCGCAGCCGTTGCTCGACCTGCTCGGGCGCAACGCCGCGTTTCTCGTCGCCCACAACACAGGCCCGCTGGACGTGCTGGGACTCGGGGTGGGGCTGCCCATCGTCGCGCCCCTGGTTGCGGCGGCCGTCGTA
>WHTG01000308.1 GCA_009377835.1 Nitriliruptorales bacterium
GTCGGGGACCCCTGCACGAGCCCGCCACGCGGCACCGTCTCGCGCTGGGCTCGGCGGGTTCACACCATTGGGGATGACGGCGATCGGCGCACGGGGACCGAAAGCTTCCAGCGTCCGCCGCTCCTCTTCGGAGAGCGCGCACAGCAGGGCCGCCCGGCGGATCATGCCGCGCTCGAACAGCCACGCGTACACGTCCTTGCGGAGCCGGCTGCGCCGCCTCGACGCGGGCATGTAGTTGCCGTGGGGCGAGAACGCGTACGGTCCGGACAGCGATCGCGCTACCCGGGTCGTCGAGGGGTTGAAGCCGGCGTGGAGGTGAACGATGTCCGCGGTGGGCAGCGGCACCCGCCCGACCATGAGCCAGGGGTGGTCCTGTGGGAACGGCACGAGGTTCGCGGCGACGCCTGCGGCATCGAGCCGAGCCTGCTGACTCGCATAGCGTTCCGTGTCCCATGGGCGCAGCTGCCAGACCGTCACATCGTGGCCGCGCCTCGCCAGTGCAGCGGACAGGTCCACGATCACCGTCGTGATGCCGGACCAGGGTTGCTCTCCAAACGGCACCACGTGGGCAATCCGCATCACCGGTACGGTATCCGGTGAGAACGCAACGGCGGCAAGAACGGGGCGGGTGTGAAACACGTCGACGGAGTAACCGTGGTGCTGCCGGCCTACGGCGTCAGCGACGCCGTAGGCACGGTGCTGCGGGACCTCGCCGTGGCCGCCTATGCCCTGCGGATACGGGGCATCGGTCTGCGCGTGCTGCTGATCAACGGGGAGGGAGAAGCGCTCGAGGACCTGGCAACAGCAGCTGTTGAGGGGCTGGATCTGGACCTTCGTACGGTCACAGGACCGGCCGACGGAGGCGCCGCGTACGTCGACGGCTTCCGCCTGGCGCTGCAAGAGGATGACGCCCACCTGATCGCGACCCTGGACGCCAACGGCCGGCACGACGCGACCGAGATCCCCGGTCTGGTCGACCTGCTGCTGCGACGCAACGCCGACGTCGTGATCGGCTCACGCTGGACGCGGGGGAGTGGCACGCCGGGATTGAGCCTGGGCCGTTGGGTGCTGGGTCGTCTTGCGAACCATGCGTTTCGCCTGCTCACGGGCACCCGTGGCATCCGCGACGCGACAACGAGCTTCCGGATCGCCCGGCGACAAGTCGTCGAACAGTTCGAGGTTCCGGATGGCGCCACCGGCAGCCATGGCCTGCAGGCGGCATTTGTCGCGCTCGCAGTAGCCAACGGATTCCGCGTCGTGGAGGGACCGATCATCTACCGGCCGCCGGTCGGTGGCGCACAGGGCGGCCTGCTCGCGCCGGACATCCTCAGCTTCACCCAGCATCTGGCGGCCCTTCGAGGCGTCATCGACAGAACCCGCCAGCGGCGGTTGTCGCCATCGGGAAGGCGGTTCCTTGACGAGGAGTTCGGCGCTGCCGAGGACCTGGAGCGACTCGGTACCGCCAAGTACTTCTTTGACTGGGTTCTGGAGGAATTCGCGGAACACCTCAAGGGCCGGGTGCTGGAGGTGGGGGCAGGCAGCGGAACGATCTCCCGCAAGCTCGTCGAAGGATTTGCGGACGTGGAAATCACGGCCCTCGAGCCCGCGGCGAACATGTTCGACCAGCTTGGGTCCTACGCGGCGATCTCGCCGCGCATCGCCGCTCACCAGGAGACGCTGGACGCCTACCGGCGAACGCACGGCGACCAGCAGTTCGACGCCGCGCTGTACCTCAACGTGTTGGAGCACATTGAGGACGACGCGACGGAACTTAAGGTTGCCGCATCGGTGCTCAGACCTGGCGGCATGCTGCTGGTGTTCGGCCCCGCCCACGAGTGGCTCTACAGCGATCTGGATCACAAGGCCGGCCACTACCGCCGTTACACGCTGGAACAGCTGCGAAGGATCGCGGTCGACGCCGGCTTCGAGCCGCTGTCGCTGAGGTACTTCGATGTCCTGGGTGTTCCCCCCTACTACCTCGTGTACCGGCGGCTGCGGCGAACCGAGATAACAGGGTCGACGATGTGGGCCTACGACCGGGTGGTCGTCCCGGCCAGCCGACTCATCCAGCGCGTCGTTCCACAGCCGCCGCTGGGTAAGAACGTGATCCTGGTTGCCCGCAAGCACTGATGACGATGGTCAGCGTCGTGGTCCCTACGCACAACCGGCCCAGCCTGCTTCGCACCACGCTCGTCAGCGTCCTCGGCCAGGACTACCACGACCTTGAGGTCATCGTCGTCGACGACGATGACCTCAAGGTCGTGGTAGTCCTGGCCGAGGACGCTGACGA
>WHTG01000123.1 GCA_009377835.1 Nitriliruptorales bacterium
GGCCGGCCCTGCAACCGGAGTGCTCGATGATCGTGTTCAGGGCGATCGTCGATCCGGCGGCGACATACGCGATGTCGGCTGCGGCGACAGCGTTCTCGGCCAGAACCTCCTCGATGCCCTGGATGACGCTGCCGACCAGGTCGTCTGCGCGCGTCGGTGTCTTGTGGACGGCCGACGCTCCTGTGGTCTCGTTGAGCAGCGCGATGTCCGTGAACGTCCCGCCGACGTCGACGCCGACGCGCCACACCTGTGGAGTCACGCAGTCAGCCCGCGACCGTCTGGGCGGCGCCGATCTCACGCAGCGCCTCGTCAGCCGGCATGGCCCAGCCGAACGCGCGGCGGATGCACTTCAGCGCGGCGTCGTGGTACTCGGGTCCGTCGACGGTGTCGACGCAGTCCTCCACGACGATGCACGCATAGTCACGAACGCTTGCGGCAATGGTCGTTGTCAGCACGCAACTGTTCGTGTTCACACCCGTGATCAGGAGCGTGTTGACGCCCAGCCGCCGCAGCGTGAACTCCAGATCCGTGTGCAGGAAGCAGTCATAGCGCTTCTTGGTGTCCACGACACGGTCACCTTCGACGAACATCCCGGGCATCGGCTGCACGCCCGGCATGTGGTCGAGGTTGTGACGCAGCACGTTGGACCGCGTGGCGTTGGTGTCCGCGATGGCCCGCCAGAAAGCGTTCGAGGAGCTCTCCTCGGTGTCGCGATACGAGGTGATCACATGGAGGACCGGAATGCCGGCCATCCGTGCACGCCCGAGCAGCGACAGGTTTGCGTCGACGACGCGTGCGCTCACGTCTGCCGGCAGCGGTAAGGTGGCCACGTCAGGGTCGAGGTGGCCACGATGCATGTCGATGGTCACGACGGCAGGTCGGATTTCGTCGACGCCGTACGGGTTCGTCATGGCAGTCTCCCCGGTAGCACGTGGCTCAGTGGACGTCGCGCGCGGCCGCGATTGCGACCTGGCGCGCAACTTCGGCGTCTAGCTCCTCGACCGAGACGAAGCCCTGGTCGACCAGACGCTGCTGGACGGTCGACAACCACGAGCGCAGAGCGTCGTCGCCGGACGGGTCCAGGGCGCCGCCGTCGATGATGTCCTGCTCGATGAGCGCCACCGCGATGACGTACGCACGCAGCTGCCATGGTGCCGTGAACTCCACCGGAGGGGCGAGGGGCCCAGGTGACGGCGCACTCACGTGGCCGTCACCGGCCCGACACCGATCATGGCCTCTCGCGTCACGAGTTCGGCGAGCTCGGCTTCAGACATGTGCTCGGTGCCTTCCGGATGCTGTGGAATCACGAAGTAGCGCAGCTCGGAGTTGCTGTCCCACACCCGCACGGTGACCTCTTCGGGGACCGGGAAGCCGAAGTCGTCAGCCAGCGTCCTGCGCGGTTCCAGGACGACCTTGGCACGGTACTCCGGCGACTTGTACCAGGACGGTGGCAGGCCCAGAACCGCCCAGGGGTAGCAGGAGCACAGCGTGCACACCACGACGTTGTGAACCTCGGGCGTGTCCTCCACGGCACGCAGGTGCTCACCACGCAGGCCCTTGATCCCCAGCTCCTCGCAGGCGGCGGTGGCATCGGCGAGCAGCCGCTCCTTGAACGCCGGATCGACCCACGCCCGCGCGATCACCCGGGCACCGTCACGGGGACCGACCTCGTCCTCGTAGTGCGCCGAGATCCGATCAAGCGCGTCGGTGGAGACGAGGCCCTTCTCGACCACGAGCGCCTCCAGCGCTTTGACCCTCAGCTCAACCTCCGCCTCGGGCACGAGGTAATCCCTGTCCGGCGGTTTCGATTCAGCGCTCATCGAGACTCCTCCTGTCGGAGCGTGACCGAGGGCGGGTCGTCGACCGGCCGCAAATAAGACTCCCACATGTCCAACTGGACCTCGCAACCCGGTTCGGCGCTGTCGCCCCAGAGTTCCTCCGCGGCGAAGCGTACGCAGTACAGGTACTCCGGTCGGTAGTCGCCGTCGTCGGCGCGGTCCGGCAGGGGGAAGGCGGGGTACAGCGCGTCGACGACGCCTTCCTTGTCGCGCGCGTACCGCGGCAGCCGGGTGTGACCGGGGGGATGGACGTTGCGCGTCCGCACGGGATCGCCGACCGCGTAGCGGCGCGGATGTGGTACCGGACCCGCCGTCGAGAGGCCTTCCCGCAGGCCGCGTTCGAGCGCATCCGCGAGGTCCGCGTCGAGTGCCCGAGGAACCGGGACGTCCGGATCCTGGCGCAGCTGCTCGGCCCACCGCTCGATTTCGTCGGGTGCAACGACGTCGGCGACCAGCCGCTCCACCGCCTGCAGCCACAGCTCGTAGTACCGCGACGTCAGGTAACGGTGCGCCGGCACCTTCTCACGAGCGCTGCGGAAGTGGTCGGCGTTGAATCGCCCCTGTCCCGCCAGCGCGAGCATGATTGAAAAGATCGTCCGTTCCCAGTCGGCATGAAAGACCGGCTCGTCGGTCTGCCAGGGCACCGCACCCAGGCCGTGCATGCCCCCGATGTCGTGTGGGGTGTTCATGGTTGGACAACTGCGGCGAAAGGGACACTCGGTCTTGTGCGCGCACCCTCATCGACCATAACAGTGCATAATGTACGATGTTTGATTCACGGTCAACTGACCCGCAATTGGAGCACATCGTGGCGCCGAGGATCGACCCCATCGAAGACGCGACAGCGCCCGCGGCTGTCCAGGAGCGGTTCCGTGTGGCCGAGCAGCGCGGAGCGCCCAACTCGACGCTGTTGCGGATCCTCGCCAAGGACCCCAACTCGCTGTCGTCGTTTTACGACTCGTGGCAGCAGATCTTCTACGCCGGCCGCCACGTCGACCATGGGTTGAAGGAGATCGTGCGGGTGCGGATGGCTCGGCTGCGGCTGTGCGGCTACTGAAGCGGCGTTCGTTCTGCCGTGGCGCAGGACCTCGACATCGAAGACAAGATCGAAGCGACCTGGGACATCACCGATCCCATCTTCGACGACCGTGAACGGGCGGCGCTGGAGATGGCCTCGCTGTTCACCGAGGACTACCGCTCGATCACCGATGAGCACTTCGCGCGGTGGCGCGAACACTTCACCGACGAGCAGCTCGTCGAGCTCGGCACCTTCGTGGCGCTGGCAGACGGCTTCGGGAAGCTGGTCGAGATGCTGGGTCTCGGAGACAACGATCAGGCGTGTGACGTCGAGATCTGACCTGATCGCGCAGCGCCTATGCCACCGCTGATCGGTATCGTGATCAGCGCCGCGTCGATGTTCCTGCTCGGCTCGGTTTCCGCACACAGGAAGGAACGCCGCCTTGGCCAGCACAGTGATCGACCTCAGCGTCCTCGTGGACACGGAGACCAAGAGCCCACCCTCGACGGACCTGAAGGTCGAGGTGACTCGCTACAACCGCGGACCGGGATTCTGGCAGGTCTCGGCTGTCTCGATGGGGCTGCACACCGGTGCCCATATCGACTCTCCGCTCCACTGCTACGAAGACGGGATCACGACCGCGCAGATCCCCCTCGAGCGCGTGATCGGCGAGGCGTCGATGATCGACTGCACCTCGGCCGGGGAGCGGGAACCCGTCGATGTGGGCGTGCTGGAGAAAGGTGCCGGCGACATCCGCGAGGGCGACATCCTCGTCCTCCGGACGGACTGGACTGATCAGGCCTACGGCGACTTCCCGCGCTACTTCACCGAGTCGCCGTTCCTGACCCCCGAGGCAGCTGAATGGTTGGCGGCGCGCAAGCCGAGCGCCGTGGCGTTCGACTTCTTCGAGGAGTACTGCGCCCGCCTGCCCGACTTCACATCCGAGGACTTCGTGTGCCACCGGATTCTGCTGGGCGACGGCATCCCCATGCTCGAAGGGTTGACCAACCTGTCACGGGTTGGGCGCGGTAGGTTCGACTTCTACGCCCCGTTCTATTACCTGGACGGCTGCGACGGAGCATCGGCCCGCTTCTTCGCCACGGTACCGGCGTGATCCGCGGCGTTGCCCGCGACACCTGGCCACGGCCGCTTTCCGGCCAAGGAGTCCGCTCATGACCGAACAGCAGGGCGGGTACCGCATCCACGATTGGGGCGGCGACCTCCAGTGGGAAGAGTTCGACCGGCGCCGGCCTGGCGAGGGTGAGGTTCTCGTGCGCGTCGAGGCCTGCAGCATCGGCTTGACCGTGCTCAACTGCATCGCCGGCAACCTTTCCGACGATCCGGCGCTACTGCCGCGTGTTCCCGGCCATGAGTACGTCGGCATCGTCACGGAAGTTGGTGTAGGGGTCAGTCCGGCGATGGTCGGACGTCGGATCGTGGCGTATTTCTATCTGGCGTGTGGCACCTGCTCCAGCTGTCTTGCGGGGGACGACGCACGGTGCGCGAATCTGGCCGGATGGGTCGGCGTGCATCGGGACGGCGGCTATGCGCCGTGGGCGGTGCTGCCGGCCCACAACGCCGTCGTGGTACCGGATGACCTCGACCCCATCGCTGCCACCGTCGTCCCGGACGCCGTGGCGACGCCTGTTCACGTCTGCATGAGCCGGGCCCGCATCAAGCCCGGAGACAGGGTCGTCGTGCTGGGTGCCGGCGGGGGTGTCGGCATTCACATGGTCCAGGTGGCTCGTCTCCTGGGTGGTCGGGTCGCCGGGCTGGACGTGCAGGACCCCAAACTCGCCTTGATCGAGGAGCACGACGCTCTGGCCGTGCGTAGCGACGACTTGTCCGGTCTGGACAGTGCGCTGTGGCGCGAGGGCCCTCCCACGGTGGTCATCGATCTCGTCGGTTCGGCAGAGACGCTCCAGTGGGGCGCGGCCTCGGTCGGGATGGCAGGGCGCCTGGTGATCTTGACGACATTCCGGGACCGTGCGCTCACGGTGGATCCGCGGCAGATGGTGTTCCGCGAGTTCTCCATCATCGGATCCCGATACGCCGGGCGCGCCGAGGTGTCGCTCGCCGCCGAACTCGTCGCGACTGGGCGCGTCAAGCCCGTCATCGGCGCCGTCGTCGAAGCCGAGGGGGTCCCCGCGGTTCACGACGCGCTGCGGGCCGGACAGCTACTGGGGCGGGGCGCACTGCGCTGGGAGGACACCTGAATGGAATGAGCCGCCAAGGGATCAACGCGACATGTCTGCAGCCCGTCACCCGATCCGGTTGCGGAGGACGCCGATCCCGTCGACCTCTACCTCCACGACGTCCCCGACCACCATCGGTCCCACGCCGCCGGGTGTGCCGGTGAGCACGACATCACCGGGCTCAAGGGTGATCCACTCCGTGATGAATGCCAGCAGCGTGCCGATGTCGAACAGCAGGTCCGAGGTGGACGTGTCCTGGCGGATCTCTCCGTTCAGGCGCGTAACGAGGCGACGGTTCTCCGGCTCCGCGAGATCCGTCACGATCTCCGGGCCGACCGGGCAGAACTCGTCGGCCCCCTTCGCCCGCGTCCACTGGCCATCCTCCTGCCAGTCCCGGACGGTGATGTCGTTGGCGCAGGTGTATCCGAGGATGGCCTCCCGCGCGCTCTGTGCGACCAGGCCACGAGCCCGGCGGCCCATGACCACCGCCAGCTCACCCTCGTAGTCGAACCGCTGGGCGACAGGGGGTCGGTGCACGACCGCGCCGGGCCCGACGACCGTGTTCGGCGTCATGTAGAAAATCAATGGGTGGTCGGGCGCCCTCGTCCCCATCTCGTCGATGTGCGCTCGATAGTTTCGCCCCACGGCGACAATCTTGGACGGTTCACACGGCACGAGCAGCTCCACCGCGTCCAGGGCGGCCACCGGCGCTCCCACGGTTGGCGTGTCGAAGATCGATCCCTCGAGCAGGTGAACGGTGTGGTCGACGACCGCTCCGTATGCGCCTTCGCCGTGGTGCCGGAACCGGACGATCCTCATGTCACACCCTCATCGCCGTGGCACCGCGCGCGGATATTCCTCGTAGCGGATGGGTTCGCCCACCTTCAGCATGCGTCCGTACCGGACGATCTGTGTCAACATTCACAAGCCGATGGTGGCCGTCAGGTAGTCCAGTGGGTACGGGTGTTCATTGTCGCCCCACATCTCCGGTGGCTCGTCACTGTGAAACTCGAAACCGTGCACCTCGCGGCGTGCTTCATCTTGCCGATGTTGGTCGTCACCGCCTCGACGGTGACCACCCGTTCGCGGACGTCCGGGTCCAGTCCCGGCAGGATCCCAGAGTTCTGATCAGTCATCGCTGTGCCTTCCGTTCTTGCAGTTCGCGGGTCTGCGCCTCCGACCGATGCTACGGAAGTTGGGCCGGTGCCTCGCAGGCTGACCCCTACCCTGTGAGTGCCTCCAGGATGACCCTCGGGTCGGAGCGCTCCCACCACACTGCGGCGGCCAGATCATCGGCAATGACGCCCGCCGCATTGAAGCCCGGCGTACCGTTGAAGCTGCCGCCGGGATGTTGGCTGGCGCCGCAGAGGTACAGGCCGTCCACCGGCGTGCGGTAGTTCGACAGCGAGGGGTGCGGTCGGTTCTCTCCCCAGTTGTCGGGGTGATAGCTGCCGTGGTGCCGGTCTCCACGCGGCATGGAAGTCAGGCGGGCTCCCGTTGCCGTTGGGGAATGGGGAACGACCGCCAGAAGGCAATCGTCGAAGTCCGGCGCGTACTTCCGGTACAGCGCGTTGATGCGCTCGACCTGTACGGCGTCGTCATCGGCGTCCCAGACGCGATCCGCCCCGTCGGGATGACGCGATGCCACGAACTGCCATCCGAAGGAGGTGTGTGCGCCGCGGGGAGCCTGGGTCGGATCGTGCATCGTCGGGAGGCTGGCATGGATCGCGGTGTGCTCGGTGAGGTGCTGCTGCTTCAGCGCGCGCATGTCCTCGAGGATGTCATCAGTGCATTCATAGCCGATCGCAAGATTGAGCGCGGCGGGAACCTCCGGCTGCCTCGCCTCCGCTGCGAATGTCGGCCGGCGTGAAAGCGCGTAGTGCACGCCGAACAGGCCCTCTTCCAGACCCCGATGTCTTGCCAGCGCTGACGCCAGTTCCGGGTCGAGGTGGTGTTTTCCGACGAGGTCGAGCAGTGTCTGGTCGGCTGGAACGTTGCTGGCGATGAACTTCCGCGCCCGCACCCTTCGGCCATCGGTGGTTTCCACGGCCACGGCCCGGCCGTTGCGGACCTCGATGGACGCCACACGGGCACGTGTCGCCAGTCGTCCGCCGGCGTGATACACGGCGGCCGTCAGTGCCCTGGCCATTTCAGCGCTCCCCCCCTGGATCAGGCGCGCCCCGTGGGAGTTGACCAGCGCGAGTACAGCGACGTATCCGGTGCCGGGCGCGTCGATCGCCGCGAGGTACCCGCGGACCGCGACGTTGAACAGCATCATCGCTCGCAAAGGCTCACTGTCGAACGAGTCGACGATGACGTCCAGCGCCGAACGGTCCGCCAGCTCCAGGTACCGGCGCCCCAGTGCGCTCCGTCCCAGAAGTTCGCGCTGCTCCTCCCCCGGCAGCGGGGGAGCAAAGCGTAGGGGGCCGTCTATGTGATCGACCAGATCACTGAATTCAGCGTGCAGCCGCTCGTAGGCGTCGGCGTCGGCTCTGGATAACGCACGGATCGCGTCGATGCTGCTACCGACGTTCCTGTAGTTGAGCAGGGCGTCCTGTCCTCCGTCGAACGGGACGGCGTTCTGCACTGCTGGATAGAGGGCGGTGACGCCACAACTGTCCAGGTCAAGATCTCGCCAGATCCTGTCCTCGGAGGTCCAGCGAACGAAGAACGCGTGCAGGTTGTGCTTGAACAGAGGCAGCGTGATTTCCTCGGTGGTGACGCCTCCGCCTGTCTCGTCGTTGCCCTCGAGGACCAGTACATCCAGGCCGGCTCGCGCGAGGTAGCCGGCAGCCACGAGTCCGTTGTGTCCGCCGCCGACGAAGATCCCGTCAACCTCCTCCGGAAGCGGTTGGGGGGGTCGTGCGAGTGCCATGTGCTGGGCCTTCCTGGGCAAAGGGATGACGGCCGGACGCCTGCATGCAACATGATGCATTATCCATTAGCAATGGTCGGTACCGCTGCGTTGCGGTCGCCCGCCCGTTCACCGCGGCAGTTCAGAAGACCCCGAGTGCATCTGCAACCTGCTTCAACCCGGACACGAACAGCAGCGCCAGGATCGCGGCGTCGAAGCGCTTGACGTCGATCCGTCGTCCGACCCCCAGACCTAGCGGAAAGACGACCGCGACCGGTATGAGGGCAAGGAGGCTGTGCGTCACGCGTCCGCGATACAGCCCTGTCACAAGGAATGCTGCGACCTGAACCGTGACGAAGACCTGGAACAAGGCGTTCGTGGAGAACAGAAAGGCACTGGGGGGAAGCCGGTACGCGTGGACGTAGGTCGACACAACAGGACCCGAGACGCCGGTCGCGCCCTGGGCCAAGCCGGCGGCGGCGCCCACGAACGGCGACAGTCTGCGTGTGATCGACGGCGGCAACACCAATGCCGGATGAAGGATCCGCATCGCCAGGTACGCAAAGATGACGATGGCGAGTCCCAGGGCGAGCCAGCGTGGATCCGCCGTGCGGAGGATCACCGTTCCGACGACAACGCCCACCGCGCCGGTCGTCAGGAGCACCGGCAGGTCCCTCGTCTGCGACGCCCCCGCTCGATGCGCGAGCAGCATCCACGCATTGGTCACCAGTGTGGGCAGGGCCATGACGACGACAGCGGTCTCCACGCCGAGGAACGTGGCGATGACCGGGACGCTCACCAGCGGCAGACCCATGCCGGTGACGCTCTTCGCGAACGCCCCCAGGGCCACCGCGAGCGCGATGACCGCGACCGCCCCCGGCGTCAACTCGCTCAAGGCGCTCAGGCCTCTCGTCGCTTCGACGGTGTCCGGAAGTCAGCCGGAGACCGCGTCGCGCTGCTCACTCCCACTCGATCGTGCCTGGTGGCTTCGACGTCACGTCGTACGCCACGCGGTTGATGCCCGGCACCTCGTTGATGACCCGCACGGCGATGCGCTCGAGCACGTCCCAGTCGATACGCGCGAAATCAGCGGTCATGGCGTCTTCGGATGTGACCGCACGGACGATGATCGGGTGCCCGTAGGTGCGTTCGTCGCCCTGCACCCCCACGGAGCGGATCGCCGGCAGAACCGCGAAGGACTGCCAGATCTGGCGTTCCAGACCCGCCCGCCGCAGTTCGTCGAGCACGATCGTGTCCGCGGCGCGCAGCAGGTCCAGGCGCTCCTGCGTCACCTCTCCGATGATGCGCACGGCCAACCCGGGACCCGGAAATGGCTGGCGGTGGACGATCTCCTCGGGCAGCCCCAGTTCCTCCCCCACCCGGCGCACCTCGTCCTTGAACAGCCAGCGCAGCGGCTCGACGAGCTCGAATTGCATGTCCTCGGGCAGCCCGCCGACGTTGTGATGGCTCTTGATCGTTGCGGCCGTCCCGTGGCCCGACTCGATGACGTCGGGATACAGGGTTCCCTGCACCAGGAACTTCGCGTCGCCGGCGTGCTCTGCCGCGGCGTCCTCGAAGGTACGGATGAACTCCCCGCCGATGGCCTTGCGCTTGGCCTCCGGATCGGTGACCCCGGACAGCTTTTCCACGAAGCGATCCGCCGCCTTGACGGTGACGAGCTTCGCCTTGGAATGAGCACCGAAGGTCTCCTCGACCTGCTCTGCCTCGCCCGCACGCAGCAGGCCGTGGTCCACGAAGACGCACGTCAGCTGCTCGCCGATCGCCTCGTGCACCAGCGCGGCCGCGACGGCCGAATCCACGCCGCCGGACAGCCCGCACACCACCTTCGCGTCCCCCACCTGGGCCCGGATCGCGTCGACCGAGGCCTCGATCAC
>WHTG01000018.1 GCA_009377835.1 Nitriliruptorales bacterium
CACCCACGTCACTGACCTCGATAGCCTGAACGACCCGAGCCTGCGCGGCGTCGACGTCGTCCTGCTTTCGATACCGCTCCCGTCTCCGACGACGTCGCGGCAGGTCCGCTTCGACGTGCCGATCCTGACCATCGTCGAAGCGGCGGACGAGGACGCCGAGCTGGGCTCGCTGGAGGAGGGAGCGCTGGACTGGGTGACGCACGACGAACTGCGACCCGAGATCCTTCCACGAGCCATCCGTTACGTGCTCGACCGCCACCGCCTGGAGACGGAACTGCAGCGGATGGCGCACATCGACCCGCTGACCGGGCTGCACAACCGGCGCTTCCTCATGAAGCAGCTCGACGCCGCCCTCGGGGCAGCCCGGCGACATGGGCATCCCCTCACCCTCTGCGTCTGTGACATCGACCGGTTCAAGGCGGTCAACGACGAACACGGCCACCTGGCGGGCGACGATGTGCTGCGCGCGTTCGCGACGCTGACGTCGGAGCAGCTGCGCCGGGAGGACCAGGTCGCTCGCTTCGGCGGTGACGAGTTCTGTCTGATGTTGCCGCACGGGTCGCTGGACGAGGCGACGCGCGCCGTCGAACGCATCCGGCTCGCAGTCGAGCAGCTGCGCGTGCCGCTGCCGGACGGCACCGACCTCTGCGTCACGGCGACGTTCGGGATAGCGGAATTCGACCCCGGACGCCACCCGACGGGGCAGTCGCTGTTCGAGGCCGCCGATCGCGCCCTGTACGTCGGCAAGCAGCGCGGTCGCAACTGTTTGTCCCTCGTCCAGTACTGAGCTAGCGGCGTTCACCTCCGCGGCTTGGTACGAGTCCTTACCATGAGGGCCATGGCCACGTCCTCGCGCTCCGCGTTCCTGCAACGGCTTACCGTCCTCCGGCAGGCATTCGTGCAGACCAAGAACATCGACCCCAAGCTCGTCCCGATGCTGGTGGGTGTGTCCCTCGCGATTCTGATCGCGGGGATCGTCATCGGAATCCTGGTGGGCGACCCGGTGCTGGGGACCTTCGTGGGTGTTACGGGCGCGATTCTCGCTGCGCTGGTGATCTTCGGCCGCAGAACGTCCGTCGCGCAGCTCGGTGCGATCGAGGGCAAGCCTGGCGCCGCGGCAGCGGTGCTGCAGAGCTCCCGCGGGTGGCGAGTCACACCGGCAGTCGCCTTCACGCGCAAGCAGGACTTCGTCCATCGTGCGGTGGGCCGTGGCGGGGTGCTGCTCGTCGGCGAGGGTGCGCCCGCCAGGGTGTCGTCCCTGCTCAAGCAGGAGCACCGGCGCATCGCGCGCGTCGTTGGCGACACCCCGGTCCACGAGATCAGCGTCGGCCACGCCTCGGGGCAGGTGCCGTTGCGCAACCTCCAGTCGCACATCGCCCGGCTGCCGCGTTCACTCAAGAAGGCGGAGGTGTCGGGCCTGGACACGAAGCTCAGGGCACTGTCAGACCACGACCTGCCCATGCCGAAGGGCCCCATGCCACGCATGAAGCGGCGTTAGGTTGGAGGCCGACACGTCCCTGTGGTTGGCCCTCGCGCCCGTTTTCGTCGGTGTACGGGCTCGTCGGCCGAACGGCGCCGGCAAGACCACGCTCCTGTCGATTCTGGCGGGTCTGCGCCACCCGAGCGGGACGGTCCGTTTCGAGCGCCGCGAGATCTGACGGCCGCACCTCGGGAGCACATCCTGAGCGCGTGTGCGTGCGACCGCAGCGTCGAGGGGACGCGCAGCGCGTAGCGTTGGTGACGTGACGACGCTGATGCAGGCCCCGGACACGCGCGCTGCGGCGGTGCAGCGGGCGCGACTGCTGACCAATGTCACGATCGGTTACAACGTCGTGGAGGGTGTGGTAGCGGTCCTCGCGGGGATCGTGGCGGGATCCGTCAGCCTCGTCGGATTCGGTCTGGACTCCGCAGTTGAGGTGTCCACGGCGGTGGTCCTGGCGTGGCGGCTGCGCCAGGAACGGCGCGGGGGGTGCATGACCGACTACGACCGCCGCGCGACACGGATGATCGCCGTGTGCTTCGTGGCGCTGGCGCTGTGGGTCGGCTTCGAGGCGGTGTCGCAGCTGACCACGCGCGAAGCGCCGCGGGCGAGCACCGTCGGCATCGTGGTGGCGGTGCTCTCGGTGATCCTCATGCCGCTGCTCGCCAGAGCGAAGCGCCGGCTGGCACCCGCGTTGGGGTCACAGGCGGTGATCAGGGAGGCCCGTCAGACCCAGTTGTGCGCGTGGCTCTCTGGCGTGCTCCTGGTTGGGCTGGCGCTGAACGCAGGTCCGGGGTGGTGGTGGGCCGACCCGGCCGCGGCGCTGGTGATCGCCGGCGCCGCCGCGTGGGAGGGGCGTGGCGCGTGGCGCGCCGAGAGCCTGGAGGACACATGCTGCGCCTGATGCCTGCGGCGGTCCGGACGCTGACGGTCGTGCTGCTGGCCACCGTCATCGGTGTGGACACGTCCGCGGGCGCCCAAGCAGCGGTGACGTGGCAGCCGAAGCTCGCCACAGCGGTCGAGTACGCGCAGGCACGCCACGGCTCGATCAGCTTCGCCGCCATCGGTACGGACGGGCGGTTGCGCGGCTACCGGGCAGACACGCGCGTGCCGGCGGCGAGCGTGCTCAAGGTGATGTTCATGGTGGCGTACCTGCGCCGTCCGTCCGTGCGGTACCGGGACCTCAACGACGACGACCGTGCCCTGCTCGGACCGATGATCCGCCGTTCGGACAACGCGACCGCCACCCGCATCGCCGACATTCTCGGACACAGGCCCATGTACAGGCTGGCCGACCGCGCTGGAATGCGTGACTTCTCCTACACGCGGCCGTGGGGTCTGAGCCGCACCTCCGCGCGGGACCAGGCACGGTTCATGTACTCGCTGCGCCGGCATATCCCCACCCGCCACCGGACGTACGCGTTCGGCCTGCTCGCGCGCATCGTCGAGTCGCAGCGGTGGGGAGTCGGAAGGGTCGACACCGCCGGCTGGCGCAAGCACTTCAAGGGCGGGTGGGGCTCCGGGACCGGCGCGGTCGACCATCAGGTGGTGCAGCTGCGGCGCCGCAGCGGCCGCCATGTCGCACTCACGGTGATGACGACCGGCAGCCCCAGTCACCGGTACGGCAAGCGCACGCTGCGTGGTGTGTTCGCAAGACTGCTCGCGAACCTGCCGTGACCCGGTGGGCGGCCTGAGTCCAGGTCCGGTTCGGACGCGGACCGCTGCGGCCGGCGCCCCCGCGCGCGACACTGGCGCGCTGTGTCCGTGGTGGGTGGGAGGCGGGGAGTGACAACGGGTCTGGGTGCGCTGGTCCAGCAGCCGCTGTGGCGGCGCTGGGCGGCCGCGTCGTTCCTTGGCCGCCTGCCGATGACCATGACGCTGCTCGCGCTGATCCTGGTCGGCAGGGAGGCGACCGGCTCGCTGGCGATCGGTGCCCAGCTGGCGGGCGTGGCCACGGCAACAGCTGGACTCGCCGCACCGCTGCGTGGACGCCAGCTGGACCAGGCCGGCCTGCGCGACGGGCTGCGCCGCGCAGCGTTCACGACCGCCGGTGTCCTGCTCGTCATCGCGGGCGCCGTCCACGTGTCGGTACCCACTGTGCTGCTGTACGTCCTGGCAGCGCTGCTCGGGGGGTCGTTCTCGGCGCTGTCCGGCGGCTTCCGCGCGCTGCTCGTCCCGGTCGTGTCGGCCGACGATCTGCCGCGTGCGAACACGCTGGAGGCCGTGTTCATCGAGGTCGCGTTCGTCGCCGGTCCCAGCCTCGCGGGCATCTTCGCGCTGGTGGTGGGGCCGGTCGGGGTGCTGGTGCTGATGGCGGCCGCCGCTGTCGGTTCCGGGATCATCACCGGCAGGCTGCCGTCCATGACGCCGCATGTGGGAGCCGCCCCGGCCGCTCCGTGGCGGTCGCGTGGCGCGCCGCCGGTCTATGCCCTGGCGCTGCTGATCGGCGCCTGTCTCGGCTTGCTGGAGTCGGCGCTGCCGGCGCGTGCCGAGGAGTTGGGGATGGCCGCGGCTGCGGCCGGGCCGCTCCTGGCACTGACCGCCGCCGGCAGCGCGGTCGGGGGCCTGTTCGCGGCGACGCGGCGTGACCAGCGGCACCACCAGATCCGCGTGGCGGTCGCGCTGCTCGTGGCGTTGGGTGTGCTGCTGGTCGGACTGGCGCTGGCGGACGCGGTGCTGCCGCTGGGGATCATGCTGTTCGTGGTTGGCGCGCCGATTGCGCCGTTGAACGCCGTCGCGGCGCTGCGGCTGCAGGACCGCATCTCACCGGCACGGCTGGGCGAGGGTTTCGCCGTGTTCACCGCCGCGATCATGGTGGGTGCCGGCATCGGCCAGAGCATCACAGGACAATTGCTCGACACAGTGGGTCCGCAGGTGCTGCTGGTGGGTTCCGCCGCCGTCCCGGTGGTCGGCGCGATGGTGGTCAGCATGGCGATGCTGCACCGTCGGCGCAGGGTCGACGTCGAAGCGCCGGCGCAGTCTCTGCGGGGTTAGGCTGCTCGCCCCGGCATCGAGGACGAGGGAGAACCCATGAAGGGTCTCATGCAGGACGTCCCGCTCACTCTGCAGATGCTGCTGGAGCGCGCCGAGCGCATCTATGCCGACAAGCACATCGCGACGAAGACGGCGCAGGGCGTCCGCCGGCGGTCCTACGGCGAGGTCGTCGGGCGTGTCGCCAGACTCGCCAACGTCCTGCGGGACCTCGGCATCGGCCGCGGCGACCGCGTCGCGACGTTCGCCTGGAACTCGGATCGCCACCTCGAGCTGTACCTGGCGGCGCCGTGCATGGGTGCCGTGCTGCACACACTCAACCCGCGGCTGCACCCCGATCAGGTGCGGTGGATCGCAGACCACGCCGAGGACCGGGTCGTGTTCTACGACGCGTCGCTGGAGCCGGCCCTGGCTGCCGTCGGTGACTTCAAGACCGTCCGGCACCTGGTGCGGATGAACGACCTCGACGACGACAGCACCGCAGCGCTCGACGCAGCGGCCGACTACGAGACGCTGCTCGAGGAGGCGGATGGCGCCTACCCATGGCCGCGCCTGGCCGAGGGCGACGCCGCGGCCATGTGCTACACGTCGGGCACGACGGGTCACCCGAAGGGCGTCGTCTACAGCCACCGCTCGTCGGTCCTGCACGCCATGGCATCGCTGTTCTCCGACTCGCTGGGCATCCGCGAACGCGACGTGTGCCTGCCGATCGTCCCCCAGTTTCACGCCAACGCCTGGGGCACGCCGTACGCGTCGCTGATGACCGGCGCGAATCTGGCGATGCCCGGCAGGTTCATGGCCGATCCGCCCAGCGTGGCCGCGCTGACAGCCGCGGAGAAGGTGACCGTCTCGGCCGCGGTCCCGACGGTGTGGTTCGGTGTCCTGCAGGCGATCAGGTCCGGCCAGATCGATGCGGCATCATTGCAGTCGCTGGAGCGGATCGTCTGCGGCGGCTCCGCCGTGCCAGAGGCGCTGATGCGCGGCTACGACGAGCTGGGCATCCGCATCGTGCACGCGTGGGGGATGACCGAGACGTCGCCGTTGGGCACCGTCGCGACGGTGAAGTCGACGATCGCGGAGGCGGACGTCCTGCGCACGCGGCTGACACAGGGGTTGCCGGCACCGTCTCTGACGCTGCGGTTGGAAACCGAGCGCGGCGACGTCGCCCCGTGGGACGGCGAGACAATGGGGGAATTGCAGATCACTGGACCGTGGATCGCTGACGCGTACTACGACCCCGACGCGCCGGACCTGCGCGGCGGCTTGGACCGCTTCACCGAGGACGAGCAGGGGCGCCGGTGGCTCAAGACCGGCGACGTCGCCGTCATCGACAGTCACGGATATGTCAAGCTCGTCGACCGGACGAAGGATCTGGTGAAGTCAGGTGGCGAGTGGATCTCCACCCTCGAGTTGGAGAACCTGCTCCTGGCGCATCCGAAGATCACCGAGGCCGCGGTGATCGCGGTGCCCCACCAGAAGTGGGACGAACGTCCCCTGGCCTGCGTCGTTCGTGCCGACGACGGCCTGGACCGCGACGAGGTTCTGTCGTATCTCGGCGAGCACGTCGCGAAGTGGCAGATCCCCGACGACGTGGTGTTCGTCGACGAGGTGCCGAAGACCTCGGTCGGCAAGTTCGACAAGAAGGTGCTCAGGGATCGCTACGCGGACTACGAGCTGCCGACCTGACCGTCAGTTGCGCGAGAACGTGTCGCAGTCGCCGGGGTCGCCGCTGCGCATCCCGCGCTGGAACCACGTGCGCCGCTGCTCGCTGGACCCATGGGTCCAGGTTTCAGGGGTAACCGTGCCACGCATGCGTTCCTGGATGTAGTCGTCACCGACGGTCTCGGCGGCGTCGATCGCCTCGGTGATGTCCTCTTGGGTGATCTCGGTGATGACGGGTTCCGCGCCGTTCCGCGGCTGCGTGGCTGAATGCGCCCACACGCCGGCGTAGCAGTCGGCCTGCAACTCCAGCGCCACCGCGTCGCTGTTCGCTCCCTGACGGCTGCGGACACGATCCATCTGGCCGGTCAGGTTCTGGACATGGTGACCGTACTCGTGCGCGATGACGTAGGCCTCGGCGAAGTCCCCGCCCTTCGCACCGAGTTGCGTGCGCAGGGTGTCGAAGAAGTCCAGGTCCAGATAGACGCCACGGTCGGGCGGGCAGTAGAAGGGGCCGACCTGGCTGCTGGCGGACCCGCAGCCTGTCTGCACGCCGCCGTCGAACGTCGTGAACGTGGCCTCGCTGTAGCGGGCGCCGGCCTGTGCAAAGGTCGCGTCCCAGAAGTCCTGGATCGAGTTCTCCATGGCGACGAACCGGCATTCGGCGTTGCGCTCGATGTCCTCGCCGGTGCGGCACTGTTCGAGCTGCCCGCCGCCGGGGCCCGACCCCGGCTGCTGCGCGACGCCGGCCAGGTCGCCAGGGTCCACACCGGTCAGCAGCGCGACGACCAGCAGGACCAGGCCGCCCAGACCGCCTCCCACAGCGACACCACGCCCCCCGCCCATGCCACGGCGGTCACGAATCGATGACGTGTCCAGGCGTGCCCTACGGTTGAACCTCATCGCGGTGCTCCGATGCCCACGTGCAGTCGCCCCGACCGATTCCGCCCTCGCACGCCGGTCAAACAGAGCCGATGGGACAGGTCGGGGGAGCAGGGAGCGGCGCCGGCGTTGCCGGGCGGTCGTGGGCGCTTCGAACGACCCTTCGAAGGCGACGGTGGGCGAGGGGGGACTTGAACCCCCACGTCCCGAAGGACACAGACACCTGAAGCCTGCGCGTCTACCTATTCCGCCACTCGCCCGAGTTGCGGCGGCGAAGTGTATCGGTGCCCCGGCGACGGGACAATCGGCCCACGGGCCGCAGCCCCTTAGACTCTGCGGGAGCCAATCCACGGCACAGGAGGGTCAGCACCGCATCCATGGGGATCTTGCGGGACTTCGAGAAACGGCTCGAGGGGGCCGTCGAGGGCTTCTTCGCGCGGACGTTTCGGTCCGGCCTCCAGCCGATCGAGCTGGCGAAGGCCGTGCAGCGCTACGCCGGCAACTATCAGCAGGTGGGCGTCGACGGCGTGTTCGTGCCGAACGTGTACCGCTTCGAACTGTCGCCCGAGGATCATGAGCGCTTCACCGGCTTCGAGGAGTCGCTGAAAGGGGAGCTGGTGGGCGTCGTCAAGCGCACCGCCGCGGACCGGGGGTGGCGGTTGCAGGGTCCGGCACGGATCGAACTGCGTCCCAGTGACGAGATCACGGTCGGCACCTACCAGCTGCGCGGAAAGGTGGAGGCCGGCGCGGACGCCGCCCGCGGCCCCGGCCAGCGCGCCTCCGCACCGCCGGCGGCGGCGGACGACGGCGCCAAGACCAGTGTCCTCCCGCGCCCGTCGCGCAGCGCTGGTGCCGCGCTGGTAGTCGGCAGCGACGGCGGTCGGCGCATCCAGATCGGCGAATCGGTGACACTGGGCCGGCTGCCGGAGTGTGACGTGACCCTGGACGACCCGTCCGTGTCTCGACGCCACGCACGCATCCAGCGCACGGAGGGCAATTGGTCGATCACGGACCTGAACTCGACGAACGGGCTGAAGGTCAACGGGACGAGGGTGGGTGAATCGGACCTCGTCGACGGCGACCGGCTGCAGTTGGGGAGCGTGCAGCTGCTGTTCGCGCTGGAGGATTGATGCCACCGATCGTCTTCGCCCTCATCCAGGGGCTGTTCCTGCTCTTGCTGTACCTGTTCGTCGCCCGGGCGGTGCGGTGGGTGTGGCGGGACATCAACGCCGCGCCACGCCAGGCCGCGGCGCCGGCGGCTCGTCCCAGATCCAAGTCGGCGCCGGCAGCGAAGCGCAAGTCGCGGGTGGTCCCGCGGGAACTGGTTATTCACACCCCGCAGGCCAAACCACGCGTCGTGCGGCTGGATGCACATGACATCACGTTCGGACGCGCGGAGACGTCTACGGTGGCACTGGATGATCCGTACATCAGCGACCACCACGCCCGCGTGTTCCTGCAGAACGGCGAGTGGTGCGTGTCGGATCTGGGCTCCACGAACGGTACGTTTGTCAACCAGGTCAAGGTCACATCTCCCACGCCCATCGCCGCTGGCGACCAACTCGGCATCGGCAAAACCACCGTCGAGGTTCGCAAGTGAGCGGGAGCAAAGGGTCCTAGATGCGCATCACCGCTTACGCCGCCACTGATGTCGGCCGCCACCGGGAGGGCAACGAGGACAGCATGTTCTCGGGTCGGACGGTGTTCGCGGTCGCCGACGGGATGGGCGGGCACCAGGCGGGTGAAGTAGCGTCCGCGGCGGCGCTGGAGCCGATTGCGGAACTCGACGGCATGACGTTCGACGACGAGCGCGCGGCGACCGAGGCGCTGCGGGCAGCGATCGAGTCCGCCAACAGCAACGTCGTGGGTCAGGCGAAGGCGGACCCCAACCTGTCGGGGATGGGTACGACCCTGACCGCCGTGATGGTGCGCGATGGCCGGTTGCACCTGGCGCACGTTGGCGACAGTCGCGCATATCTACTGCGCGACGCCGAGCGCATCGACCAGCTCACCACGGACCACACGCTGGTCGAGCAGTTGGTCCGTGACGGACGGCTGTCGCGCGAGGAGATCGCGACGCACCCGCAGCGCAGCGTCATCACCCGGGCGATCGGCGTGGACGCGACCATCGAGGTCGACACGTTCGCGCCGCTGATGCTGCAGCCGGGCGACCAGATCCTGCTCTGCTCAGACGGTTTGACGGGTCCGGTCAGCGACGAGCAACTCACCGAGCTGCTGGTGTCCGAACCCGACGGCGACGACGCCGTCCGACAGCTGATCCAAGCGGCGAATGACGCGGGCGGGCCCGACAACATCACCGTGGTGCTCCTGCGCGTCGAGGACGACGGCGAGGACGCGGCGGCGCCCGCCACCGCCCCGGGCGGCGAAACGCCCGTGGGAGGAACGGCGCCAGCCGCGGTGGATGTCCCCCCGAAGAGCATCCAGATCCGCACCCGCCCCGAATCCGACCAGCACCAGGACTGGGCGAGGGACATGGGCCGCTACGCGGATCGTCAGGGCGTGGAGGGAACGGGCCCGGAACGGCGCGGACGCGGTCGGCGGATCCTCGGGATGCTCACTGGCATGCTGATCATCCTGGGGATCCTCGTCGGCGGCGGCTACCTGCTGCTGTCCCGGGCGTACTTCATCGGCGAGGCCGAGGGCACCGTCCGGATCTTCAACGGCCTTCCCGAGACCGTCGCCGGCGTCGAGTTGTACCGAGAGGTCGACGACAGCGGGCTGCCGGTCGACACGCTCCCGGCGCACCTGCAGGAGCGGGTCCGCGACGGGATCACCGTGCAGTCGGTGAGCGACGCGGAGCGCATCATCGATGGCTACCGCTCCGAATCCGAAGACTCCCAGACGCAAGCCGGGAGTGGCCGCCAACCCCCTGAGTCGACGCCGGCGCCGTGAGCGCGGCAGTCGCCGTCGACGCTCGCCGGCGGTCCAACACGGAGTTGGGACTGCTTGTCCTGGCCGTCCTCGTGGTGCTGTGCGCCTACACCCTGGTGGGGCTCGCGCAGACGGAAGCGATCCCGGCCGGAGTCGCCTCGTACGGCGGCACGTTGGCCGTGCTGGCGCTCGCCGCTCACCTGGTGAGCCGGCGGCTGGTGCGTGGGGCCGACCCTCTCATCCTGCCGCTCGGCTTCCTTCTCAACGGCCTCGGGCTGGTGATGGTGCAGCGCCTGGACTTCGCGCAGGACGCCAGTCGCGCGCCTGCACAGACGGTCTGGTCGCTGGTCGCCGTAGCGGTGTTCATAGCCACGCTGGTCGTGCTGCGCGACCACACCGTGCTCGACCGGTACCGGTACCTGATCGGCATCGCGGCGCTGGCCTTCCTGCTCATGCCACTGCTGCCGCTGGTCGGTAGGGAAGTCAACGGCGCGCGCATCTGGCTGCGGTTCGCAACGCTGTCATTCCAGCCGGGCGAGGTCGCCAAGCTGGGGCTGGTCGCGTTCTTCGCGAGCTACCTGGCCGAGAAGCGCGCCCTGATGACCGTCGCGACCAACCGCCTCGGTCCCTTTCACGTCCCTCCGGCGCGCGCGTTCGGCCCGATCCTGGTGGTGTGGGGCGTCAGCCTGTCGGTGCTGATCTTCGAGAAGGACCTGGGCCTGAGCCTGCTCGTCTTCGGGATCTTCGTACTGATGCTGTACATCGCGACCGGCCGACCCGCATACGCCCTGGCCGGCGTTGTGCTGTTTGCCGCCGGTGCGTTTGCGGCGTGGCAGGTGTTCAGCCACGTCGCAGCGCGTGTCGGCACATGGCTGGATCCGTGGGCGAAGTACGAAAGCGACGGCTTCCAGGTCGCGCAGAGCCTGTTCGCGATGGGCACCGGCGGCATCTGGGGCGTCGGCCTCGGTCGCGGCCGCCCCGATCTGATTCCGGAGGTCGGCACCGATTTCATCTTCGCCGCGTTCGGCGAGGAACTCGGGCTGATCGGGTCGACAGCGCTGCTGCTGTGCTACTTCCTGCTGATCGGCCGCGGGCTGCACATCGCGGCGCGTGCCCGCGACGACTTCGGGCAGTTGCTCGCAGCCGGACTGACAGTGCTGTTCGGCCTGCAGGTGTTCGTCATCCTTGGAGGGGTCACGCGACTCCTGCCGCTGACCGGGTTGACCCTGCCGTTCATCTCCTACGGTGGCTCGTCTCTTGTGGCGAACTACGCGCTCCTTGCCATCCTGTTGCGGGTGTCCGCAGCGGGTGGGGAAGGGCCGGCAACGTGACGCGCCCCCTGCGTCGCGTGGCGTTGGTGCTGTTCGTGCTGTTCGGCGCACTGTTCGTGAACGTCAACTACCTGCAGGTCATCCGCGCGGACGATCTGGCGAACGACAACCGCAACACGCGGACCCTGATCAAGGAGTACGCGCGGCAGCGGGGCTCCATGCTCGTCGGTCGCGGCAACCGGCAGTCGGAGATCGCGCGATCGGTCGAGACCGGCGGCCGCTACAAGTACGAGCGGCGCTATCCGGACGGTCCGCTGTACGCGCACATCACCGGCTTCTACTCCATCGTCTACGGCCGGGCCGGGCTGGAGGAGAGCGGCAACCGCTTCCTCGTCGGCGATGCTCCCGAGCAGTTCGCCCGCACCCTCGGCGACTTCCTCAGTGGCCGGGAGCCGCACGGCGACGATCTCGTCCTCACTGTCAACCCCAGCGCACAGGAGGCGGCGCGGGACGGACTGGGCGACCGGACCGGCGCTGTGGTGGCGATCGAGCCCTCGACCGGCGCGGTTCTCGCCGCGTACGCCAATCCGACGTACGACCCGAACAGGCTGTCGACCTTCGACCGCGACGAGGCCACGACGTACTGGGACCGCACCGACGACGAACGCCGCAACCGGGCGCTACGCGAGACCTACCCACCGGGATCGACGTTCAAGCTCGTAACCGCCGCCGCCGCCCTGAGCGACGGCATCAGTGCGGACACCACGTTCCCCGACCCGCAGAGTTACACGCCGCCGCAGACCACCCGGAGCATCCCCAACTTCGGAGGGGGCCTGTGCAACGGCGGCAGTCGCCTGACGCTGCAGCGGGCGCTGGAGGTCAGCTGCAACACGGTGTTCGCGCGGCTCGGCAACGAGGTGGGGCCCGAGAAGCTCGTGGCGCAGGCTGAGCGCTTCGGCCTGAACGCTCGGTGGGACACACAGTTGCCGCTCGTGCCAAGCGCGATCCCGTCCGACCTGGACCCGCCGGCCGCCGCCCAGAGCGCCATCGGCCAGCGCGACGTGCGGGTGACACCGTTGCAGATGGCGATGATCACCGCGGCGATCGCCAACGACGGCGTCCTGCTCCGCCCGCGGGTCATCGACCGGATCCAGGACTTCGACGGACGCATGGTCCGTGAGTACGGGCCGGAGCCGCTGACCCTGGCGGGCGCCGAGAGCGGCGCGGCCGTCAGCCGCGCGGTCGCGGGGGACCTGCAGCGGATGATGGTGGGGGTCGTGGAGGCCGGCAGCGGTCGTTCCGCGGCGATTCCAGGGGTCGAGGTGGGCGGCAAGACCGGTACGGCGCAGGTCGGCGAGGGGGGCAATCCGACCGTGTGGTTCACCGGATTCGCCCCAGCCGACAACCCACAGGTGGCGGTGGCCGTCGTAGTTCCCGACGGCGGCGATGTCGGGGCAGAGGCAACCGGGGGCGCAGTTGCCGCCCCGATCGCGCGGGAGGTCATGGAGGCGGTACTGGAATGACGTTTGATACGGGGTGCAGCCACGAACAGGCAGGGAGTAATGGACGAGACCACACCGCTCGCTGATCAACCCGGTCGCGTTCTCGCGGGGCGGTACGCCCTGCAGGGGCTGCTGGGGCAGGGCGGCATGGCCGACGTCGAGTTGGCCCACGACCGTGTCCTCGACCGCCAGGTCGCCGTGAAGATCCTGCATTCCCGGTACGCGGACGATCCTTCGTTTCTGGAGCGCTTCAAGCGCGAGGCGCGCGCCGCGGCGAGCCTGAACCACCCCAACATGGTCGCTGTGTACGACACCGGCGAGCAGGACGCCCGCCCCTTCATCGTGATGGAGTACGTCGCCGGTCGCAGCCTGCGCGACGTGCTACGGCGCGAAGGCGTGCTCCCGCAGCGCGCCGCGGAGATCGCCGGTTCCGCCGCCCTGGCGCTGCACTACGCCCACGAGCGGGGACTCATCCACCGCGACGTGAAGCCCGCCAACATCATGATCTCCAACGAAGGCCAGGTGAAGGTCACTGACTTCGGTATCGCGCGGGCGGTGAACGCGGAAACCGTGACACAAACAGCGGCCGTTTTCGGCACCGCGGCGTACATCGCACCGGAGCAGGCGCAGGGGCTGCCGGTCGACGCACGGACGGACGTCTACAGCCTCGGCGTCGTGCTCTACGAGATGCTCACGGGACGCCAGCCGTTCTCGGCGGACTCGGCGGTCGCGCTGGCGTACAAGCACGTCAGCGAGGATCCCGTCCGGCCGACGCAGATCAATGCGGAGATCCCGCCGGCGCTGGAGGCCGTCGTGATGCGGGCGATGGCCAAGAACCCGGACAACCGCTATCCGAACGCGCGGCAGTTGCACGACGACATCGACCGTGCGATGCGTGGCGAACGGGTGTCCGCCCCGTCGGTCATGGCATACGCGCCGACGCAGGCGCTCCCGCCCGACCGCACCCTCGTCGCACCGGCCGCCCAACGCACTGCCGTCATCGAGCACGACGAGGAGGACGAGGCGCCACGTGGCCGCCGCGGCCTCGGGTACGTCGTGCTGATCCTCCTGCTGCTCGCCCTCTTCGCAGTCGCCGCATTCCTACTCGCCCGGATGTTCGGTCCGGAGCCGACGCGGCAGGTGCAGGTGCCCAACGTCATCGGCGACCGGGTCGGCTTGGCGCAGGAGAGGTTGCAGGGGGAGGGGTTCGAAACGGATGTGCGCCGGGTCAACGACGAAGACGTCCCTGCGAACACCGTGATCGCCACCGATCCCGCGCCTCGCGAACTGGTGGACTTTGGCTCCTTGGTCGTGCTGGAGGTCAGCAGGGGGCCGGAGCTCGTGCAGGTGCCGATGCTGGCGGGCCTGACAGAGGACGCCGCGGTTCGTCTCATCCAGGGTGAGGGCCTGTCCGTCGGCAGGCGGTCGACGGCACGAAGTGACGAGTACGAGCGCGGCCTTGTCATCTCGTCCACCCCCGAGGCCGGGACAGAGGTGGAGAAGGACACCGAAGTCGACTTCGTCGTCTCCGAGGGTCCAGCCACGGTGCTGATCCCCGACGTCCGCACCATGCGCGAACAGCAGGCCCGCACCGCGTTGGCACAGGCCTGCGAGACCCCTCCCTGCCTCGACGTGACGGTGGAGTACCGGGAGTCCAACGAGGACGAGGGCGAGGTCATCGACCGTAATCCGACCGACCCTCGACCCGGCAGCCGTGTACCGTTTGGCTCGACGGTTGTGCTCCGGGTCTCGCAGGGACGTCCGGAGCCGCCACCGTCACCGGAACCGCCACCGACGGAGGAGCCCCCGACGGAGGAGCCGACGGACGGGGGCCTTCCGGTTCCGTGACGGGTAGCGCCGGCGGCATGGCAGGCTTTGTTGACGTGAACCCACCACGGCGTGTGCGGAGGCCATCATCGCGACACAGGGTTCGACACTGGTGCTGTACCGCAGCGCACGGCACGCTGCGGTGCTGACAACGCTCGCCGCCGCAGGGGTGGGGGGCGGCGCCCTGCACGCACACGGGCCGGCGTTGCTCGGTGACGAGGGCGACGACGTCGCGGACGCGATCGCGAATGTTGCCGCGGACCGCGGTGTCACGGCGATGGTGTGGGACGGAGATTCGCCCACCGAACTCGCCGCTGTGCACGGTCTGGCCAGAGAGGTGTCGGCGGCGCTGTTGGTGGTCGAGTGGCAACCCGCCGTCGCCGGCGGGGACGCCCTCGCCCGTGAGGTTCTCGGCGACCCGCCCTGCGACGTGCTGCTCGTTCGCCCGGCGGCGTTGGAGGAGATCAACCAGGTGACCGTTGCGATCGGGCCCGGACCCAACGCGCCTCTGCTGGCCGGCCTCGCTCAGCAGTGGGGAAGTTCGTTCGACGTGCCGGCGACGGTGCTGCACCGGGTGGACACCGACGACGACGTCGGCGCCGGACGGCTGTTGTGCAAGCGTCTGGCGCCTGAGCTGCCCGCCGAGATCGTGGTGGGACGCGACCTGACCAACCTTCTGTCAGAGACTGCGGCCAGGACCGGCTTCGTGGCGCTGGGGGCGACCGAGCACGTCGCTGTCGATCGTGTGGCCGCGCGGACGGGGGCCGGTCAGCTGGCGCGGAAAGCCGGTGCGACGATCGTCATCGGACGGACTCGGTCAGGCTGAGCGACGCCAGGAAGTTCCCCAGCAGGTCCATGCCTGCGCTCGTGAGGATGGACTCCGGATGGAACTGCACGCCCTCGACGGCCACGTCGCGGTGGCGCAGCCCCATGATCAGGCCGTTGCCGGTTCGCGCTGTTACCTCGAGCACGTCTGGCACGGTGTCTGGGTCCACGACCAGCGAGTGGTAGCGGGTGGCGTCAAACGGCTGTGGCAGTCGGTCGAAGACGCCGCGTCCGTCGTGGTGGATCTGCGACGTCTTTCCGTGCACCAGTTCCGGCGCACGGACGACCCGGCCGCCGTACACCTCGGCGATGCACTGGTGACCGAGACACACGCCGAGCAGCGGGACGCGACCCGCGAATGCAGAGATGACATCATTGGACAACCCCGCATCTGCGGGCGTTCCGGGTCCGGGGGAGATCACGATCCCGTCCGGCAGACGCTCCGCAAGCTCCTCGACCGTAAAAGCGTCGTGACGCTCCACCTCGACCGCCGCGCCGAGCTCCCCCAGTTCCTGGGCGATGTTGTAGGTGAAGCTGTCGTAGTTGTCGACGATGAAGACGCGTGGGCCCGGCATGGCCGCCAGCGTAGTCCCTAGGACACCGAGCCGGTCACGCAGTAGAAGCCGTCGTCGTCCGTCGCTGCGACCAGGGCGGTCAGCAACCAGCCGTCGCGCAGGACTGCTGCGGTGTGGTCCGGGTGGTTCCAGTAGCCCTTCATCACCTGCGGGCCGTGGATGGCCAGCCGACCCTGCACCCCGGGCGTCGCGAGGCTCGACGGGTCCTCCAGATCCACCAGCGCGCACACCGTGTCGCTGAGCGGCAATCCCACCCTGTCCGTCTTCGCCTTGCCGTAGATCGGGTTCGCGTGCGTCACCGCGGACGCCTCGACAACTGCCAGTGCCTGCCGCAGGCGCCCGCCGGTCGCCTCCTCGAACCCGTTGATGACATCGTCGGACAACGACGAGGTGTTGCACACGCTGGCGCGGATGGACGTCAGGTCGTGCTTGCGGAGGTGCGAACCGCGAGAAAGCTGCTCGATCATCTCCGCCGTGGCCGGGAACAACGTCGGCTTGCGTTTGTCGATCAAGACCAACACCTCGTCGGGTTCGAACGACGGCACCAGTGACATCGCGGCGGCGCTCAGTGCGCCGAGACCGAGACCCGTGGTGACCCCGAAGGTGTCCCAAAACGGCACGGCGCACAGGATCGTCTCGCGGCCTGCCTGCACGTCCGGCACCCATAGCCGCACCTGGAACGCATTCGCCAGCAGGTTGCGGTGCGTCAGCATCACCGCGCGCAGCGGCCCGGGCTCTGTCGTCCCGACGAATGCCAGCAGCGCAAGGTCTTCGGCTGGGGTCACATGGTCCTGCACGGCCGTCGGGGGATGCTGTCGCACCAGATCCGTGAAGCGCAGGACACCCTCGGTTGCGGGGATCTTGCGGACCAGGCGCCGGTCCTTGCGGTGGCGCCAGTTGAACATCGCCGCGCCGAACGGCGTGAGGTAGTCCGCGGCCGCGGTGCCGACCACGTGCCCGACGGACGCCACCTTCCCCTTGAGCCGCTCGACGGTCGCGTAGACCGGGTCGAGCACGACAAGGATGCGGCACCCGGTTGCGTTGATGCGCTCCGCCAGCCCACGCTCGTCCACCCAGGGATCGATCTCCACCACCACCGCGCCCAGTCGCAAGACGGCGAAAAACGCGATGACGTGCTGCGGGCAGTTGGGCAACGCGATCCCGACGCGCTGCCCCCTCACGACCCCCAACGTGTGCAGGGCCGTCGCGAAGCGGTCGACGTGATCCAGCAGACGCCGGTAGGTCAATGTGCGTCCCAGGAAGTCCAACGCGACCGAGTCCGGGAAGTCCTTGGCGGCGTCGTCGAGCAGCCGCGTCAAAGGCACGTCCGGATAGGGATAGCTCTCCGGCACCAGCGGCGGGTACGACCCCAGCCACGGCTTGTCGACCTCCGCCGGGTCGGCGGGAAACGACCTGGGAGGCGCTGGGGAGGCCACCGGCTCCCTGATCACCGGCACGCCGGTAAAGGGTGCAGCGCCGGGATCCTGTTCTGGCACCGGTGGTCGATCTCCTCAAGCGTCGGTCAGGCATACCCGGATGAGCAGCCGGGCGCGGGCATTGTCCCCGATGGCCCATCCAGACGCACGGCATCGCCGTGCGTCAGGATTCCGCCTCTGAAAGGGCCGGCTCCAGGACGGGGTCGGTGATCAGGGTGCGGTCGACCCACGGGAAGACATAGTTGAACAGCACGTAGACCACTGCCGCGGCGAGCACGAGCCCGACCAGAACCCTCATCACGTGCCTCACGCCGTGATCTCCGCGAACACGATGAGCCGCTCGACATTCGAGAAGCGCGGGTGGCACGTTGTCAGCGTCAGGGTGCGGTTGCCGCGTTCGAGCGGGTCGGGCGCCAGCACCCATGTTTCGTTCGGTGACACGATCTGCTGACGGCGCACGCGGTAGGTGTACTGCCTGCCGTTGCGGGCAGTCACCACGACCTCGTCGCCCTTGCGCAGCTGGTCGAGGTTGAAAAACGGCGCGCCGTACGTTGTGCGGTGTCCGGCGACAGCGAAGTTCCCCCTCTCCCCCGGTAGCGCCGTGCCTGCGTAGTGGCCCGGCCCGCGCTGCAGGTCGGCCAGGGTCACTCCCCGTACGACGTACAGCGGTTCTTCGTGCACGAGCGGCTCCCGGCGTCCCGGCCGCCGGAACTCCAACACCGCGACAGCGCTTCCGGGATCCGGCGGGTTCGCCTCGCCGTCGCCGTCGCCGTCGCCGTCGCCGTCGTCCCGGGCCTGCTGCCCGTCAGGAAGGCTCAGCTCCCACTCGTCTGCCAGACCGTTCTGCGCCTGCTCCGTCGCCCGGTTGGTGTACAGCAGTGAATACACCAGGTAGAGCAGGACAAGCACACCGAACGCGATGAACAGCCACCCCAGGCCGCGCAGCACACGGTTCATCGCACGACTCACTCGGTCGTTTGTCGGGCAGTCTGCGCGACGTTGACCCCCGTTGCGCCCTCGTACGCGGGAATCGTCAGTGTTTCGTCAACGATCACGGCGAATCCGAGCTTGTACTCCTGCACGGCGCTGCGGAAGCGCTGCACGGCCGGGTCGCGATCAAGCTCCGCGCGCAGCGCGCCCTCGTCGCCGATCGCCTTGATCTCGTACGGTGGCGAATAGACGACACCGTGCAGCATCAGCGTGTTGCCGACGCACCGGATAGCAGTCGTCGCCAGGACGCGCTGCCCGTTGACGCTGACGGCCTCGGCGCCTCCGGCCCACAGCGCGTTGGTGACGGCCTGCAGATCCTGTTCATGCACGACGAGGTCGTTCAGATTGTCGGTCGGCGACGTCGGCAGTGTCGAGTCCGTGAGCACCGTCGTGATGCCCGGGCCGCGCACCTCCGTCAAGCCGGCCGACCCAGTGATGCGGTCGATGCGGCGCTGCACTTTCGCCAGGGTCGTCGCGCCGCCAGCCTCCTGCTGCTCGTGAGCCGCCACCTCCGCCGCCAGGTCCGCGACTGTGGCCTCCAGCGCCTGCGTGCGGGCTTGCTCCGCGTGAATGAGTTCGACCAACTGCACGCGCCGGCCACTGCGCGCCGATGCGGGCGTCGTGTCGGACTGCGCAGCAATGACGAGGATCGCCGCGAGCAAGCCGACGGTCAGGCCGAACGCCAGACGGGTCACCAACGTTGACGGTCCCCCCGCGGCCGCCTCGTCCACCGTCTCGTCCTGCAAGTCCGTCACCGTCGAACGGTACCATCCGACCCCATCGCCCCCGACGGCGGAGGAGACTGAACGGTGCCACGGTCAAAGTCGAAGCGTTCCACCTACACCCCCCCGAAGCCGCCGAAGCCCAATCCCAGCCCGCCCTGGTTGCCCGTGCTCGGCCTCGGCGTGATCGGCCTCGGCGTGGTGTTGATCATCCTGGCGTATCTCGCCTCGGGGCTGTTCAACGGTGACGGCGCCATCTTGCCGATCGGCAACTGGGTGCTCGTCGTCGGATTCGTGATGATGGCCGGAGGGCTGCTGGTGCTCAGCCAGTGGCGGTGACCGCCGCAAATCTCCCTATATCCCCATAAATCACTCGGAGGAATTCCGCTTCTGTCATTCGATCCACAGCTTTTTCCCCACCTGGGGAAAACCCGACTACGGGCGCAGCGGCCGCGCAATCTCACGGTGCTCGGTCATCCGTTCGCCGCAGTGGCGGGGCGCGATCGCGGCACCACGCACCAGCAACAGCAGTTCGGCGCCGCAGCCGGAGCACCAGTACGTGACCCGCTCCACGGTGGTGTCGACAGGCTGCGCGGGACCGTCCGGGAGATGCGCCGCGCCCGCGCGCAAGGAGCCGAACGACGCGATGCCGATCCGCCAGATCAACAACCCGAGAAGCGGGGCGAAGACGTAGCGCGCGTCCACCACGCCGAACACCACCAGCAGGGTGCCGACGCAGACGGCCGACCAGAACAGGCGCCGCAGCATTTATCCCAGCCGCTCGATGATGGTCGCGTTCGCCAGCCCTCCGCCTTCGCACATGCTCTGCAGCCCGAGGCGGCCACCGCTCTGCTCCAGTGCGTGCACCATCGTCGTCATCAGCCGCGCGCCGGAGCCACCGAGAGGATGGCCCAGCGCGATCGCCCCGCCGCGCGGGTTCACGCGTGCGGGATCCGCTCCTGTCTCACGCAGCCATGCCGCCACGACCGTTGCGAACGCCTCGTTGATCTCGAAATGATCGATGTCCTCAACCGCCAGGCCCGCCTTCGCCAGTGCCTTCTGCGTCGCGGGAATAGGACCAGTGAGCATCGTCACCGGGTCCGTGGCCGCCAGCGCGAAGGTCCGGAACCGCCACCGGGGGGTGAGCCTGAGTTCCTTGGCCTTCTCGGGAGTCATGACGAGCAGCGCCGCCGCCCCGTCGGAGATCTGCGAGGAGTTGCCCGCCGTGACGATCCACGGCAGCTGCGGGAACTTCCGCGCGGTGTCGTGGCTGTAGAAGGCGGGCGCGAGTCCAGCCAGCTTCTCGGCGGACGTCTGGCGGCGGATCCCTTCGTCGGCGGCGAACTCATCGACGCTACCGTCTTCCAGGGTGACTTTGATCGGCAGAATCTCGTCGGCGAATGCGCCGCTGTCGGCGGCTGCCGCGGCGCGGCGGTGGCTTTCCAGCGCGAGAGCGTCGGCGTCCTCCCGGGTAATGCCCCATTGCGCGGCAATCATCTCGGCCGACAGGCCCTGGGGCACCAGGTTCTCGCCGTAGCGGGCGAGCATCCCGTTGCCGAACGGGTTCTGCCCGATGGTGTTGGACAGCATCGGCACGCGAGTCATCGATTCGACACCGCACGCGACGGCGACGTCGTACGCCCCTGCGATCACGCCCTGAGCCGCGAAGTGCGCCGCCTGCTGCGAGGAGCCACACTGCCGATCGACGGTCGTGGCCGGCACCGATTCCGGAAGACCGGCACCCAGCCACGCATTACGACCGATGTTCACCGACTGCTCACCAACCTGGTCGACACAGCCTGCAACCACGTCGTCCACGACTGCGGGGTCGATGCCGCTGCGTTCCATCAGCCCTGCCAAAACAGACCCGAGGAGATCCACAGGATGCACAGCCTTCAGACCCCCGTCCCGCTTCCCGACAGCGGAACGGACGGCTTCGACGATGACTGCTTCGCGCATGGGACTCTCCTCCTGACGGCTCGCCCCACCAGGGTACGCCGAGGCGGTTCGCCCGCCGGTCACCGGGTAGATCCGGGCCGATGACGACCGTCAGCCAGCCAGGCGCCGCCGCGGCTCCCCGCTCGGCTCGCGAACTGCTCACCGACCGCACGTTCGGCACGTACTTCGTCGGAAACCTTGTCTCCAACTGCGGGACGTGGCTTCAGAACATCGCCGCGGCAGTTGTCGTGTACCGCTTGACGGGTTCAACGTTCGCGGTCGGCGCGGTCAGCATCCTGCAGTTTGCGGCGTCGTTGCTGCTCGCGCCGTGGGCCGGTGCGTTGAGTGACCGGGTCGATCGTCGCCGGCTGCTGATAGCGGGCCAGGTCATCTCCGTCGCGGCCGCCGCCGGCCTGGCACTGTGGACGGCGGCTGTCGGCGTGGAGGGTCTTCCCGGCCCGTGGCCAATCTTTGCCGCGGCGACACTGATCGGGATCGGCTGGGCGATCAGCGCCCCGACGATGCAGGCACTCGTACCCGCCCTGGTGCAGGAGAACGACCTCGAGCAGGCGATCGCGCTGAACTCGATCACGTTCAACCTCGCGCGGGCTGTGGGACCCGCGTTCGGCGCGCTGGCGCTGGTGACCCTCGGTCCCGCCGGCACGTTCGGCGTGAACGCGGGGAGCTACATGGTCCTGATAATCGCTCTCCTGCTCATTCGTCCGCGCCCGATCGAACGGCGGGGCCATTCCGGCGACGGCTCGGTGCGCGAGGGGCTGCGGTACGTGCGCAGTCAACGGCCCCTGTTCGTCCTGCTCGTCGGAGTCACGGCGCTTGGGTTCGGAACCGATCCCGTCAACACGCTGACCCCGGCCATCGCCGACGACCTGGGCGGCGGCGACGCGCTGGTGGGATGGCTGGTGTCGGCATTCGGGCTTGGCTCGGCGGGCATGGCGTTCGCCGTCGGCCATGTGCGGCGGCGGGTCGCGCTGGGGCACATGGCAGTGGTCGGCCTGGCCGTCATCGCGGCCGGGTTGTACGGACTTGCGGCCAGTTCTCTTGTCGTAGTGGCCATCGCATCGCTCTTCGTCGCCGGTGTCGGCTTCCTGCTGGCGTTGACGGGGCTGACGACTGAACTGCAGCGACGCGTCCCGGAACGCTTCCTCGGGCGGGTGATGGCGCTGTGGGCGGTCGCGTTCCTGGGTTCCCGGCCGGCGGCCGCACTGCTGGACGGAGCCGTCGGTGACGCCTTCGGGCCACGCGTCGCCGCTGCGGTCGCCGCGACGCTCACGGCAGTGGTCGCCTGGTGGGTGACGCGGGAACGTCGGCACCTTGGCCTCGCAGACCCCCAGGTGCCATTACCCTCCGCGGTGACACACGGCCGGCGCGACGCACCGCCGCCGGTTTCTGGCTGACGGAGGGTTCACGCCGATGACCACGGGGGGACGGCCCCAGATCGCGGCGTACGTCGTGGCGGCGCTACTGGCCGCAGGCTGCACCGACGATGCCTCCGTCGACGGCCGGTCGACGGAGCCCGCGATACAGCACGCTGTGACGGTCGCGCCGGAAGCGGGCGAGTTGCGCATCCGGCTGGAGGAGTCCTTTGGTCTGCACGCTCATCTGGTCGCCGAAGCCGACCGCACCTCCGGCCGTGCGGGTCGCGCCGCCGCGGCCGCTCTCGAGCAGTCGGCCGAGGAGGTGGTACGCGCCGTCGCCGACGCAGCCGACGGCGGCGACGCTGCCACCGCACGCCTCGAGCAAACCTGGGCCACCTATGCCGCCGGCGTCGAAGGGTCCCCGTCGCGACGATCCGACCGGCAGCGTGCGCGGGCCGCACGACGGCTGGCGGCGGCGCTGTCACAGGTGACGGACCGCCTCGAGCAGCAGGGGGTGGAACGTCTGTTGCGGGCGCCGCTGGACAAGTTGGCTCGTCATGCGCGGTCGTTCGCCCAACGCGACCATGAGCAGGCGTATGCCCTGGAACGTGAGGCGTATGCGGAGATGGTCACGCTCGGCGGTGCGGTGGCCGCCGGCGTCGCCGAGGATGACCCGCGGCGCTTTCCGGGCCCACGCAGCACCGGCGCACTGGAACTGCGGTCGGCGCTGAGGCAAATCCTCGGGGAGCACGCCCTGCTGACTGCGACGGCGACCCGCCGAGGCATGACCGCGTCGCGTGAATTCGCCTCCGCCACGGCGGCGCTCAACGGCAATACCGCGGATCTCGGCAACGCGCTCCGCAGCTTCTACCGAGACGCGCCGGCTTTCGAAGCCCAGTGGCGCGACCGCATCAGCGTCCTCGCCGAATATGCCGCCGCCGTGGGTGACGACCGCAATCGCGCGGCTCGACGTGCGCGACGGCAGACCAGGCATGAGCACCGTCGCATCGGCGGGATCCTGGAACGGCTGTCCGCCGGTGAGGTTGCGGAGGTGGACGGGGTGCGAGCGGTGCGACAGCTCGACACCGCCCTGCTGCATCAGATCGACGCGTTCGGCGGCGAGAGGTTCGAGCAGGCGGAGCGCAACAAGGTGCAGGCCTACGAGGCCGCGCTCGAACTGGCGGACCTGATCGCCGCGGCGGCCGCGGAACAGAAGCCTGAGGACTTCCCGACCGAGTAGCGGCCGCGACTACGCTGCGCCACATGAACCTGCACCGCAACAACGTCCTCGTCGCCGAGGTGGCCGCCGAGCACGGGGTCGCGATCGACGTGCGGCGGTTCCAGCAGGGCACACGCACCGCCGCCGACGCTGCCCGCGCGATCGGCTGTGACGTGGGCGCGATCGTCAAGAGCATCGTGTTGATGTCCGACGCCGGCCCGCTCCTGGTGCTGACCAGCGGCGCCAACAGGGCCGACTACGGCAAGGTCTCGGCGGCTGCGGCTGTTGCGGATGTGCGCCGCGCCGACGCGAGTCAGGCGCGCGACGCCACCGGGTTCGCCATCGGCGGGACCCCGCCGTGGGGGCATCCGAGGCGGCTGCCGACGTTGTGCGACACGGACCTCATGTCCTACGACAAGGTGTGGGCGGCGGCAGGCACCCCCGACAGCGTGTTCGCCGTCTCGCCTCACGACTTGCTGCGCATCAGCCAGGCGCGGCTGGCGGACGTCGCCGCAGACGCGTGACGGCGTCTAGTACCGGCGCCGTCTGCCACTCAGTGCTCGCAGCAACAGCAATGCCACCACGGCACCGATCACCGCGCCGATGAAGCTGTTGCTCGCCCGCAGGTCGATCTGGTTGTTGAAGATCAGGCTGCTCAGGAACCCGCCGACATACGACCCGGCGATCCCGAGCAGCATCGTCCCGATACACCCCATGGGGTCTCGTCCGGGGACGAGGAAGCGTGCGATTGCGCCTGCGAGCAGGCCGACGATGAGAAACCCGATGAGGTTGAACATGGGCAGACCCTAGAGGACGCCCCCCCGATTCCCACCTGTTCGGGTTCGTCTCCCTATCGTCACGCACCCGAAGATCTTCGGGTTTGCTCGCGTCTCGACGTGGGGCGGCTCGTCGTGGCGGCGCAGGACGCGGCCCGCGTCCGGTCAGGTGGTGATGTCCGGGTACGGCAAAGAGAAGCGCTTCAGCCTGTGGGCGTACTCGAGTCGGAAGCCGAGCGGGTCGTCGTAGTCGCGCTGGAACATCGCGGTGAACAAGGTGAGCGTCAAGAAGGGATGGGCGCCGAGCTCGAACAGCTTCGGATAGTCGTGCGCGGCGAGTGCGCGTCGTTCGACGTCGTCGAACTTCAGCCACGTGCCGGCCTCACGCGGCGTGCAGTTGAGGATGACGTTGGCTCGCTCCGCCTCCCACCACGCCACGGTTCCTTGCGGGTCGTTGCGGTAGCGCTCGACGAGTTCTGGGTCACGGTCGACGGTGAAAAGGAACTTGTTGACCAGGTACCTGCTCACGGCCGTCCTCCATTCGGGTACCAGGTGAAGAACGCCTCCATCTGGTGGAACAGGTCGTAGGTGTCGACGTAGTCGGCGTTCACGCCCTCGCCGGCGACGCCCATCATCAGCGTGAAGTCCATGAACCCGTGCGTCGCGTTTCCGGGGGCGTAGAGGCTGTCCAGCGTGACCTCGGCCAGGCAGCCCTCGAGATCGCCTTTGGCGATCCACTCGACGGCCTTCGCGTCGAACTCCGGGTCGGGACAGTGCGGACCGAACTGCCGCGGTCCGCCCAGCTCGAGCGACAGGTGCCCGGTGCCGATGATCGCGACCCGCTGGTCGCTCGGCCACGACTCCACCAGCCGCCGAACGTGCCTGCCCAGCTCGACGAAGCGCCGCGGCTGGGGCAGCGGGGGCGCGAAGATGTTCGTGTAGATCGGGACGATCGGCAGATCGTTCTGCGGTCGCAGCGTGATGATCGGACACGTGATGCTGTGGTCGAGGCGCAGTTCATTGCTGAACGCGAGGTCAAAGCCGGCGTCGAGCCCCTGTCGCAGGAGGTGCCATGACAGGTCACGGTTGCCGCGCATGCGCATCCGGGGAAGCCCGAACTCTCGCTCCTCGTTGTGCCAGTTCGCGTCGTATCCGTCGGCGTGGCCGACCAGGAACTGCGGCATGTTGTCGAGCCACAGTTGGTGGAAGTGGTCTGACCCGACCATGACGAGCACATCGGGTTCGGCACGCGTCAGCGTCTCGCGGAACGCCTCGACCTTTCGCACCCACTCAGCGGCGAACGGTGGCGCCTGGTCTGGGGGCGCGGTGCTGGCCCTGTAGTAGAAGGGATGATGCGTGGAGGCGATCACTGCCGCGATCTCCGCCATGGCCACTCCTTGTCCGTGTCGTGGACGTACACCGTAGTGCGGTCGACGTGCATGCAGAGTGCGGGCCAGGTCCATCGCCTCGGCGTAGCGCACGACCCACGGCCTGGCCTTGCGGTCATGACGCGCTAGGGCAGCGGCTTATCCCCGGCGAGGTTCCTCGTCAGACTGTTGATGACCAGCACGAACGCGAGTGGTGCTAAGAAAAACACTGCCCGAACCGCCCTGCCGAGACCGGCTTGTCGGCCTTGCCGCTATCTCTGTGAGCAGGCTTGGGCCCTTGCGCAGCTATGCCCTATCCATTGCCGGGCCGTCACCAAAGCTTTCAGTTCGTCTTTCACGTGGCGATGTTCAGCAGGGCTCGGACCCCGAGGGGCGGATCCGCGGTTGGGGCCAACGCCAACGTGGCGCCCACGGATGACCGCTGCGCTCGCGATCGTTGCCCGGTCTAGACGAGTACGGTCAAAGTGCCACAGTGGCAGGTCCCAAAGGGGAGATCATTGCGATGTCGACGCGGCGCGACGCCTGGAGCGACACTCATCGGCGCCTGTCCGCCCGACCGCCGGACGAACTCACCGCCGCCGAGCTCGACGCGCTCGCCGACGCGCTGTTCTGGCTGGACCAGCCGGTCGAATCCGCCGCGATGTGGCACCGCGCCTACGTCGCGCACAAGGATTGCGGTGACGTCGCAGGGGCGACGATGGCGGCATGGCGCGCCTTCTTCGAGCATTTCCAGGTCGGGGAGAGGGCGATCGCGAGCGGCTGGCTCGAGCGGCTGCGGCAACTCACCGCCGACCGTGACCACACGCTCGAGGCAGGCTATGTGGCCGTCGCGGAAGCTGGCTGGGCGCACGTGGACGGCGACCTCGAGACTGCCCTGGAGCAGTGCCGGCGAGCCGTGGCCGTCGGCCGCGACGCGGCTGACCCCGACTTGACCGCACTGGCGGGCGAGACGCAGGGACGGGTTCTGATCGCGCTTGACCGGGCGCCCGAGGGCCTGCGTCTGCTCGACGACGCCATGGTGTCGGTCATCGGCGGTGAGCTGGATCCGCTGTTCACCGGATGGATCTTCTGCGAGGTGCTGTCGGTGTGCCGCGATTTGGCAGACATGAGCCGGGCGAGGGAGTGGACGGATGCGGCCATGCGGTGGTGCGACAGCATTGGCGAGGGCAGGGCCTACACGGGGATCTGTCGGGTGCACCGCGTCGAGCTTCAGTGCCTGCACGGGGCCTGGGCCGCCGCCGAGGCCGAGATCGAGCGTGCCTGTGACGAGCTGACGAGTGTTGACCCACGCTACGCCGGTGAGGCGTTCTACGTCGCGGGCGAGCTACGTCGGCTGCGAGGCGACCACGCCGAAGCTGAGGAGGCCTACCGGCGCGCTCACGAGCTGGGCCGCCCACCCCAGCCGGGCCTGGCGCTGGTCCGGCTGGCGCAAGGCCAGGTCGACACGGCCCTCGCCGCCCTGCACCGAGCGTTGAGCCAGGCAGGCTCGGCCCCCTTGGCACGGGTCCGTGTGCTGGCCGCGCTGGTGGAAGCGCAGCTTCGCGCCGGCGAGGTGGGGCCTGCACGCGCCGCCGCCGATGAGTTGACCCGGGTAGCCACGGTCAACGGCCCCTACTTGGGCGCCATCCAGGCGTCGTGCCACGGAGCGGTGCTGCTGGCCGAGGGTGACACGGCAGCAGCGGTTGAGCACCTGGGGCGCGCGCGCGATGCCTTCGCCGACCTGGGCATGCCGTTTGATGCCGCTCGCGCGCAGGTGCTGCTGGGGACCGCCGCGCGGCGCGATGGTGACACCGATGGTGCCCGCCTGGAGCTCGCATCAGCGCGGGCGGTGTTCGCGCGGTTGGGGGCCACCGGCGAGCTGGAGACCCTCGATGCGCTCCTGCGAGGACGCCAGCGGCGTCCCGGGGGGCTCACTGACCGGCAGCTGGAGGTGCTGCGGCTGGTCGCTGAGGGCCGCACCGATCGTGAGATCGCCGCCGCTCTGGTCATCAGCCAACACACCGTGGCCCGCCACATCAGCAACATCCGGACCCGCCTCGGCGTCCCCTCACGCGCCGCGGCCACAGCGTTCGCCTACGAACACGACCTGGTCTGAGGACGACCGACCATGGCCGATTCCGACCATGCCGGCAATGACGCCGCACATGGCGGATTCAGGCGACGATCTCGAGGCGCCGCAGCCGTATCGTCGGCACTGATCCGGGAACTCGACGCGGGAGGACAGCATGGACGCAACAACGGGGATCCACGAGGGCAACCAGCGGTTCATGGAGGC
>WHTG01000177.1 GCA_009377835.1 Nitriliruptorales bacterium
GATGTCGATGTCGTCGCTCTGCGGAAGCGACGGCGGGAGGTTGCGCTCCCACAGCAGCCGACGGTGCTGTTCGTCGGGCGCGGGGAAATCGATGATGGCGTCCAGGCGGCGGGTGAACGCCTCGTCGAGGTTCGCCCGCAGATTGGTCGTGAGGACGGCAACCCCGTCGAACTGCTCCATCCGTTGCAGCAGGTAGGCAACCTCGACGTTGGCGTACCGATCGCGCGCGTCGGACACCTCCGAGCGCTTGCCGAACAGCGCGTCGGCCTCGTCGAACAGCAACACGCCGTTGACGCGGTCGGCCTCGGTGAAGATCCGGTCGAGGTTCTTCTCGGTCTCGCCGATGTATTTGTCGACCACCGAGGACAGATCGATGATGTACATGTCCAGGCCGAGGTCGCCGGCGATCACTTCGGCCGACATGGTCTTGCCCGTGCCGGAGTCGCCGGCGAACAGGGCGGTGACGCCCCTGCCACGGGATGCGGTCGCGCCCAGGCCCCAGGCATCGAGCACGGTGTCGCGGTTACGCGCCCGGCTGGCGAGGTCACGCAACTGCGTCGCGGCTTCCGCCGGGAGCACCAGATCGTCCCATGTCATCGCGGGCGTCACACGCCGCGCCAGTCGTTCCAGCCCGGCGGCGTTCTGTGCCCGCGCGCCGGCCTGGACGTCGTCGGAACGCACGGGACGACCCTCCGCTCGGGCCTGATGCCGCGCAGCAACCGCGGCGCGGGCGGCCTGCTCGGGGGAGAGCCAAAACGATGCGACTGCCGTGTCGAGGTCGACCGCCTCGCCGTCGTCCCGCAGCGCCATCGCCCACATGCGGCGCCGCTCCTCGGGCGCCATCGTCCCGGCCTCGACCTGCAGCGGGATGCGTCGCGACCACAGCGGGTCCCACGACCGTCCACCGATCATGGCGACGGGGCAGTCGAGGTCGGAAAACGCCCGCACGGCGTCTCCCCCCCGTTCCGCCAGGACCTCCACGGGGCCCACGACCAGACCCGCCCCCGCCAGACCCGCCTCCCTGCCGGACACGCCGGCGATGTGCTGGATGTCCGCGGCGGGCGGCAGACGTTCCAGGTCGATCGCCAACGTCCCCAGCCCGGCTCTGGCCAGGGCCGACGCCACCAGCGAGAGACCCGCGCCACCGGCGTGCTCCCGCACGTACCACAGGCCTACCTCGGGTTCGATGCGCATGGCATCCGACACGATCAGGCCGGCGGGTTGCACGACCAGCGGCTCGATGGCGGCTTCGACGCGGTCGTCGCCCACCAGGTACGACGTCACCCTGTCGGGGACCAGCAGCGATCGGGTCAGAAACGGCCGCTCCGATTCCTCCACCGTGAGCAGGCAGCGCTGGAGCAGTGGGGCCGGGGCCGTCAGTCGCGCACGCGCCTGCGCGGCGGCGCTGTGCAGGTCGCACAACTCCAGTGCCAGCCCCACGGTCGCGCGACGGCGCGAGACGTCGTCGTTGAGGTAGCCGTAGAGACGCTCGAACCGCGCGTCGACGTCGGGGGCCAGGGCGACGAGCAGGATCGCCACGTCGGCGTCGTCGAGGCCGAACGTCCGGGCGAGGCGGATCAGCCTGATGTCCGCTGCCGCCTTGCCGTTGCCGGCAAGCTCCCCGGCCTCCGGATGGCGGTCGCGGCGCCGCACCGTCCACGGCTGCGGCTGGGCAAGCAGCCGCTCGACTTCCGCCTCGCTGATGTACAGGCCGCGGAAGCGGTCGTCGGGTGTGCTGTCGTGCTCGAGCCGACGGGCGACAGCGCCCCGCACCTCAGCCTCCAGTGCCGCCAGCTGGTCGTAGAGATAGACCAGCGAGGCCTCCCGGTCGTCGTTCACGGCCGGGGCATGCTCTTGATCACGACGCGGCGGCCGGACGTCGCGTCGGGTTTCCCGCCCTGGACCGCCTCTTCGGCCTCCACCGGGAGCTCTGTGATCGACGGCCGAGCGGTGCGGGAGATCTGTGGCTTCTCGCTGGTGCCTTCCGGGGTGACCAGCGCGATCCGCGGCTCCTCGGTGACCAGCGGGCCCACCTCCTGCGTCCGAGCGACGAGCGCGGGCACGGGGATGGTCACGATGAGGTCCAGGGAGGGTTTGAGTTCACCGCCCAACGCGGACCACACGTCGGAGATGGAACGGTCGTTGGGCAGTGGGAGGCCGACCGTCACCCGCAGGGGTTCGTTCACCTTGGTGAGCACGTCCGGAAGAACCTCGGGCGGCAGCGCGTCAGACGACAGGAAGCACGCCAGGACGGCGGACAGCAGCCGGTGCTCGTCCTCGGGCCTTGCGGTCCAGGCCGTGACGAGATACGCCAGCTTGAATCGCCGCGGCGGCAACCCGCGGGCGTCGACGTGTCCCTCGTCGTTGCGGCGTTCCTCGAACTGCACCCGGCGCCGGGTGATGTCCTCGCGGATGTCGTACAGGTAGAGGTTGAGCGCGGGACCCTGCCGCCGCGCGGCCCAGTCCTTGTTGGGCGCGTCGAAGGCGATGTCGGCCTTCGTCCCGCGCAGGACGTCGCGGCTCACCAGCGTCCGCAGGGCCTCGTCGACGTCAGAGATCATCACCGTCACGCTAGGGTCGAGACTCCTATCGAGAAGCGACCTGGGGCCGGTCTCAGGGGCCGAGTGGGCTGCCCCAACGGGCAGTGCGCTACCGCCCCGCAGAGGTCGGTGGCACGCCCAGCTCGGCGAGCAGCTCGCTGTACCGCCGGCGGGTGTGCGCAGCCGCCGCAAGGTCGCCGCCCTGTTCCTGGATGGCGATCAGCATGCGCCACAGCGCGTCGCGGTAACGGTCCAGATGCAGCCCGCGGCTGCACGCGAGCGCTGCGCTGGTGGTGTCTCCCCTGGCGACGTGCAGTTCGACCAGCGCCTGGGCGGCGTCCGCCGCCGCCTGGCGCAGACGGGTCCGCTCGTCCACGACCCACTCCGCCGGGCCTTCCTCCGGCAGCAGCTCGTCGGTGTGCAGCCACAGGACACGTTCGAAGGCGGCGATGGCCGCCTCGCGGTCGCCGGCCGCCCGTGCCCGCACCCCCTGGGTGGCCATCGCCTCGAGTTCGCGGATGTCGACCTCGGAGTCCTGCGGCAGTGCCAGCAGGTATGCCTCGCCGTCGCGGACGAGGAGCATGTTGCCGCCGCGTTTCGCGTCTGGCGACAACGCGTGACGCAGTGCGGACAGGGCCACGTGCAGCAGCCGCATTCCCGTGTCGCGGTCCGCGTCGGGCCACAGCGCCGCCACGATGACTTCGCGGTGCAGCGGCCGCCCAGCGGACAGGGCCAGGAGCCGCAGCAACGACCGGGCCCGCGGCTTGAGCCCGAACCCGTCGATGGTGCGCCCCTCGACCTCCATGCGGAAGCCGCCCAGCATCGCGATCTTGACCGAGGTGGGGGCGGCTGGAGTCAGCGGCGCGAGGGCGACCGGCAACTGCAGGCCGCATTGCGCCGCGACGGCCGACGCCGTCGCCCAGTGGGTGGCGCTGCGTTCCGGGTCCGCAAAGGCCTGCGCCAACACCGCGATGGCCTCGGCTCCGGGCACAACCATGGCCCTCGCGAGGCTGACCGCATCGCGTGCCGAGACGTATCCCTGCTCGTCGTCAGTCCTCGCTGCGGCCAGCGCGGCAAGTGCGACGCTCCACGCGTGCAGGGTGCCGGCGCCGAGTCCCGCGAACACGCCGGCCGCGTCGCGCGCGGGCTGCAGCGACGCTGCCTTCCCGAGGTCGCCCAGCGCCTGCAGGAGCAGCGCGAACCCTTCGCCCCAGCGGTTGCCGTCGCGCCGGCACTCCGCCGCGACGGCTGCGGCCTGCTGTGTCCCTTCCGGCCGGTCGCTGAGGGCAAAAGCCGCCCGGCACGCGCCGTTCAACCATCCCTGCGCCAGGCGGTCGGCTTCCGCCAGCAGCCACTCCAAGTCGACCACGGCGGATCCGCCGCCGCCGAGCAGCGACGCCAGGCTGTGACCCAGTTGCGCCGTCATCGCCAGTGTCGCGCTGCAGTCGGGGTGGACGGCCGCCTCGGAGAGCCAGCGTTGGGCGTCGGTGACGCATCCTGCGCCGAGCGCCGCGAGGCCCGCCGCCGCGAGTCCCTCGGCCGTCCCCGCGCGCGCCGCCCTGGTGGCGGCGGTCATCGGGTCTCGCACCGCGGCTGCCCGCAACAGGCCCATCCAGTCGTCGCGGCGATGCAGGGCGGGATCCTCCCAGGCGATGAGTGCGCTGCGTTCCGCGCGGGCGATAGCGCCGCCGGACCTCCTGCCGAAGGCCTGCTCGGCCCTGCGGTAGGCCGCAACGGCATCCGACCATCGCCCGGCCGCACGGTCCCGCCGGGCCGCCGCGAGCAGCACCCACGGGTCGTGGTCGCTGATGGCCGGCGGCAGGATCTCCAGCCACCCGGCCGGGCCGGCCGCCAGTTGTTCGCCTTCATGGCCCAGCAGGCGCCCCACGGCGGCGGCATCCTCGGCCCGGCAGTACGCGGAAAAGGCGTCGTCGAGTGCTCCGGCTTCTTCGAGCACCTGTCCCGCCCGGCGGTGACGCTCGCGCATCTCGACCTCGCCGACCTGTTCGGCCAGCGCGGCCTCCAGGTGTGAGCGCAGGACCTCGTGGTACCGGTACCAGCCGTCGCCGGTGGCGATGGTGAAGACCTGATTTCGCTCGAGGCCGGCCAGGATGACGTCACCCCCGCTGCGGCCCAGGTACGCGTCGCAGACCGGACCCGACAGTCGTCCCAGCACGCTGGTCTGGAGCAGGAACGACCGGACTTCGGACTCCAGTTCGCTCAGCACGTTGTCGGTGAGGTATTCGCGCACCAGGCCCCAGTGACCGGACAGCTCCCGCAGCATCTGCCGCCGCTCTTCGGGCCCTTTGCCCCGGATGGCGAGGTGGAACAGCTGGAGCCCCGCAGCCCAGCCCTCGGTACGCCGCGCCAGAGCTGCGAGGTCTTCGGGGCGCAGCCACTCCCTGTAGAAGGACCGGAACAGCAGCTCGACCTCCCAGGTGCGGAACCGGAGGTCGTCGGCGTTGATGTCGATGACGTCGCCGGCCACGCGCAGTCGGGAGACGTTCATCGTCGGGGGGTGGCGGGACGCGACCACGGTGGTCAGCGACGGTGGTGCCTGTTCCAAGAATCGCTGGAGCGCTGCCTCGGCGGGCGTCCCCTGCAGCGCGTGGAGGTCGTCGACGACCAGCAACGCCCGGTCGCCGTGCCAGGAGTGCAGCGCGTCGGTGGCGTCATCGACGTCGAGCCACCCCCCCGGCAGGTCGGCGAGCGCCGACGTGAGGGCATGCTCCAAGTACGCGACCAATGCCTCGGCCTTCCAGTCCGAGGGATCAGCGCGGTACCAGGCGACGGGGGCCGGCGCGACGCGGGCCGCCAGCTGCGCCAGCATCGTGGTCTTGCCCGAACCCGCGGGGGCGGTGACGACAGCGACGCGGTGCTGCATCACCAGGTCGAAAATGGTCTCCAGGCGATCGCGCGCCTGCGCCGTCACGCGCGGCACCGTGGTCTTCGCACCGGCCGCCCCGGCGCCCGCAGGCACGCCGCGGTTGGCCGCCTCCCGAAGGCGCGCCGTCACAGCATGGGCGCTGTCGACCATCCAGCGCTTTCTTAGTTCGTCAACCAGCGGCGGGTGGGACGTCGGGATGGTACGCGGTCGGAGCGCGCGCGTACAGGGGGTTTGTCACCGTATGAAGCGGGTTTGTCACCCTATGCAACGCGGTCCGAACCCAACGTGTAGATGATCCTGGTGTGCGGCGTCGCTGAAGTACCCGTTCCCGGACATCGCGGGCCATGGCGTGCCGACCTCGCTGGGCCGCAGCGGCGCCGGCAGCATCGACATCCAGACGGCCGCCTCCTGGGCACGGGCGTTGCCCGGCGTCACGGCGGCACCGTCGACCATCCAGATGTCGGCGGCCTGGCCGCACCAGTGGTTCGAGACTCGGCTGGTGCCGGCGACGTACTTGCTGTGCCCGGAGCGCAGCACCGACACCCCCACGGTGTGGCGTTGCGCCAGGCCGGCGAGGACGGCAACGACCCGGTCGTCGATCAGTCCGCTCTCCAGATCCCCTCTGACGCGCGGGCTGAGGACGAGCCTCGGGTTGGTCAGCAGCGCCTGCACGTTCGCCCGCGCCCCGAGGCCACCCACGATCACCGCGTAGCGGGCCGCGTGCTCCAATACCAGGTCGACGTACCAGTCAGCGTGGTTGTACGCCCAGATCGCATCGCGCAACGACGCGGGATTACCGCCCCCCGAGGCACACAGGTAGTGCGCGGCGGAATGGACTGCGTCAACCGGTCCCATCACGTCGGCGACGCCGTCGCCGTCCGCGTCGAGGCCATAGCCGCGCCACGTACCCGGCA
>WHTG01000064.1 GCA_009377835.1 Nitriliruptorales bacterium
CGATGCGCTGCAGATGCGGCTGCATCCGGCGATGAGCCGGGTGCGCAAGCTCGCGGCCGAAACGCCGGCGATATTCATCCTGTTCGACTGCCTGATGAGCCCGGAGGGGCAAGTGCTGCTGGATGAGCCGCTGTCGCTCCGCCGGGCGCGGGGACCGGTGGCCAGTGGCCAGTCTTCGGCAGTGTGTTCGTGGGCGGCGGCACACCGACGTACCTCCCGGCGCAGGATCTGGCGGGTGTCGTGCGACTGGTGGGCGAGGTCCTCCCGCTGGCCGCGGAGGCCGAGATCACGGTGGAGGCGAATCCCGAGACCGTCGACGCCGAGTACTTCACGGTCCTCCGCGGTGCAGGCGTGAACCGGGTGAGCATGGGCGCACAGTCCTTCGCCCCGCACGTCCTGACCACCCTCGGCCGGTGGCACGCCCGCGACCGTCCGTTGCGCGCCGTCGCCGACGCGCGGGCGGCCGGCATCGGCAACGTCAGCCTCGACCTGATCTACGGCACCCCTGGCGAGACCGACGCCGACTGGGAACACACGCTGCAGGTTGCGCTCGAGGTCGGAACGGATCACCTCTCGGCGTACGCGCTGACGGTGGAACCGAACACCGAGTACGCGGCGCTCATCCGCAGTGGGACTCTTCTGGCCCCGGACGACGACGTGCAGGCACACAGGATGGCCGTCACCGACAACGTGATGACCTCCTCCGGGTTTCACCGCTACGAACTGTCGAACTGGGCGCGGCCCGGGTGCGAGTGCCGCCACAACCTCACCTACTGGCGCAGCGGTGACTGGCTGGGGGTCGGCGCCGGCGCCCACGGGCACTGGCAGGGCCGGCGCTGGTGGAGCGTTCGCGCACCCGCCCGCTACGCCGAGGCGGCCCTCGCCGGGGGGTCGACCACCTCCGGCGAGGAACACCTTACGCCTCAGCAACGCCGCACCGAGCGGCTCCTGCTCGGCCTGCGGCTGGCCGAGGGCGTCGAGCGGTCCGCGGTGGAGCCGGTCGCCCAGCACCAGATCGACCGACTCGTCGCCGAAGGGTTGCTCGTCGCGGGCGAGCGCCTCCGCCTGACGGCTGCGGGGTGGGCGCTGGCCAACGACGTCACGCTGCGGGTGCTCGGCTCCTAGGCGAAAAATGCGTCCGCGGCCGCGGCGTCGGACGGCAGTGTCCATGCCTCGGTGACGCGCCCGCCGCCATCGATGTGGAACACGGCGACCTGGTTCTGGTCCAATGCCCGGCCGTCCGGCCGCTGCGCCTTGACGTGGGTCAACGCGACGCCGTGGGTGTCGTTGGCCAGCAGGTCATGCACCTCCTGACTCAGAGTCCCGGCGCTCAACTCGAGCAGCTTTCCGAAGAATCCGAACACCTCGTCCGTGCCCTTGTAATCGCCGGTGAGCGGATTGTCACCGCCGGCGTGCCACACGATGTCGGGCGAGAACAACTCCCGCAGCGTGTCCAGGTCTCCTGTGGAGAACGCGTCGTAGCCCCTGCGCATCCGCTCGACGTTGTCGTTGTCGTTGGTCATGGTGTCCGCCTTCTGCAGTCGTGGAACGTTGCAGCCGCCAGCGTGCGCTCGGCGCTCGGACACGTCCAGAGGACAATTCGCCCGGTACCGCACGCGTTGAGCAGACGTGACCGGAGTGCGATCATGGCCTGGCACTCTGCGGGCACGCGTGCCAGATCGTTCCAGGGAGGTGACATGGCGCCGGCGCTGGACGAACGACGGGCGGCGATCCTCAACGCGATCGTCCAGGACTATGTCCGCGGCGGCGAGCCGGTGGGTTCCAAGCGGCTGGTAGAGGAATGGAACCTGGGGGTGTCGCCGGCGACTGTCCGCTCCGACATGGCCGCGCTCGAGGAGGCTGGCCTGATCACACATCCGCACACCTCGGCGGGCCGGATCCCCACCGACGCCGGGTACCGCCACTTTGTGGACGGGCTGACGGCGACGGAGCCGTTGCGTTCGGAGCAGGCCGCTGCGCTCGAGAACCTTCTGATGGGATCCCCCGATCTGGAAGAGTTGCTGCGTCGCACCTCCTCCGTCCTCTCGCGGCTCACACGTTTCGCCGCACTGGTCGTGGCGCCTCGGCTGGATCGCAGCCGCCTGCGCCACATCGAACTGGTGCACCTGGCCCCCACCAGTGTCCTGGCGGTGCTGATCGTGGACACCGGCCGCGTCGAGAAGCGGATGCTGGAACTGGACGCGCCGGTCGCAGAGCACGACGTGCAGCGTGCACGCCACGCGATCAACGATGCCGCCGCCAATCTTCCCGTCGCCCAGGCCCCGGACGTCGTCGCCGGAGTTGCGGCGGGCGCGCCGGCAGAGGTGCGCCCGTTGATCGAGGCGGTGGCGGCGGCGGTTCGCAAGGGTCTCGCCAGCGCCATGGCGGGAGACCAGCTGTTTGTCGGTGGGAGCGCGAACATGGCCGGCGGCGGCTACTTCGAACGGCTCGAGCAGGTCAAGAGCGTCTTTGAGACGCTCGAGGAACAGGTCGTCGTCCTGCAGGTGTTGCGGGAGGCGTTGGAGGACGACCCGGCGGTACGCATCGGGACGGAGTTGCCCCTGGTGGAGTTGGCCGCCTGCTCGGTCGTCGCCGCGCGGTACAGCGCGACTGGCGGATCCGGCGGGACCGTGGGTGTCCTCGGCCCGACGCGCATGGACTACCCCCGGACGCTCGCCGCTGTGCAGGCGGTAGCCTCGTCGCTGGAGAAGGCGCTGGCCGAACTCACCGGCGCGTCCTGACCTGCCCTGATCCCGAAAGACATTGAAGGCTTTGCGCGACCTCTATCAGATTCTCGGTGTCCCACGAGACGCCTCCGACGACGACATCAAGCGCGCGTACCGCCGGCGCGCGCGCGAGTTGCACCCCGACACGGGTGGCGAGGAGGAGGAGTTCAAGGAGCTCACCACCGCCTACGAGGTGCTGAAGAACCCGGCGGCACGGGCGAATTACGACCGCTACGGCGATCCCCGCGGACCGGGTGGGGCGTCCGGCGATCCATTCGCCGGCTTCGGCGACGTCAGTGATCTCATCAACGCGTTCTTCGGTGGAGGAGGCTTCGGCGGCGGAGGGCCGCGCCAACGAGCCGCGTCGGGGGCCGGCCGGGATGCCATCGTCGACGCGGTCGTCACGCTCGCCGAGGCGGCCGACGGCATCCGCCGCGACATCGAGGTCACTGTTCCGCGCAACTGCGAGGCGTGCGGTGGCAGCGGCGCCGAGCCGGGAACGCACCCCGTGCGGTGCACGACCTGTGACGGCAACGGCGTGGTGCAGCAGGTGACGCGCAGCCTGTTCGGACAGATGCTTACGTCGTCGCCGTGTCCCGCCTGTCGGGGGACGGGCGAGCGGATCGAGACGCCATGCCGGGCGTGCGGAGGGGAGGGACGCAACAGCGTCACCGACTTCGTCACCGTCGACATCCCTCCCGGTGTCGACGACGGCACTCGCCTGCGCGTGCTGGGCCGCGGCGAAGCCGGTCGGAGGGGCGCGCCTGCGGGTGACCTGTACGTGCGTGTCCGCGTGCGCCCGCACGACGTCTTCACGCGCGACGGCAACGACCTGCACTGCGAACTGCGCCTGTCGATGGCGCAGGCAGCACTCGGCGGCGACGTGCCCGTCACGACACTTCACGGCGAGGAGATCCTGCGGGTGGAGCCGGGGACGCAGTCGGGAGCGGTGCTGACCCTCCGCCGTCACGGAATGCCCAAACTGTCCGGCGGCGGTGCGCGCGGCAATCTCTACGTCCACTGCCGGGTCGAGACACCGACCGGCCTCGACGAGGAACAGGCGGACCTTCTCCGGACATTCGCGGAGCTTCGCGGTGAGACGGTCGCGGACCTCACGTCGAGCGGGCGCAGCATCTTCAGTCGCCTGCGAGGCGCGTTCGGCGCGTGACCCCGCATTTCTTCGTCGCCCCCGAACAGGTCGGAAGCGGCGTCGCCCTGCTGGGCCCGGACGACAGTCGTCACCTTGTCACCGTGCTGCGCGGGCGACCCGGTGACCGGGTGACTGTCGCCGACGGCACCGGGACCCTGTGGAACGCGGTGTACCAGGGCCACCAGGGTGGGCTGGTCGAAATCGCCCTGCTCGAGTCGACCTTCTTGCGTCAGCGCCACCCCGCCTTCACGGTCGTGCACGCCCTTCCGAGGCAGCGCAAGCTCGACGACGTGATCCAGCGTCTGACCGAGCTGGGGGTGTCGCGGGTCGTCCCGGTCCACAGCGAGCGCAGTCAGGTGGAACTGGATCAGCACAAGGCGGCGAAGGCGGTGGCGCGCTGGCGTGCTGTGGCGCTGGCCGCGGCCAAGCAGAGCCGCCGCGCGCGCCTGCCCGTGATCGAGGAGGTGGGCGAGTGGCCGGACGCTTTCGCGGACGGGTGCCGCGGCATCGTGCTCTGGGAGGAGTCGCCGGTCGCGCTTCGGACAGCGCTGGATGACATGCCTGCCGTGGACGAGCTCGTGCTCGGGATCGGCCCCGAGGGCGGGCTGACCCGGGGCGAGGTCGCCGCCACGCGGCTCCCGCACGCGTCGCTGGGTCCCACTGTCCTTCGCACCGAGACCGCGGCGATCGTGGCGGTCTCAGCGCTGGCGTACCACTACGGTCTGATGGAGCCCATATGACATGGCAGAAACTGCGCTACCCGCCAGCTCGTCGCGGCGACGTGGTGGACGACCACCATGGCACCAAGGTCGCCGATCCCTACCGCTGGTTGGAAGACACGGACGCCGAGGAGACCCGCCGTTGGATCGCGGCGCAGAACGAGCTGACGGAATCGTGGCTTGCCGAGGTCGAACTGCGTGACGCGCTACGCGCGCGTCTGACGGAGCTGATGGACCACCCGCGCGCCGGTGCCCCCTGGCGGCGCGGTGACCGCTGGTTCCAGATGCGCAACACCGGGCTGCAGAACCAGGACGTGCTGTGGACCATGCCCGCCGCCGACGCCGAGGGTGAGGTGCTCCTCGACCCGAATCTGCTCTCCGTCGACGGGACCATCGCCCTGACGGCGCAGTCGGTCACCGAGGACGGATCCCTGCTCGCCTACGCCACCAGCGAAGCCGGGTCGGACTGGCTGACCTGGCAGGTCCGCGACACCGAGACGGGACAGGAGGTCGGCGAGACCGTCCGTTGGGGTAAATTCAGCGGCGCGGCGTGGGCACCGGACCGCAGCGGCTATTGGTACGCCCGGTACGACGAACCGGACGCCGAGGACGCGTTCGAGGGCGTGAACCTGGACCACAAGCTGTTCTTCCACCGCGTCGGCACCCCCCAGCACGATGACGAGCTGGTGTACGCGCGCCCGGACCAGCCCGAGTGGGGGTTCAACCCCGAGATCTCCGACGACGGCCGGTTTCTCGTCATCACCGTCTGGCACGGCACGCAGCCGAACAACCGCCTGTACGTCATCGATCTGGACCAGGATCCAGGGACCGTCGTCGAGCTCCTCGACGCCGGCGACGCCGGGTACGTGTTCGCCGGCAGCGATGGGTCGGTGCTGTACGTCCGCACCGACCTGGACGCACCGTCGGGTCGTGTCATCGCGATCGACGTCGAGCATCCCCGGCGGGAGCAGTGGCGCGAGGTCGTTGCGGAGGCCGATGAGACCTTGGAGCGCGTTCGCCTGATTGGCGGCCGCCTGCTCGGCGTGTACCTCCGCCACGCTGCGCACCGGTTGCGGTGGTTCCGGCTCGACGGCAAGCCCGACGGTGAGATCCCGCTGCCTGGCCTGGGCACGGTGGAGGCCGTCACCGGTCGCGGCCACGACCCGGCGTGCTGCTTCACCTTCTCCACGTTCACCGAGCCGACAGCGGTGTTCCGGCACGACGCGGAGTCCCGCGCAACCGCTGTGCTGCACCGTGTGGCGATTGGGCTCGACCCGGACGCGCTGACGACCGAGCAGCGGTTCGTCGTCAGCGCCGGCGAACGCGTACCGGTCTTCATCGTTCGCCGGTCGGACGTGACAGCGGACGGCGAGCGGCCTGTATGGCTCCACGGCTACGGCGGGTTCCAGATCCCCCTCACGCCTGCCTTCAACACGGAGTGGCTGGCGTGGCTGGAGCGCGGTGGTGTGCTTGCCGTGGCGAATCTCCGCGGTGGTGGTGAGTACGGCCGCCGGTGGCACGACGCCGGCCGGCTGGGCAACAAGCAGCAGGTCTTCGACGACGCTGTCGCCGTCGCCGAATGGCTGATCGAACAGGGGTGGACCCGTCCGGGGCGGATCGGCATCCACGGTCGGTCCAACGGGGGGCTGCTGGCCGGCGCGTGTCTGACGCAGCGGCCCGATCTCTTCGGTGCTGCCGTGCCCGAGGTCGGGGTGCTCGACATGCTCCGCTTCCACAAGTTCACCATCGGGTGGGGGTGGTCCAGCGACTACGGCACCGCGGACGAACCGGAGCAGTTCGCGTGGTTGTGGGCATACTCGCCGCTGCACCGCATCGCGGAGGGGACGGCCTATCCGCCGACGCTGATCACGACGGGCGACCACGACGACCGCGTCGTGCCTGCCCATTCGTTCAAGTTCGCGGCGGCCCTGCAGGCGGCGCAGGCCGGGGATGCGCCGGTCCTGATCAGGATCGAGACTGACGCCGGCCACGGCGCCGGCAAACCCACCGACAAGCTGGTCGCGGAACGCGCCGACGTGGTCACGTTCCTCGTTCGCACGCTGGGACTGGAGTCGTCGCAGTAAGGTCGGGCCATGGACTCTGAAGCGAACAAAGTCATCTGCCCGCGCTGCGGCGAGGTCCGCCTGGAGACCCCACCCGGGACGCGTGCACTCCCGACGATCGGGACCGCGATGAAGCAGTCGGGTGCCGCCTGCGACTGCGGCCGCGACGTGCACGAACGCCTCGACGCGCCCCACCATCAGCCAGGCGACCGTGGCGGCACCGGAACCACGGAGGTGTAGCCATGCCGACGGTGTTCACCAAGATCATCGACGGGGAGCTGCCTGGCCGCTTCGTGTGGCGTGACGACCGCTGCGCGGCATTCCTGTCCATCGCGCCGCTGCGCCCGGGGCATGTCCTGGTCGTCCCACGCGACGAGGTCGAGCACTGGATCGACGTCGAGGCGGATCTGTGGGGGCACCTGATGTCGGTGTCGCAGACGATCGGCACGGCGCTGCAGCGCGCCTACAACCCCGACAAGGTCGGGCTCATGCTCGCCGGGTTGGAGGTCCCGCACGTGCACATCCACGTGGTGCCGATCAACGGTGTGCACGACCTGGACTTTGCCAACGCCGACACCGACCCGGATCCGGCGGATCTGGATGCCGCGGCGGACGCGATCCGCGGCGCGCTGGACGACCTCGGCGACAACCGGTAGTCCCGCCAGCACCCACCCCTCACGAGGTGGTTGATAACCCGCTGAATCGGTTGGGGTGGTTGATATCCGGCTGGGATAGCGAGCCGGATATCAACCACCCTGTCTTTTCGGCGTGCTCAACCAGTCGCGCGGCCTCGCCGTGCCGTCGGCGATGCTGCGGCGGTCGGTGCCACCCCGGTGCCAACCCCTAGGCTGACCGGCCCCGAGATCAGGAGGCGGTCATGGCGCAGTTGCCCAGCGGGCACCTGGCGATGCGGGCACTCAAGCAGGGTGGCGTCGACCATCTGTTCACCCTCTCCGGCGCACATATCTTCCCGCTGTACGACGGCTGCCGCTACGAGGACGTCCGTCTGGTCGACGTGCGCCACGAGCAGACCGCCGCCTTCGGCGCGGAGGGACTGGCGAAGCTGACACGACAGCCACAGGTCGCTGCCGTCACGGCGGGGCCGGGCGTCACGAACGCCATGAGTGCCATAGCGGCGGCGCAGGTGGGACGCTCGCCGCTGCTGATCATCGGCGGTCGTGCGCCGCTTGGAACCTGGGGCCAGGGAAGCCTGCAGGAAATCGACCACGTTCCGTTCGTGGCGCCGCTCACGAAGTTCGCCGCGACGGCCGAGACGCCTGAATCGGTTGCTGCGACGGCGCAGGACGCGCTGCGCATCGCCGGCACCCCCCAGCGCGGACCCACGTTCGTCGACGTCCCGATGGACGTCATCTTCTCGCCCGCCGGCGAGGAGACCGTGCCGGGATGGCGCACATCCGAGCCGTTCGCTGTGGACCTCGACGAGGTGGAAAGCGCGGCCGGCCATCTCCGCGACGCGGATCGTCCGGTGATCATCGGGGGGACCGATGTGTGGTTCGGTGGGGCGTGGGAGGCGCTCGGGCACCTCGCCGAGAGGCTGCACGCACCCGTGCTGCTCAACGGCATGGGCCGCGGCTGCCTGCCGCCCGACCACGAGCTGGCGTTCCAGTTCGCGCGCGGGGCGGCGCTGAAGGGAGCCGACCTCGTCTTGGCGGTCGGGACGCCACTGGACTTCCGTCTGGCGCACGGCCGCTTCGGTGAGGCGAACGTCATCCACCTCGCCGATCACCCGGAGGGGTTGGCGCAGCACGTGGAGCTGGCCGCGGGCGTCGGCGGCGATCTCGTCGCGGCGCTGACTGCGCTCGCCGGCGCGGTGGACGGTGACGGGGCGCAACGCCGGGCGTGGGTGGATCAGCTTCGCGACGCCGAGCGGGCGAAGCACGAGGACGAGGCCCACCTGCTGGAGGCCGAGGCGGCCCCGATTCACCCCGTGCGCGTCTACGGGGAGCTGCGGCGGGTCCTGGATGCCGATGCTGTGGTGATCTGCGACGGCGGTGACTTCGTGTCGTTCGCCGGCCGGTACATATCGTCTCGACAGCCGGGACGGTGGCTGGACCCGGGCCCCTACGGCTGCCTAGGGACGGGCATGGGTTACGCGATCGCCGCTCGGCTCGCGCATCCCGGCGCGCAGGTGTGCGTGTTGCTGGGCGACGGCGCCGCCGGCTTCTCGCTCATGGACGTCGACTCCCTGGTCCGGCACAACCTCCCGGTCGTCATGGTGTGCGGCAACAACGGCATCTGGGGACTGGAGAAGTTCCCGATGCAGCAGATCTACGACGGCTGGGACATCGCCGCCGACCTGCAGCCCGGCCTGCGTTACGAGGAGGTCGTGAAGGCGCTCGGCGGCGCGGGAGAGACGGTCGAGAAGGCCGCTGACATCGGTCCGGCGTTGGATCGCGCGTTCGCCTCCGGTGTGCCGTATCTGGTGAACGTGCTGACCGATCCGACGATCCCGTATCCCCGAGGCTCCTCCAGCGCCGCCTGAACCGCCGATGCCCCCTCTACCCACACGAACCCGAAGATCTTCGGATCCGTGTCCTGACGGACACGAACCCGAAGATCTTCGGATTGGGCGGGTGTGGGCGCCGGCGCCGGCTGCGGGTTCGTACCATCAGGGACACAGATTCGAATCCGTGACCGACGGCGGGGGGTGGCGCAGGCGCATGAAGTGCGCGAGCCGCGCCCGTCCGCGTCCCAGCCAGCTGCTCACGCTGCACAGCGGAACGACCGACGGGTGCCCTTGGACGGCGGCGTGCGTGTGAGTGTGAAGTCGCTGTGAGACCCGCGCCGGTCGTCCTGGTTGTTCTGTCGCTGCTCGCGTCCGGCTGCGAACTGGTCGGCGGCGGGCTGATCGACTCGATCGTGACGGAGCAGCCGTCGCCCGGCCTGCCCCGGCTGGACGGGACGTTTGCGGATTCCTTCGACGAGAAGGACGGGCGATGGCCCGTCACGACGGGGACCGCCGGCCAGACGGAGTCCGGCTCGGCGAGCGAGGCTTCCGAGGACAGCGCGGAAATCGCGTACCGCGAGGGCGGCTACCAGGTGACCCTGCCGGCTGGACGGCACCTGGTGCCGACTGCCCCGGTGACGTACACCTCGGACGTCTCCGTAACGGTCGGGGCCAAGGCGCTCCGCTTGGACCAGCCGGGTCGTCGCCTGGGGGGTGTGTGGGGTCTCGCCTGCGACGCCGACGACGAGCAGAGCTACTACTTCGCCGGCGTGCAGACGACGCTGGGCGTGGGATACGCGGGCATCGGCAAGGTCGAGGAGTCCAGGATCAGGTCCATCGTCCCGTTCGGCCAGCCACACAGGACGATCGACGCCGACGGTGTCAACGACCTGCAGATGCAGTGCAGCGGTGCCGCCGGCGAGCGGACGATCACGTTCACGATCAACGGCGAGGTCGTCGCCGAGGGGACCGACCGGAACGCGGCGGATGAGCCCCGGCCGGTCGCGGCCGGCCTTGTCGTCGACACGTCGTCACTGCCCAGGGGTAGACCTTTCATCGTGCGCTTCGACGAGTTCTCCCTCAGCGAGGAGGGGGGCTGATGTCGACACGGCGCCTCGCGGACATCGCCTTCACCCGCGCCGGCGACGAGGGCGACATCAAGTTCGTCCTCGAACGGGCGCTCGGCGGTTGGGGCCCCCTCCAGTCTGCGAGCGACAATCTCGGCAAGGCGATGGGCGGCCCTTTGCTGCGTCTGGACGTCGAGGTCGCCGATGACGTCGACGCGCGTCACCCGCCGCGCCCGGTACCGCCCGAGGATCCGTACGCCGGCCAGGATTGGGTGGTGCGGTGACCGACGAGAACGCACAATGGACCGGAATCCGGCGACAACGCCGCACCCCGACCACCGAGCGCCTCATTGCCCAGCACGACGACGACCGCGAAGACCACCATTCCCGACCACCACCCGATGGTGACCGTGCTGGGCACGGGTGACGAGTTGCTGAAGTTGGTCGAGCAGGCCTTCGAGGTCGAGATCCTGGTGCGCGGCAACGACATCACCGTCACCGGGGATGCGGCGGTCAACGACAAGGTCGTGCACCTGTTCGACGAGTTCGTCAAACTCCTCGACCGCGGCCACGGCCTGGACGAGTCGAATGTCACGGCGACCATCGCGATGGTGCAGCGCGCCGAGCATCCGTCCCCGTCGGAGATCCTGTCCGACGAGGCGCTGACGCACCGCGGCCGCTCGATCCGCCCGAAGACGCTGGGGCAGAAGACCTACCTCGACGCGATGCGCAACAACACCGTCGTCTTCGGCATCGGTCCTGCCGGTACCGGCAAGACGTATCTGGCCATGGCCATGGCGGTGCTCGCGCTCAAGCGCAAGCAGGTCAACCGCATCATCCTGACGCGCCCCGCGGTGGAGGCCGGCGAGCGCCTCGGGTTTCTTCCCGGGACGCTGTACGAGAAGATCGATCCGTACCTGCGGCCACTGTTCGACGCGCTGTACGACATGATGGACGCCGAGCAGATCCAGTTGTTGATGGAGCGTGGAACCATTGAAGTGGCGCCGCTGGCGTTTATGCGGGGGAGGACGCTGAACGACAGTTTCATCGTGCTCGATGAAGCACAAAACACGACGCCCGAACAGATGAAGATGTTCCTGACGCGCCTCGGCTTCGGGTCGAAGGCGGTGGTGACCGGCGACGTGACGCAGGTCGACCTTCCCAGCGGACGCCACTCCGGGCTTACGATCGTCCGCAGGATCCTGACCGACATCGGAGGCGTCGCGTTCTGCGAACTCGGCGCCCGCGACGTGGTGCGGCATCGCATCGTGCAGGAGATCGTGGAGGCCTACGCTTCGTACGATGACAACCTGGACTCCCAGGGACAGGGAAAGTGAGCGAACCCAGTCATAGTCCGGCCGCTGCACGCGGCCGGTCCGTGGTCCACCTATCGACCCCTCGCCGGAGGCGGGGCTGATGGCGGTGTTCGTCGCGGACGAGCAATCGCGTCCGGTCGACAGTGAGCGGCTGCTGCGCCTGGCGTCGTTTGTCCTGCGTGACCAGGGTGTGCCCGAGGCGATGGAGGTCTCGCTGCTGTTCGTCGAGCGCGATGTGATCGCGGAACTCAACGCCCACCACATGGGAGCGGAAGGCCCCACGGACGTGCTCGCCTTCCCGATCGACATGCCCGGGGAGACACGTGCCGACCAGCCGGCCATACTCGGTGACGTTGTCATATGCCCCGAGGTGGCCGCGGACCAGGCCGGTCGCCATGACAACGAGCCGATCGCCGAGCTGGAGCTTCTCGTCGCGCACGGGTTGCTGCACCTGCTGGGCCATGACCACGCCGAACCGGACGACCGGGCACGGATGTTCTCGCTCACCGATCGCCTGCTGGGAACCTTCCGATCCGGCGAGGCGGTGTCGCCGTGACGGCCGTCGACGTCTGGGCGGTCGTCGCCGCCGTGCTGCTCATCGCCGTCGCCGCGTTCTTCAACGGCGCGGCGACGGCGCTGTCGCGTATGAGCGTGCACCGAGCGCAGAAGCTGGTCGACGCGGGGAACCGGCGGGGGCGACGCGTAGTCGAGCTGCTGCAGGATCCGGCGCGGACACTGAACATCCTGGCCCTGTTCGGCGTCGTTCTTCAGGCGATCGCCGTCGCACTGATCGTCGTCGTGCTCAGCCGGTACCTGCGGGACTGGGCGGTCCTCCTGGCGGTGGCACTCGGCGTGTCCGCCGTGCTGTTCGTCGTGGCGGAGGTCACGCCGAAGACGGTTGCGGTGCAGCACACCGACGCGGTAGCGACTCGGACGGCCCGTTGGGTGCAGCTGCTGGTGGCCCCGCTCGCACCGGTCGCGTCAGTTCTCATCTCGCTCGGCAACGTGATCGCGCCAGGGAAGGGCTTGAAGCAAGGGCCGTTCGTCACCGAGGAGGACATCCGCGAGATGATCGACGTCGCGGAGTCCGACGAGGTCATCGAGGAGACGGAACGGGCGATGATCCACTCGATTTTCGAGCTCAGCGACACAGTCGTCCGCGAGATCATGGTGCCGCGGCCCGACATGATCACGGTGTCGGCGGATGACAGCCTCGGGACCGTCCTTGACACCATCCTGCGGGCAGGCCACTCGAGGATCCCGGTCTACGGGGAGGACCGCGACGCAATCCTCGGCATGGTGTACGCCAAGGACGTGCTGGGCCGACTGCACACGCAGGGCGACGAGAAGGGTCCGTGGGACGACCTGTTGCGGGCACCGACGTTCGTGCCCGAGCTCAAGCCCGTCGACTCGCTGCTGCGCGAGATGCAGGCGGACAAGACGCACCTGGCGATCGTGGTGGACGAGTACGGTGCGACGGTGGGCCTGGTCACCATCGAGGACATCCTGGAGGAAATCGTCGGCGAGATCGTTGACGAGTACGACCTGGAGGAGAAGCTGATCGAACAGCTCGGCGAGGACGTGTGGCGCCTGGACGCGCGCCTGCACGTCGACGAGCTCAACGAGATGCTGGGCACCGACTTGCCGAACGAGGAGTGGGACACCCTGGGGGGACTGCTGTTCGGGCTACTGGGGCACGTCCCGGCGCCAGGCGAACGTGTCGAGGTGGAAGGAATCCGTTTGACGGCCGAACGTATCCGCGGACGACGCATCGCGAAGGTACTGGTGAAGCGACTGCCGGTGGCGGCATCGTGACCGACTTCGACAAGCAGGCCCTGCTCGACGCCGCGTCTGCCGCGCGCGGATCCGCATATGCGCCGTATTCGAAGTTCCGAGTCGGCGCGGCGCTGCTCGCACGCGACGGCCGCGTGTTCCTGGGCGCCAACGTCGAGAACGCCGCCTACGGATCCACGATCTGCGCGGAGCGGGTCGCGCTACCGGCTGCCGTCGTTGCAGGCGCCCGCGATTTCGTGGCCTTGGCCGTCGTCGGTGACGGCGACGGACCTGTCACGCCGTGCGGCGCGTGTCGACAGGTCCTGTTCGAGTTCTGTCCCCAACTGATCGTCCTGGCCGGCGGCGCAGACGGCTCGTCCCGCCGCTACCTCCTCGGCGCGGATCTGCTTCCCGACGGGTTCGGCCCGATCCGCCTCAACGAGGGGCAATAACGGGCGGGCGAACGGCATGGCGTGGCGATGGACGCTGGCGGACCCCTCCCGTCGCCACTTACGCTCCCTCGCATGCGGTCCGGCCTGTGCGCGCTCGTCGGCCGACCCAACGTCGGCAAGTCGACCCTGCTCAACGCGATAGTCGGACAGAAGGTAGCGATCACCGCGGCGGTGCCACAGACGACCCGCCACGCGATCCGCGGCGTGCTGCACCGCGACGACCTGCAGATCGTCTTCGTGGACACCCCCGGCATGCACAAACCGAAAACGCTGTTGGGTACGCGGTTGAACGAGGTGGCCCGCGGCACCCTCTCGGGTGTCGACATCATCGTCTTCCTGATCGACGGACAGGCAGGCGTCGGGCGCGGCGATCAGTTCGTGGCGTCCCTGCTCGCCGAGGTCGACACGCCGACGATCGCCGTGGTCAACAAAGTGGACGCCTACGGACGACCCAAGGTGCTCCCGCAGCTGCAGCGCGTCGCTGCCATGGGGGAGTGGGCCGAGGTGGTGCCGATCTCGGCAAAGGCGGGGGACAACGTCGACACCCTCGTCGACCTGATCGCCGCGCGCATGCCCGACGGCCCGCCGTACTTCCCGCAGGGACAGATCACCGACCAGCCGCAGGAGCAGCTGTTCGCAGAACTCGTCCGTGAGAAGGCGATCAGGCTGATGTCCGAAGAGGTCCCGCACTCCATCACCGTCGCCATCGAGGAGATCGGCCCGGGTGAGTCCGAGGGGGTCGTCGCGGTGACCGCAACCCTGTACGTGGAGCGCGACTCTCAAAAGGGGATTGTCATCGGCAAGGGCGGGACCGTCCTGCGCGAGATCGGATCCAGGGCACGCCAGGAGATGCAGGCCATTCTCGGAACGCGTGTCTATCTCGACCTGCGGGTCAAGCTGTTCAAGGAATGGCAGCGCGACCCGAAGAAGCTGCAGCGGCTCGGGTACTGACGCCACCCGCTGCCGCGTCCTTGCTTCGCATCTGTCCTGGCCGCAGCGACATACGCTGGCGGTCATGGCGCTGTACCGCGAGCAGGGCATCGTCCTGCGGACCTACAAACTCGGCGAGACCGATCGCATCGTGAACCTGCTGACCCAGGGACGCGGGAAGGTCCGTGCGGTCGCGAAGGGCGTACGCCGCCCCGGCTCCAAGTTCGGCGGCCGTCTGGAGCCGTTCAGCCACGTCGACCTGCAGCTGTACGAGGGCCGCAACCTCGACATGATCTCGCAGGCGGAGCTGATCACACCGTTCGACGGCGTCCGCGATGACTTCGCACTCTCCGCGTGCGGTTCGGCGATGGTCGAAGGCGCGGACCGGGTGGCACAGGAAGACGAGCGGTCGAATGCGCTGGTGCTCCTGCTCCTTGACGGGTTGCGGGCGCTCAGCGGGCACCCGCAGCATCCCTCGTCGGTGCTCGACGCGTACCTGTTGCGGCTGGCATCGGTGGCCGGCTATCACCCCTACCTGGAAGCCTGCGCATCCTGCGGTGACCCGGGGCCGCACACGGTCTTCCACCTGGCCGCCGGAGGAGTGCTGTGCGGCGCATGCGCGCCCGCGGGGTCGCATGGCCTCGACCCGCAGGTGATCGCGCTGATGGGGCGCCTGGCGCGTGGAGATCTCCGCCGCATCTCGACCGTCGACGACGAACCCCGGGTGCGCCGTGCGGCGGGGACGCTGGTCAACAGCTTCTTGACTTACCACCTGGGCAAGCCGTTGCGCGCATGGGACCTGGTCCCGAGGTGACGGCGGCCGTCGACCGCGCGAACCTGCCGCAGCATGTCGGCATCATCATGGACGGCAACGGGAGGTGGGCGGGACAGCGAGGGCTGCCGCGCAACTCCGGCCACGAGCAGGGCGAGACAGCCCTGTTCGACACCGTCGAGGGCGCGCTTGAGATCGGCCTGCGCTGGCTCACCGTCTACGCGTTCTCGACGGAGAACTGGAAGCGCCCACCCTCAGAGGTCGCGTTCCTCATGAACTTCAATCGTGACCTGCTGCTGCGCCGCGCGGACGAACTGGACGAGCGGCGGGTGCGGGTGCGCTTCATCGGCAGACGCAACCGGCCCGTGCCCCGACGGCTGGTGAAGATGATCGAGGACACCGAGCGGCGGACCGCCCATCACCGCCGGATGACGTTGCAGATCGCGTTCAACTACGGCGGCCGCTCGGAGCTGGTCGACGCGGCGCGTCGTATCGCGGCGGACGCTGCGGCCGGCGACCTGCGGCCTGACAAAGTGACGGCCAAGTCGATCCAGGCGCGGTTGTACGAACCCGAGGCGCCCGACGTCGACCTGCTGATCCGCACCTCCGGTGAGCAACGTCTGTCGAACTTCCTGCTGTGGGAGGCGGCGTACGCCGAGTTGGTCTTCACCGACGTGCTGTGGCCGGACTTCAGCCGTTCCGACCTCTTCTCCGGGATAGGCGAGTTTCAGCAGCGATCCCGCCGATTCGGACGTGTGTAACCGGCCCCGGCATGCGGTAGTTCTCCCGTATGACTGATCTCAGCGGAAAGACCATCGCCTTTCTGGTCGCAACCGAGGGCATCGAGCAGGTCGAGCTGACCGAGCCGTGGCGGGCCGTGACCCAGGCCGGCGGCACCGCCAAGCTGCTGTCCACCGATCCTGGTGAGGTCCAGGCGTTCAACCACCTCGACAGGGCCGACACCTTCCCGGTCGACGCCGTCGTCGCCGATGCGAACCCCGCCGACTACGACGGGCTCGTGCTGCCCGGCGGTGTGGCGAAGCCCGACAGGCTGCGGATGAACGCCGACGCCGTGTCGTTCACCCGCGCCGTCGTCGAGGCGAACA
>WHTG01000070.1 GCA_009377835.1 Nitriliruptorales bacterium
CTTCCCTGCCAGTGAGACGACCGCGTTCTGCCTTGGGTTCCGCCCATCACACGGTTGCGGTTCTCCGCCGCTCATGTGAGACGGCGTAGATCGGCACCTATGCAGCGCCGTCCACATCGGCCCGGAGAGTGCCGCGTGCAGCAAGGCCGCCGCGCCACCGCTCCACAATCTGAGCGAGGGGGATGTCTTCGGCGTCTGCAAGGTCGGTGCCGTAGAGGTGGCAATCCAACCCGGCGTCGCCACCTGACTCTCCGCTCGTGACCGCCACGAATGTCCGGCAGTGACTCCCTTGGCTGACGACGGGCTTGTCGAGGAGCAACAGGAGGAATCGGTGAACGCCGTCCTGTTGAGCGGCACCCACCACCTGCCCTTGAAACGAGTTGGACCCTTCGTCGTCAACAAAGTCCCAGGGGTCTGACGCGACCACCTGCACGCGAGCGCCATCTTCCAAGGCATCGGGCACCCGGTGGATATTGCCGGATTTCCTCCTGCCATGACGACCAGCGCATAACGGCACATCTGTGCTGGGAGTCCCGGGCTGAATCGTTCTTCGCGGTGATGGCGTCGGGGATGCCCTGCCCCGGGGCCGCAAGTCGTCGGGTTTGGTGAGCAGCCGCATCTGCGTGTCAGCCGAAGGGCTAGATCACGCCGGCTTGGAACGCCGCCATTCCATCGCGACGTTCGCGAACCCGTACGTCATGAACGATGTGGAACGCCTGTCCGTGAACGTGCTGTTGCGTCGCCTGATGGCTTTCGAACACGATCGTCATGACGTCATCGGGGTTGTCCACGCCGCGGAGTGCGTACGCGCGCACCACAGGCGAGGGCCAGTCTGTGGTTTCCCAAGACTTGCGCCACTCGTCGAAGGATTGGTCGTGGAGTCGGTGCATAGTGACCACACAGATCATCGGTGTTCCTCTTGATATCGGTGTTCGTCTTGCTGGCGTCAGAAGACGGGTGCCGGGTGGAGGGCCGCGCAAAGCCCGACGCAGGCAGGTCCGAACAGGGTCGTTGTTCAGCTGAGCTGTTGTTGGATGGCTGCGCCGTCAAGCCACACGTTTTCACGGCTGATGAGGCCACCGGTGAACTCGAAAACGTGCAGAACCCGGAAGGTGATGCGCCGACCGTTTCCCGTGAGGCCGAGAAATGAGCCGATGACGCTGCCAGTCATGATTTGGTCCAGGATCATCGCGTCGGGTGCGAAGTACCGCCGGGTCGGGCGTTCCTCTTCGGTTCGGAAGTTGGCTGTCAGCTCGTTGTAGAAGGCCCGGGCGGCGTCCTTGCCGTGCAGCACGCCGGTCGGCCAGCCGACGACGTCATGCTCGATGTCGTCGGTGTAAACCGCGACTGCGCCCTCGACATCACCCGCACCCTCGGCCTTGAGGTGCCGCTCGACAAGCGCAGTCATCTGGTCCTGTGTAGTCGCCATGTCGCCCTCCCGCTGGTAAGGTAGCCTGACTCGATCACGGTAAGGTAGCCTGACTGGGATGTCAAGCACACAACGAGGTCCGTACATCGGCAGCATGACCCGGCTCGTCTGGCAGTGGGTGCGCCGCCAGATCCATGCCGAAGTCGTCGCCGCCGGCTATGACGACCTCAACCCCGCCCACGTCTCGGTGTTCCGCTACCCCTCAGTGGAAGGCTGGCGTCCCAGCCAGCTCGCCGACGACATGCAGATCACCAAGCAGTCCGTCAACGAGCTGCTGGGCTATCTCGAAAAGCGCGGCTATCTGCTGCGCGAGCGCGACCCCTACAACAGTCGCAGCCGCATAATCCGCCTGACCGACCGCGGTCAAGCCGTCGAGGACACGACCTTCCGCGCCGCCGAGAACGCCGAACGGATCGCCGGCGAACTCCTCGGCAAAGGCCGTGTCCAAGAACTCCGCCGCACACTCGCCGACCTCGTCGACGCACTCAACCTCGCGGATAAGAGAGCGACCGGCAACGAAACGCTGCCCTCGGAGGATGCTCCCGGGGTCATGTAACCGGATTTGTGCCCGTCATGTATCGGCACCTATGTGATGGCGCTGCCCTCGTCATCAACGGGTGTCAAACGTCGTGGCGCCGTCCAGTTGCGGTGCGTCAAGACTGTGGTCGGCCGTCCACGAATCTGGGTCATCAGAAGGGGTGTCCTGCGACCACGCGAGGAAGTGCTCGCCAACCCGCCGCAGCGCGTCGGCGTAGTCCTGACCTTCGACGATGGCGTTGACTTCCAAGCGGTATCGCACCGTCACAGAGTGCCGGATATGCGCCGCCCTGTCGCGGCTCACACCACGGCCTCCGAGCATTCTGATAGCGGCTGTGATCAGAGTCCGTCTAACCACGGTCCTGCGCCGCAAGGTCCGTATTGACGTAGCCGGATCGGACAAGAGCCGGCCGGCTCCGGATGCACGTCCCGGCTAGAGGATGATGCCGCCGCGCTGCCTCGAACTCGCGCGGGTCTGCCGGGGTGGATGGCCGAGGCGGGGCGGCAGCCTCGGCGACGGCCTGCGGTGGAGGGCTAGGGTCGACGCATGAATAGGCCGGCTGGCTCTGACGGGGAACGGGTTCGAGCGGCGGAGATCATCGCTTCATTGTCGCTGGCGACCGATCTCGGGATCGGCGTGCCGCTCGAGCATGGCCTGGAGAGCACGCTGTTCGCGATGCGGCTGTGCGACCAGCTCAGTGTCGATGCCGAGACGGCGTCGCAGACCTACTACTCCTGCCTGCTGTTCTACATCGGCTGTACGGCCACGGCGGGCGTAGCCGCCGAGGTGTTCCCGGAGGACGATGCGCTGACCAGGTACTCGTATCCGGTCCGGTTCGCTTCACCGGTGGAGATGGCCGGCGGGATGCTGCGGGCGCTTGCGCCACCTGCCGGCTCGCTGCCCAGGCAGGTGGTGCAGATCGCGGGCGGGGCGCCACGTCTTGCCATGCGGTTCCCAGCGGTCGTCAGGGCGATCTGCGAGGTCGGCCTGATGTTGTCCCAACGGCTCGGACTGCCGGCAGACGTGTCGGAGCTGTTCGCCTACGTCGGCGAGCGTTGGGATGGTCGAGGCGCGCCAGCACGGCTGCGCGGCGAGGCGATCCCGCTGCCGGTGCGCATCGTGCACGTGGCACGTGACGCGGCGTTCCAAAGGATGCTGGGGGGCGACGATGTGGCGGCCGGGGTCATCCGTGAGCGGACGTCGCGGGGCGCGCTCGACCCTGAGGCCGCTTCATGCTTCGCCGATGCGTCGCCGGCGATCCTCGCCATCGAACCGGACCGGTCGGTGTGGGATGACACGCTGGCGTCCGAGCCGCACCCGCGGCTGGAGCTCGACACCGACCAGATCGAGCAGGCGCTGCGAGCGATCGGTGACTTCTCCGACCTGGTCTCACCCTTCCTACTCGGACACTCGTCGGGTGTGGCAGACCTGGCCGAGGCCGCAGCAAATGGCGTCGGGCTGGACCACGATGCGCAGGTCGACGTTCGGCGTGCGGCACTGGTGCACGACATCGGTCGGGTCGCCGTCCCGGCTCGGATCTGGCAGCACGCGGGCGCGTTGTCGACGGATGACTGGGAGCGCATCCGTCTACACGCCTACCACTCCGAGCGGGTGATCACCCGCTCGGCACTTCTTGCGCCGCTGGCACCGATCGCCGCCTTCCACCACGAACGCCTCGACGCCTCCGGCTACCACCGCGGCACTGGCGCCCATGGGCTGTCCAGCGCAGCTCGGGTGCTGGCTGCCGCCGACGCGTTCCATGCCATGACCGAACCGCGGGCCCACCGCCAAGCGCTGCCCAAGGAGCAGGCAGGCCAGATCCTGAGCGGGGAAGCGCAGGCGGGGCGACTCGACCCAGACGCCGTCACGGCCGTGTTGCGCGCGGTGGAGATCCCCGTGCCCAGGCTTGAGCGCCCCGCGGGCCTGACGGCCAGGGAAGCCGAGGTCGTCGGTCTCATCGGACGCGGGCTAGCGACCAAACAGATCGCACGGGCGCTGTCCATCTCGACAAGGACCGCCGACCACCACATCCAGCACGCCTACCGCAAGATGGGGGTGTCGACTCGCGCTTCGGCGGCACTGTTCGCCATGCAGCACGGCCTGGTGACATGGGCGGAACTCCCCATACCCGTCGACCCTCATCACCCGTAGCGTCGACAGCGCCACCCCTACACAGAGCGGAGGCGCCATGGCTACCAAGGTGGAGACGCACGACAAGGTCCCGACGGTCGCGTTCGTGGGGGCAGGGCTATTGATCCTGACCAGCGCGCTGTTCCCACGGATCGCGGATCCGGCGGACTACGCCGGCGTCCTTGACCTCCTCGTCGACAACGCGGCTCGCACGAGGCTGGTGGTGCTGGTGGTCCCGGTGGGTATCTGGGCTCTGGCCGCGGGGGTCGCGTCGCTGCAGGGCCGTGTTGAGAGCCGGCCAGCCGCGAGCTGGCTTCGAGTTGGCCTGTGCGGGGTTGTGATCGGCGCCGCGGCCGTGACGGTCCAGTTCGCGCTGGCGAGCGCAGCGCTGGCCGATCGGGTGGCTGGCGGATCTGATGGCACGGCGCTGTGGGCCGGGGCGACCTACGTGCGCTCGCTCGCGATGCTGATCCTGTGGGCAGGGCTGGCGGCGGTCGGCCACGCGGTGTTCCTTGACCGGCTGGCGGCCCGCTGGCTCGGGTTCGTCCTGATCCCTGTGGCCGTTGCCATGGTCATCGTGAGCGCGGCACCGATCGTCGAGGGACCGACAGCACGCGCGCAGCTCGCATCGGGTGGTCTCGCGGCGCTCACCGCCGTCTGGTCGGTGGCGTTCGGCGTCTCGCTCGCGCGCCGCTGAGCACCCGACCCCACCCCGCCGCCGCAGAGGCACCGCGCTGGGTCTGGTGCAGCACGGCCTCGAGCGGATCGCCATCCACTACCACCGCAATCGCCAGGCAGCGGAGCAGACGCTGGCCATGGTCAACGACCTCGGCGCCAAGGGACTCCTCGTGCAGGGCGACCTCGCACAGCTGCCTCGATCAGCCACACGGCCACGACCTGGTCTGCCGCCGCGCCACCCAGCAGCGGGGCGTCAAGGAGCGACGACATCCGGTTGACCAGTACTCCCGCTGCCAGGACGGCAAGCCCGAGCGTCCGGCCGACAGTCGGCGGCGTGTTCTCGCCGGGACGGCGGTTCAGGTGAATGATCGAGGCGAGCAGGATACCGGCCGCCCACAGTGCGGGAAGGTCCACCAGCGTGTGGGCGACGTCTGGACCCGAGCGCAACCAGCACCATGACGGTTGCGCCGGCCGCCCACACGAGCAGCCCGATGAGAGCAACTACCCGCGCCGCTTCACCCCATGCGAACGACCGCGCCGGCGCGGTCATCCCCGTTCATGCGGTCCCTCCCTCGGTCGCAAGCACCCAGGAGCGCAACCGCTGACGGGCGACTCTTGCATTGGCCGCCTGCCGCTCCGCCTCCTCCGCCAACGCTCCCCGTCCCGACTCCGTCAGCTGGAAATAGCGCCGTAGCCGTCCCCGCCGAAGGACCGCACCGCGAGGTCGCTGCAAACCTTCACGTCCTGCACCGAATAAACCATCAGGCTGATCCCAACGGGATCGCTTGCGGCTCAGGCCAGCAGTTGCGCTATGTCGCGGTAGCCGCTGAGGACGCGCACGACTTGGATGGGCTCGGCTTCGGGGCGGTAGATGATGAGGTAGGAGCGCACCGGCCAGATCCGTAGCGTTTCATCGGCAAGGTCCTCGCGCACATGGCCGAGTTCAGGCATCTGCGCTAGCCGGCGCATGGCCTCACGGAGCTCGTTCAGTACTCGTCGGGCGGCTGCAGGGACGCAGAACCGTGGTTATGGACGGGCGCTCCATCCGGCTCTCACGCACATAGGCGGCGAGTCATCAATCAGCAGTGTGCGGTCGGGATGCGGCTCACCGGGCCGCCTCCGCGACGGTCGCGAGGAAGTGACGGAGGTGGGTGGCGACGACCTGTTTGCCGATTCCCAGGCGGATGATGCAGCCGATGATCGCGCCCTTGACACCCTTCACGTGCCGGATGCCGAGCACCTCGACGCGGCTGCCGCCGGCCTCGCACGTCGCGCGGATCTCCCATGTGCTGCCGGGCCGGAAGATGTTCGAGGCGGTCACGGTCGCCGTGACGCGGTTCGGCTGCGACCAGTCGTAGCGCAGCCGTTCCCAGATGAAGCCGAAAGGCTCGGGGTTGCCCTCGGTGACCTCGGCGTAGGTGTCCCCAAGCTTGTGGACCTCGAAGTGCTCGAGGTGCACGTCGGGCCACAGCTCGGCGCGGCGCTCGAAGAAGTCCCGTGCCGCCGCGAGCACCTGGTCGGGAGGCAAGGGCGTGTGCTCGACGACGTGGACCGCCGGCACCCAGATCGAGCGGCGTGGCGCCCCGTCGGCGCGTGTCGAAGCTGGCATGGGACCGATCTCCTCATGCAGTGCCGGCCGGGCTGCCGAGCCGGGCGACGTAGTAGTCGTTGATGAAGTCGCCATCGAGTTCGCGGACGTCAACCGAGGCGAAGCCCGCCTCGTGCAGCATCTGCGTGGCTGTCTGGCGGCCCCAAGCCGCTCCGAGCCCCGTCCCTTCCTGGGCCAGCGAGACGGTCATGCAGTGCAGCAGGGACACCGCGTACAGGAACGGCGCCGTGGGCAGGTCGACGTTCTCGTGCGGGTGGCTCGACGCGCGGATGTCGACCATGAGGAACATGCCGTCGGCCGCCAGTTGGTCCGCGATGCCCCGCAGGACCGATGCCGGGTGCGCCTGGTCGTGGATCGCGTCGAAGGCGGTGACGAGGTCGAACGGCCCGGTGCCCGACAGGTCGGTGACATCACGCAGCTCGAACCGGGCGTTTTCCAGTCCTCGTGACGACGCGGCGGCGCGTCCTTCCTCGATCGCATCCGCCGAGAAGTCGTAGCCGACGAAGGTGCTCGACGGGAAGGCGAGGGCCAGCACGTTGAGGTGGTGGCCGCTGCCGCACCCGATATCAGCGACGCGGATGCCCCGGGTCAACCGCTCCGCAAGGCCGTCGACCAGCGGCACGACCTCGTCGACCAGCAGGTCCTCGGCCACGTCCTTGCTGTCCTCGGCCATCAGCGCGTGGAACTCGGCGTACGCCTCGTACGGGACACCGCCGCCCTCACGGAAGCAGCGGACGACCTGGTGCTCGACGTCGGCGAGCAGGCCGATGAACTGGGCGAGCTTGGCCAGGTTGTCCTTGCCGGCCTCACGTGTGAGCACGGCGGCGTGCTCGGGCGGCAGTGACCACGTGCCGGCGGCCGGGTCGTGCTCGACGATGCCGCCGACGAGCATGGCGGCGAGCCACTCGCGCACGTACCGCTCGTGCAGTTCGGCGGCGGTGGCGATCTCGTCCGAGGTCGACGGCGGTAGGCCCGCCATCGTGTCGAACAGGCCGGTTCGGTGACCGATGCTCAGGGTCAGCGCGGTCGAGGCGTCGGCGATCGCTCCCAGGATCTGGCCGGCGAAGGCCTCGACCCGCGCGGGGTCGACGGTGTCCTTCGGTCGCGTCGTGAGGTCGTGGGTGACGGGTTCGGTGGCGGTCACGGTGGCTCCTTACGGGTCCTCGTCGGGCTCTCTCGCCGTTCGCTTGCGACCCTACGCAGGAGTCAGCGCCCTGCCTTCGGGCGGATCGTGCATCCTCCGCCACTGCCGTCTGCACCGTCCTATGCAGGCGGGAGCACGCCGTTGCGCCGGGCCCACGCGGCGGCGGCGGTGCGGGTCGACACCCCGAGCTTGAGGTAGACGTTGGCGAGGTGCCGTGCGACCGTCTTGTCGCTGATGACCAGCGCCTGGGCCACCTCGCGGTTGGTGCTCCCGTCGGCGACCTGCGCGAGGATCTCGGCCTCACGCGACGTCAGGCCTCCGGGCAGCTCGCCACCTGGGCGCAGGCGCTCGAGGCGCCGCAGGTCGACGACCGCCCCCAGACGCTGCAACGTGGAGGCGGCGGCATCGATTTCCCTCCGCCCGGCGTCGTGGTCACCCAGGAACGTGCACGCCTCGGCTAGCAGCATCCGCGCCTTCGCGGCGTCGTACTGGACGTCCAGCCCCTGCCACCGGCGGATCGCGTCGCGGAGCCGGGCGACGGCGCCCGCCGCGTCGCCGCCGGCCAACTGGACCGAACCGGAGGCGTGCGCCGCGGCCGCTCGCAGGCCGTCCGACGACCAGCGGTCAGCCAGGGCGACCAGCTCGCCCGCAGCACCGCGCGCTGCCTCGACGTCGCCGGCGTCGATCGCCACCTCGACGAGTCCCCGCAGCAGGGGAGCGCGGGCGTAGTCGGCCTCCAGGTGGCCGGCAAGCGCCGTCTGCAACGACGTGAGTGCGACCTCGACCCGGCCCCGCTGGGCACGCAGGAGCGCCAGGCCAGGCTGCGGATCGCGTCCCAGCTCATGGGCGCGCCGGTAGGCGACTTCGGCGTCGTCGACCGAACCGCGCAGCCGCAACAGGTCACCCAGCAGGTAGTGCCCCTCGGCGACGACGGCGGTGTTCATGCCGATGAGCTCGCGGCAGACGACCTCCGCTTCCTCGGCTGCGGAGTCCCAATCACCTGCCACCTGCCGCAGCTGCACCCGGTGCATCCGGCAGATCCCCGAGAACATCACTGCGCTGTCAAACCGCTCGCACCAGCGTTCCGTCGCCGCGGTCCACTCACGGGCACGACGCAGGTCCGACAGCTCCCAGCAGGCCGCGATCATCTGGCAGTAGAGGTTGCCGGCGACCTCCGGAGGGACCTGCCCGGCCTGGACGGGCAGCATCGCCTCATCGAGCAGCGCCATCCCGTCGGCGACGTCTGCGGCGCGCAGCCGCGCCGTGCCCTCGGTCATCAAAGCCAACGCGGTGAGCGCGGGGTCCGAACCGCGCCACCCCATCTCTCGTGCCTCGCGTGCGAGCTGGACGGCGCGGTCGAGCTGACCTTCCCGCAGCGCCTCCTCAGCGTCGAGGTGCACCACATAGCCACGCGCGTGCTCGTCGCGGGATCGTTCCACCAGGGACCGGCCGCGCCGCAGCCAGCCGGAGCCGGCGGCGAGGTCGCCGCGGAGCATGAGCAGGAAGCCGAGGCTGATCGCCTCCATCGCGGCGCGGACCGGTTGGCCGTCGGCTAGCAGCCGCTGGTGGCCGAGCTCCGCAAGCTCAAGCGAGCGGTCGGCGTGCCCGAGCCACCACGCCGCAGCGCTCCAGGCCACGACATCACCGGCCTCGAGCTCGCCCAGCGCAGCGGCCTGCGAGAACACCTCATACGCCTCGCCGAACCGGTGCTCGGCCCGCGCCTCGTGGGCCTGCCGAACCAGGTCGGTCTGCACGCTCCGGTCCGCTGCCACCCACGCCCTCCCAACGAGTGCCCGCTCTCCACATCATGCCGGACGCGGGATCGGGGTGCCGGGCCGCCGCTGGTCGGGGCCCGCCGGGGTCGGTGGCCGACTCGGTGGCGGTGGCGTGGCCGTGAAGACCGTGCCGACCGATCACTCCTGACATAGGTAGGTGAACGCGAAATCTACGTGGGCGTCGCCCATGTGCGACGGCTGCTGCTGGCGGATGGTAGAGCCACCCAACCAGGAGGCTGACCATGTCAAACATCCGTCACAGCAACGCAATCGCGGCCCAGTTTCCTGCGCATGAGGCTGGCGTTCGGAGTTGTAGTCCACAAGGACACCGAGCGGTTGCAGGAGGCGTTCACAGCGGACGGTGGCCTCTGTGGGATGAGCACCACCCGGACCTGTGCGCTGGCACGCAGCGCTTCTTCGAGCCGATCTACCGCGCCAACCTGATGAGCACGTGGATCCCGGCGCTCGACGGTGTGGAGGACAAGCTCATCCAGCCGATCCCGTGTGGTCTCGACCTCGCCGTAGACGACATCGACCATCCCGTCGAGCAGATCCTCCTTGTTCGCGACGTGTCGGTACAGCGCAAATCGGGGCTGCGCCCAGTCGCTCAGCGAGCCTTCTCATGCTGAGCCCCTCGAGCCCATCGCGATCAGCGAGCCGGACCGCCACGCGCACGATCCCGTCCCGGCTCAGACCTGACCCGCCCTGTCCGCTGCCGCCCACTCGATCACCTCTCTTTGAAGCGCAGCGGGCCGCCTCGATGCGCGCGGCGCTGCTGCGCCACCCGTGACCCGTCGGAGTGATGGAGTCCAGATCTCCCGGCCCCGCGAACCTGCGCTACCACAACGCGGGGATGGCCTGCTGCGAGAGGATGCGGGTCTGCCGATCCGCTCAGCCATGGTTCGCTGTTGGTTCGGAACCTTGTCCAATACGGCTGCAACCGCTTCAAACGGCTGCGAAGAAAGAGACGGCGGCCTCGGTGACGCCAACGCAACACGCGCTTCGAGCTCGCCACCGAGCAGGCGTTCTGCGAACGTCGCTCGGACTCCCGGCGTCACCGACGCAGGACGCGTAGCTGGCGCGCGGCGGTCAGGCGGTCGGCGAAGGCTCGTCGAGGAAGTTCGTGATCTCCCGGGCAGTGCGTTCGGGTTGGCCGAACCACGGCGCGTGACCGGTGGGGAGTTCCACGACCCGCCCGTGAGGGATGAGGGCCGCAGCGGCTCGGGCCGCGTCGAGACTCCCGACCGGGTCATGGTCGCCCCAGATCATCAGCGTGGGCTGGCGGATCCTCGCGAGCTCCTCGGTCGTGAAGAGGGACTCGCGGCGGAAGCCGAGCAGCCCGCGGATCACGCCCGACAGCTCCTCACCGGTCGTTCGTCCGGCGAGGGGGTCGGACCCGGCCGCGATGAACGCGTCGATCAGCCCTGGGTACTGGCCGATGTGTCACCCTCACCCATGCTCGCCATCATCTGCCGTACGGTCTTGGGAGAGGGCTCGGGCATGATGCGACCGAGCAGGCTGCCGATGCCCGGCGTGGTCATCAGACGCAGCGGCAGCGGCGGCTTGGTCCCAGGGAGCAGCGGGGTCGCACCGACCAGCACGATCCGTCGCACCCGGGTTGGATGGTCGAGAGCGGTCCACAGCGACCAGAAGCCGCCGGTGGAGGTGCCGACGAGGTCGGCGTGTTCGATCCCCAGCGCGTCGAGCAGTCGGACCACGACGTCGACGCCGGTGCGCCGCGGGTGTTCGCGCAGACCCTCGATCGGTCCGCTCAGCCCGTAGCCGGGCCGGTCGACCACGGTCGCACACCGTCCGTGCAGATGTTCCATCAGCGGCAGCATCGCCACAGCGCTGTTGCCGGACGCGTGCAGGATGACCACGGGGTCGCCGTCGCCGGCCTCGAGGAGCTGCAGCCGCGGTCCACCGTCCAACCCCACGAAGCGGGAGCGCACCTCGACCGCGGCGTCCCCGATCAGCCGCTCCTGCACCGCGGCCACCTGCCTGCGGGCTTCGGTCTGCACCGTGTTCGTCATGTGTGCCTCCGAGGTTCGGGTTGCCTCCCAGCATGACCCATGTCACCCGAGAGTCGAGTGCAACATCTGAACCTCGAGTCAGGCGTCGGCACCGTCCCGGTCGGCACGACGCCGACGGTGCCGCTCCGGGGCCAGGTTCCAGGTCGGCATGGCACGCCGCAGCTCGCGGTTCCCGGAAAGGCGCACGCCAGCCCGCAGCGCCGTCGACCACTCGATCAGACCGAGATGCCACCGAGCGAACGCCATCGGATCCTCGATCGTCACGACGACGTCGTCGCCGAACCCGGGATCGAACCGGCACCGCTGCATGTCCCCCTTCTCGACCAACAACCAGTCCCGAGCGATCCGTCCGAACCGGTCCGGGTACTCGAACCGAATCGTCACGCGGCGGTCCGGCAGAGCCTGGCGCCGCACGTAGTCCTGGCACCACAGCCACAGGATCATGCCCGTGTTGGCGTTCTCGTCCTCCACCTCGGTCCACTGGTCTCCCAGTGAGTTCGTCGAGGACGTGGCGTTGCTACGGCACTGGTACGTCGACCCGGCCAGCCAGCGTCGCGGCGTGGGCGCGCGCCTGCGCGAGCACCTGGAGCAGCAGGTGGCGGGCGTGGGCCGGATCATCGCCGGCACGTATGCGGGCAACTACAAGGCCCGGCGCGCGCTGTCCCAGGGGGGCTACAAGCTGTCGGCCGACTCCGGGGCCGTGCTGCGGTCCTACTACGACATCCCAGAGGACCGCCTGAGCTCCTCGGTCACCTACGAGCGCGCCGTCACGCCTCACGAGCGAGACGAGGATGAGGCGGTGATGGCGGAGCCGAACGAGACCGTGCAGGCGGCGCGGGAAGCGTACGAGGCCTTGTGACTGGAACCACCTTCTGCGTGGCGATCCCCGCATATCCGAAGGCTGTCGCCAAGATCATCGACGACGTCGACGAGCTGCTGACCTTCTACGATTCCCCCCGCCGAGCGTCGTCATGGACATTCGGATACCGCGCCTCGACGGGACTCGTGCGGCCGGGGACGCAACCCTGAACGTCGCGCGGCCCTACTCCTCGGCTTGGCTGATCTTGAGGGCGACCTCGGGCGTCATTTCCATTCCCGTACCCCCCTCGGCCAGGACGTCAGTCATGGTCGTGGAGGTGCGCAACGGCTTCTCACGCAGGACCAGTGACAGCCCGAACGCGATGACGCCGGCCGGGACGGCGATGAGGAAGATGAAGGTGACGGCATCCGCGAGGGCGGTCTGCACGACGCCGAGCACCGCGGGGGGCAGCTGCAGCAGCGTCTCGGGGGTGGCGCTGAGGGCGCTGGCGTCGACGGGTACGGCCCCGCCCCCGGCTGCGGCGAGGTTGGAGGTCAGCCGGGCGGTCATGATGGCGCCGAGGACGGTCACGCCGACGGTGCCGCCGATGGAGCGGAAGAACTGCGATGACGAGGTTGCGGTTCCCAGGTGGCGGACCGGGACGCTGTTCTGGATGGCCAGGACGATGTTTTGCATGACCAGGCCGATGCCGAGACCGACGACGCCCATATAGATGCAGGCGACCGGGAACGACGTTTCGACGCCCATTGTGGACAGCAGCCACAGTCCGAGGGTGACCAGGGCGGTGCCGATGACCGGGAAGATTTTGTAGCGTCCCCAGCGGGTGATCAGCCGTCCGGATCCGATGCTGCCGACGAGCAGTCCACCGACGACCGGCAGCAGCAGCAGACCGGAGTTGGTTGCGGATGCGCCGAGGACGACCTGGAGGTACAGCGGCAGGAACACGATGGCGCCGAACATGGCCACGCCGACGATGAACCCAATGGCGCTGCCGACGGTGAAGACGGGATCCCGGAACAGCGACAGCGGCAGGATCGGCTCGGCGGCGCGACGCTCCACGGCGACGAACGCAACGATGGCGGCCATGGCGGCGACGGACATGCCGACGATCGTCGGTGATGTCCAGGCATACGTCTCGCCGCCCCACACGGTGACGAGCAGCAGCGTGCTGATTCCGGCGGTGAGCAGCAACGCCCCGAGCCAGTCGATGCGGTGCGCGTGGCGTTCGAAGGTCAGCTTGAGGTTGCGTTGGGTCACCCACAGGGCGACCAGCCCGAGCGGCACGTTGATGTAGAAGATCCACCGCCACGACAGGTTGTCGACGAGGTAGCCGCCCAGCAACGGCCCCGCCACGCTGGAGATTCCGAAGACGGCGCCGATGTAGCCCATGTAGCGACCGCGCTCGCGCGGCGACACCACGTCGGCGATGATCGTCATGGCCATCGCCATGAGCCCGCCGCCCCCGGCGCCCTGGACGCCGCGGAACACGATGAGCTGCCCCATCGTCTGGGCCGCCCCGGACGCGACCGAACCAAGCACGAAGAGCACGATCGCGAACTGGAAGAGGTTCTTGCGGCCGTACATGTCCGACAGTTTCCCGTACAGCGGGACCGCTACCGTCGACGCGAGCAGGTAAGCGGTCACCACCCAGGACAGGTGCGCCAGGCCGCCGAGTTCGCCGACCATGGTCGGCAGGGCGGTGGACACGATGGTCTGGTCAAGTGCGGCCAGGAGCATGGCGGTCATCAGCCCGGCGAACACGCCGAGGATCTCACGGTGGGACAGGACTCCGGGTGCTGCGGTGGGCGGGACGGGGGAGCTCACGGGCGGGTCTCCATTTCGGCGATGGACTGCGCGAAGCGTTCCAGCAGATCGGCGAGGGCCGTGACGTCGTCTTCGGGCCAGTTGCCGGTCAGCTCGGACAACAGTTCTTCGCGAACGCGCAGGGCGCGTTCGAGGATGTTGGCGCCGGCGTCGGTGATGGTCAGCACCGTGCGGCGGCGGTCCCGGGCGGCGGTGCTACGGCTCAGGTAGCCCAGAGCGACGGCGTGGTCGACGAGCCGGCTGGCGGTGGAGGCGTCGATGCCCGATACCAGGGCGACGTCGCTGACCCCGGCCTCGTCACCGCACTCCCGCACGCCGCGCAACGTCCGCACGACGGCGGGATCGATCGCCAGGCCCATCTGCGACAGGAACCGCCGCTTGAGCTGCGGCGACTCCCAGAGGCGTCGCAGACGGCCGAAGGCGACATCGAGTCGCTCCAGTCTGTTGGTCTGTTCGCACGGCATATTTGCATGGTACATGCAATGTTCACTCCGGCCATGCCGGTCGTGGATGCCGTCGGTGGTGCGGCGTGTCGAGTTCTGCGGTTGCTGCATGTGTCCAAGGATCAGACCCAGTTGCGCGTCGACGGGCGCAACCTGGCCGTCAGCCCGACTTTTGGCGCAGGGGCCGAAGAGGGATGTCGAGGTCGATCGGGGGCGGGGCCGCCGGCGGCGGGGTCGTCCGGGCCGAGGGGGTTATGCCCTCTGTGAGGAGGTGGAGCAGACGCGGGACGAGCGCTGCGGAGTAGTCCAGCGGCAGACCCTCGAGCGGGCGGGTGAGGAACGCGAGCAGGAGCATGACGTCCTCGGAGGTCACGTCTGCTCGCAGGTCGCCGACAGCGTGCGAATGCGCGACGAGGGCGTCGACTGCTGCGAGCGTTTCCTCGAATGCCTCGGTGACCACCTCGGAGGTTGGCAGCTCGGTGAGGGCTGGGAGGAGGCTCGCCATGAGGACGCCGATGCGCTGATCCACCACGCCTACCAGGAAACGCTGCAGCGCTCCGGGACCGTCCGCTGCTGCGGCGACCGCATCCTCGGCGAGGCCGGTGACCGTCGTGAAGGCCCGGAGGGCGACGGCGTGGATGATGCCGTCGCGGTCGGGGAAGCGGCGGTAGAGCGTGCCGATCCCCA
>WHTG01000228.1 GCA_009377835.1 Nitriliruptorales bacterium
AGAGCGACGACATCGACATCGCGTTCCTCGCCCACGCGTTTCAGTTCTCCGGCGGCGACATCCGCAATGTCGCCGTGACCGCCGCATACCTGGCCGCCGACGAGCGCCGTCCCGTCGAGATGCGCGACCTCATCCGCGGGACCGAAGCGGAGTACCGCAAGCTCGGCCGGATCTGCGTGGAAGCCGAGTTCGGCGTCTACTACGGAATGCTCGGGCAGTTCGACGGCTTCGCTGACAGGGCGGAAACCGTGTCGCCCGATCGGGCAGCACGCCCGTCCCGCGAGGACCTTGACCCGATGGCCGTCGGACGACGACGATGGCCTTCCGGGGCCACACCCGGGCCGCTGTAGCGACTGCGTGAACCAGGAGCCGTCATGCGCCTGTCCGAATACGAAGCCGATGGCGAGCGAACCCCGCAGCGGGCGCGGTCCGAGCGGCCGGAGGAAACGGGCCTGACGCAGGCGGCGTTGGCCGCGGGTGCGCCCCCGGCGGTGCAGCGCGCCGCGATGCTGGACCTGCAACGGGCAGCGGGAAACGCGAGCGCCGCGGGGTTGCTCGAGGAGGACGAGGCGTCGGCCGGGGTTCGCGGCGTTGTCGGGTCCGGGTCGGGCCAGCCGTTGGACCGCGACACCCGTTCGATGATGGAGTCGCGTCTCGGCGCCGACTTCTCCGACGTGCGGGTCCACACCGGAGGCACCGCCTCCGAGTCGGCCCGCCAGATGAACGCTCAGGCCTACACCGTCGGCAACGACGTCGTCTTCCAGTCCGGCAACTACGCGCCGGAGACGGACTCGGGCAAGCACATGCTGGCGCACGAACTGACGCACGTCGTGCAGCAGCGTTCGGGCCCGGTCAGCGGGACGCCCATGGCCGGCGGCGTCAAGGTCAGTCACCCGTCCGACCCCTTCGAGCAGGCGGCGGAACGCTCCGCCGACGCGGCGATGGCCGCTCCATCCGCTGCGTCCGCGGCGCCGGTGCAGCGCCAGGAGGAGGGGGAGGAGGAGGAGCTGCAGCGCCTCCCCGTGCAACGTGAGGCGACAGAGGAAGAGGCCGAGGAGGAAGAGCTGACGGAAGGCTGAGCACTCGCCGACCGGCTGACACAAACCTCGACGACCACACATGAGGCCGCCCCCGCCAGGGGGGCGGCCTTCAGCTTCGGGGCGGTAGAAGCAGGGTCATGACGGCCGCCCGTTCGGGCAGTCTCATGTGCTCGCAGGCTCGCCCGCCCGGACCCTGCCCCCGACGCCGTTCTCACGCACGCTCGCGGAAGTCGGAACAGCCTAGGAGGGCTGCATGCCTACGTACTTGTCACCCGGCGTCTACGTCGAGGAAATGGAAGCGGGATCACGCCCGATCGAAGGTGTGGGGACAGCTGTGGCGGCCTTCGTGGGCATCGCTGCACAGGGCCCGGTGAACGAGCCCACCCTCATCACCAACTGGAGTCAGTTCACCCAGACCTTCGGCGAGTTCGTCGAAGGTAGCTACCTGGCGCACTCCGTGTACGGGTACTTCATGAACGGCGGCGGCGCGTGTTACGTCGTGCGTGTCGGCGCGAACGGCCACACGCCACAGGCGCAGGCCGAGCTCACCGCGGGCACCGGCGACAAGAAGGTCGCCGCGTACCGCGTCGAGGCGCTCGAAGAGGGACCCGCCGGCAACGACCTCACGGTCGAGGTCGCGGACCCGGACGCCTCCGACGGCGGCGCTGACGACGCGTTCAAGCTGCTCGTCAAGCGTGGCAACAAGGTTGAAGAACAGTTCGACAAGGTCACGACGAAAAAGGGCAAGCAGAACGTCGTCACGGTCGTCAACCAGCAGTCGAAGCTGATTCGGCTGAAGGAGGCGGCACCGGCATCGCAGCTCGCCGTACCCGAAAAGGGCGGCGTCTCGCTGGCGGGCGGTGGTGCCCCGACGCCCAAGTCGCTGTCGCCGGACGACTACGTCGGCGACACGGCGGACCGGACGGGCTTCGGTGGTCTGGAAGCCATCGACGCCGTGACCATGGTGTGCGTGCCCGACCTGATGGCCGCGTATCAGCAGGGGATGCTGGACCTCGAGGGCGTCCAGGCCGTGCAGCTGGCCCAGATCGCGCACTGCGAACTGATGGGCGACCGGGTCGCGGTCCTGGACCCGCCCCCTGGACTCAACGCGCAGCAGATCCGGGAGTGGCGTGTCGACAAGGCGGGCTACGACTCCAAGTACGCGGCGCTGTACTGGCCGTGGATCAAGGTCTTCGACCCGGCGTCGGGCCAGACCATGGCGATGCCGCCCAGCGCCCACGTGGCCGGCATCTGGGGTCGCAACGACGACACCCGTGGCGTGCACAAGGCGCCCGCCAACGAGGTCGTGCGCGGTGCGATCTCACTGGAGCTGCAGATCACGAAGAACGAGCACGACCTGCTCAACCCGCACGGCATCAACTGCCTGCGGTCGTTCCCGGGACGCGGCATCCGCGTATGGGGTGCACGCACGCTGTCCAGCGACCCGGCGTGGCGGTACCTGAACATCCGCCGGCTGTTCAACTACCTCGAGGAGTCGATCCTCGGCGGCACGCAGTGGGCGGTGTTCGAGCCGAACGACCACGCGCTGTGGGCGAAGATGCGTCGCACCATCTCCGCGTTCCTCGTCAACGAGTGGCGCAAGGGCGCGCTGTTCGGGCTCACCCCGGACGAGGCGTTCTACGTGAAGTGCGACGACGAGACGAACCCGGCCGAGTCGATCGACGCCGGGATGGTCATCTGCGAGATCGGCGTCGCGCCGGTCAAGCCGGCGGAGTTCGTCATCTTCCGCCTGTCCCAGTACTCGGGCGGCGCCGCGCTCACCGAGTAGTTCACCGGCCAACAGCGCTGTAGGAGGAGGAAGCACGCATGGGCCTCATGGACATGGACACCACTCTCGGGTGGTCCTTCGGGTTCGAGTTCGACGGTGTCGTGATCAAGCAGATTCAGGAGTTGACCGGCCTGAAGGAAGAGACCGACGTCATCGACATGAAGCACAACACGAACGACGGCAAGTACGTCAACCGCAAGCTCCCCGGCCGCCCGAAGGCCGGCGAGATCACGATCACGCGCGGTCTGACCGACGACAAGGCGTTCGACGACTGGATGAAGAAGTCGCAGTTCGGCGACATGGCCGGCGCCCGGAAGGGCGGTTCGGTCATCATCTACGACTACACAGGGGCAGAGGTCAAGCGCTACAAGCTGGCCAACGCCTGGCCCAAGTCGCTGGAGATCGGCACGTTGAAGGCCGGCGACACCAGCGTCCTGACCGAGAAGCTCGTCGTCACCCACGAGGGCTGCGAGCCAGGCTGATGCGACGAGGCGCTCCTCTGGAGGTTGCCCAGCGGCCGTCCCCCGACGAACCATCGGGGGTCCGGCCGCTGCGCACAGAGTTCGCGTTCGAATTGCCGCGCGGTTACGTCGACCGCGACGGTGCCGTCCACCGTCACGGCGTGATGCGGCTGGCCACGGCGCGCGACGAACTGCTGCCCCTGCACGACGATCGCGTGAGGGAGAATCCCAACTACCTCACCGTGGTCCTGCTGGCACGGGTGATCACGACGCTCGGCGACCTCGACGACGTCCACGTGGGCATCGTCGAGAACTTCTTCGCGTCGGACCTGGCGTTCCTGCAGGACCTGTACCGGCGCATCAACTCCGAGGGCCACACGCGCGCGGCGGTGCAATGCCCCGCCTGCGACCACGAGTTCACGGTCGACGTGTCCGGTGGGCGCCTGGGGGAATCGTGACGCTCGCCGCCGACCGTCTGTATGAAGAGGTCGCCTACGTGGCGTACCACTTCCACTGGTCGTTCGACGAGCTTCTCGACCTCGAGCACCCCGTGCGCCGCCGCTTCGTGGAGGAGATCGGGCGCATCAACGAGCGCCTCTCGCAGGGAGGCTGACGATGTGGCCGTTCGCCCGGCGCGGCCGGCCAAAGGCTCACGCCGCCCCGCCCGCTGATGTAGTGCGGCGGGCGCCGCCGCCGCCGTGGCAGGACGTCCCTGCGATCCAGCGCAGCGTGACGCCGCTGCCGCTCACGCTGGCGCCGCAGCGGTTCGCGGACGGTCTGACGTCCTGGACCCCACCCCAGCCGTATCTGGCAGCGCTGGGTCACGCCGTGTCGCACGACGCGCCGTCGGGGTCGGTGAACGGCCTCGCCGACGTGATCCGGCCGGTCACCACCGATGGCAGCGGCCCGCCATTGCGATTGCAGCGGTACGTCCAGGGCGACCCGCCGCCGGCGCGTCGCTCGTTCGCCAGTCCGTTCCCCGGCGTCGCCGATGTGTCCGCAGTCTCCAGCAGCCCGGCTGCGTCGGCCCCTGCAGCTGAGCCGTTCGCGCCCCTGCTGACCCCACCAGTGGTCGAAGCCGCGGTCCATCCTGACCCCGTCACCGAACTTCCCGACACCTCGGTCAACGACCTCCCCCAGCTGCGCCTGGCTGCCGTTCCCGCCGCCGTCGCCGCCCCCGCGCACCCAGGCCTTTCGGTATCGGCTCCCCCCGAGCCGGCGCCGGCCGCCCCGCTCCTGGCGGGTGAGGCCTTCCCCGTGCAGCGCCTC
>WHTG01000220.1 GCA_009377835.1 Nitriliruptorales bacterium
GGATTCAGGCGACGATCTCGAGGCGCCGCAGCCGTATCGTCGGCACTGATCGATCCGGGGACTCGACGCGGGAGGACAGCATGGACGCAACAACGGGGATCCACGAGGGCAACCAGCGGTTCATGGAGGCAATCCGTGCTGCGGACAGCGCGACCATGCCCTCCCTCTACACCAATGACGCCATCATTCTGCCCCCAAACGCGGACGCCGTCAGTGGCGCAGACGCCATTGCGCAGTACTGGCAGGACTTCTTCGAACTCGGCATCACCGACGCTCGACCCGTCACCTTGGAAGTGATCCCGATGGGCGACTACGCACTCGAGGTGGGCGAATCCTCCGTGTACGGAGCGGACGGCGCCCTCCTGGACCGAGGAAAGATCATGGTCCTCTGGAAGAACGACGGCGGTGTCTGGAAAATGCACCGCGACACCTGGAACAGCAGCAGCACCCCAGCGCAGACATAGAACACCGCTTGGGGCCCGCGGCACGATCAGCCGACCTCGACGCCATCGCCCATCGCCGCCGAATCTCAACGCGCAACCCCGTCGGACGCTCGAGTTCATGACACCATCATCCAACCTCTCCGAAGCTGTTGCGTTGGCCACCTGTTGGGCGCACCCGAGAGATTGAACTCCGCGTGTCCCTGAGCTGAGTACGCAGCCGTCACTGCCTTCTCGGCGAGGGCGAGGAGTTCCTATCGCTTCGGGTCTTGTGGCCCGGCCAGCACCACGCGATACGTGGCGGGGAGGGTGATCTTGTCGTCGGCGCCGGTGAAGGGGACCAACGCGTCCTGAAGCGTCTCGGCGACGGCCTGCTTTCCTGCGTGGTCGATGGCGAGCTGCATGGGCCCTGCGCCGATGAAGGCGCGCGCTGCGCTGTCGGCGTCGCTGAAGCCGACGGGGCAGTCGATGTCCTCGTCTTCGTGCACGCTCAATCCGCTGGCGGCGAGCGCCTCGTCGAGCGCTCCCGGATCGGACAGGGCGAACATGCCGCTGCGCTTCATGGTCTCCAGCGCGTCAGGCGGGAAGAGCGGGAACAGCGGCTTGAACACTGCCGCGATGCCCGCCTCCGGCACGCGCGTGGGGATCACGACCACCACCATGCCGCAGGATACGCGGCCCGCCTCGGCGAGCGCCTGGACTTTACCGTCGGCGAATTGGAACGCGCTGAACCCGGTCACCACGTCGAAGGCGTCATCGGGCCAGGGCAGCGCTTCGAGATCTCCGACGCGGAGGTCCGCCTGGGGGGTGCGGTCCACGGCGATGTCGATGAGCGCCTCGGACGCGTCGATGCCCGCGACGGCGGCGCCGGCATCCGCGGCCATGCGGGCGAAGCGGCCGGCGCCACAGCCGCAGTCGAGCACCCGGGTGCCAGGACCGATCCGCGTCCGATCGAGCACGTACTCGTAGACCGGCGTGCCCCAGCCTTGGGGACCCTCCCACGTCTCCGCCCAGTCCTCGGCGTGCGCACCGAACAACGGTCCCCAGCGGCTCGCGCTGCCAGCCGGCTGCTGAATCTCCTGCATGACGGCCCCCTTCGTTCAATCATCGACAGTCAGACCATCCGCACCCTGCCTCCGCGGACGGATGCGAACTACGACAAAAAATGAAGTGCTCGCCGGATCCCCAGGAGCAACACTGGCTATATGCGCACCTATGGCCAGTACTGCCCGATCGCCCGCGCGGCGGAGATCCTGACCGAGCGGTGGACGCCGATCATCGTGCGCAACCTCATGGCCGGTTGCACCACGTTCAGCGAGATCAGCGCAGGGGCTCCGGGCTTGTCGCACAGCTTGCTCACCCAGCGGTTGCGGCTGCTCGAACGGGTCGGGGTCATTCAAGCCCGCCCCAAGCCGTCCGGGCACGGTTGCGTCTACCAGTTGACCGAGTCCGGTCGCGACCTGCAGCGGGTTCTCTGGGCGCTGCGCGAGTGGGGCGAGAAGTGGTTGGAGCTGGGTGACGAGCACACCAACCCGGCGCTCGTGTTGTGGGCGTGGTGCACCACCTACCTGGCCCGCGAGCGGCTCCCCGACAACCGGGTGGTGGTCCGGTTCGAGTTCACCGACCCGCCCGCAGAACCTCGGCGACTGTGGATGTTGCTTGAAGATCGCGACGCGGAGGTCTGCAAGCACCACCCCGGCTTCGACGAGGACCTCCTCGTCGAGACCGACGCCAGAACGCTCGCGATGTGGCACATGAAGCACCTCGAATGGGCAGACGCGCTGCGCGCACGCCGCATCCGCGTCATGGGTCCCCGATCCCTCGCCAGGGCACTGCCCACCTGGAACCGACGAGGGTTCGAAGACGAGGACGCCGACGACCGGACCCGGTGAGGCTGGACCACGCCTTACAGGGTCGCGTGAGTCGCGCCACTCCCCGTCACGGACGCCCGCTGGTTATGACTCGTGGATCGTGCAGCCGCTGAGGTTAGGGAAGGGCGAGCGTCCGTCGGTACGCAGCCCTTTCCCGACGCCCACCCCGTCCGGAGTCCAACCGAAATGCCGTCGGCGAGACACGCCGTCCGCCACGACGGCGGAGACGAGGACGTTGGGGTCGAGGACGAGGCGCCCGAAAGGACTTGCTGCGATGGCGCGGGCGGTCGGCGTACTGCGCGAGGAACGCGGATCGGTGGCCGGCGAGGGCTTGGCAGGCGGGTGAGCGCCCGAGCCGGGCACCGGCCCGCGTCACCGACCCTGCGGAACGCATGACCAGCTGAAACGCGGGTGGACCCGACTGGAATCGAACCGGTGACAACGGCGGTTCGGCCGCTGCGGCTGATTGCCTTCCTCGCGCATTGTCGCAGGTCAGGCGGCAAAAACGAGTGCCAGTGGGTGACGCTGGAAAGCAGCGAGTGCCAGTGGGTTTTACCCCGGGCTTACCCCGCTTCCCCGCTTGCCGAGACGTAGACGTCGTTCGCCGTGCGCCGCAGCGCCGTGCGCCCGTAGTGTCGGTTCCCGTTCGCTAGCACCAGCGGCTGGGAACGGCACATCCATTGTGGGGGTGACCTCAGATGACGACTACAACCTCGTCGCCGTCGCTGACACCCAGAATCGTGCGCAGGTGAGTCGCAGCGGCGATCTCGACGACGCTTGGCGGGTGGTCGCCGAGGCCGGCGTCGTTCTTGTCGGTTCGAACAATGAACGCGCGGACGCCGTTGATTTCGCAGGGGATGATGCTCATCGGGACGCCGTACTCCGGTGGTTCGAGACGTAGCGCAGCGTCATCGACCGTCCACGGCTCATCCAGGATGACGTTGAGGCTGCCAGGGTAAAGACGGACGCCGGTCTTCCGCTCGAACAGCTCGGAGTACTGGGTCATCCAGCGGGCAAGGTCTCCAATGCCGCGCGCGACGCGCCCCCTCAGCACAGTCCGTTCCATCCAGCGGATAGTGCCGGTTCCCGACGGTGAGCGGTGGCGGCACCTACCCGGCGCTTGACTTCGTGGCTGTGATCCACAGGAACTCAACTATGTCGCCGTCAGCCTCGCTCTCATTGATTCGCTCAAGGCGCTCCAAACGTAGTCCTGCCTTGCTGATCCCCGTTCGCGTGGATCCCTCATCAAGACCTGCGAAGAACATCGGCCCGCCATGCCAGTCGGGATCAACACCGTCGCCTGGTCCTGCCGGAGTGCTCATCATCACCAGCCCATCCGGCCGCAGCCACCGCGCAATGGATCGGAGCAGGGCTGCATGCCGATCCGCGGGCACATGGCCAAGCGCATAAAACGATACGACGGCGTCCACGGCTCCTGATTGCAGTTCGAACCTGTCATGTCGGCCATGACAAGCATCGCATCGGGCGCGGCGTGGCGCGCCATGGCGAGTTGAGCGAAAGACGCGTCGACTCCCACAACGTCGTACCGCTCGCTCAGCATGCGCGTTATAGGCTCGCCTGAGCCGCACCCGAGATCGATCACCGTGCTGCCAGGGGTAACGCGGTCCAGCACGACCTGCAACTGCCGGAGACGGACAGAATCGTCAGCGGACCACTCCCGGTACCGCGCGCCCAGCCGGTCGTACCCGGCCTGCACGATCTGGAACGCGTTCTCGTTCACCGTCTCCGACCATAACCGCGCGCTCGGTCCTGCATTGCCGGTTCCCCTTCGGCGGCGCCAGCAGTGGATACCGGCACCTACACGATGGCTGCCACGGTGGGCGAGCATTTGATCAGCCGACGGCGAAGCAGAATGGGTGACCAGCAGGACTGGCGTAAACGGCGAACATCTCGTCACCGTCGGGGTTGTCGGCTGGCCTCCTTGCGGGCTGAAGCTGACGTCCCCCCAGCTCCACCGCCAGTTGGTCGGCCTCCTCCAGATCGTCCACATGCAGATCGATGTGCACCTGTTGCTGCTGGGCACCGGTGGGCCAATCCGGCGCCACATGGTTCGGGGCGCGTTGCACGCCCATGACCCACTCGCCGTCCACCACGATGCTGTGCCAGTCGTCGTCGCGGTGCACCATCCCGCCCAGAAGACCAGCCCAGAACTTGCTCTCGGTCTCTATGTCTCTGGCGTCGAACACAATGACCCGCCTGACGACCTTCACGTCAGAACCTCCAGTGGGCGGGCGCTTGCACGACCGCATCGGCGAAGGGGAAATCATCCCGGAATCCGTCACAGAGTGCTTGATATGCGGGTGATCTTCCAGGCAGGGTTCCCGCCCCGTCGCGCTGCGGTGGGATGCCCTGTGAGAAGGAGCCCTGCCCATGTTTCCGGTCCCTTGTCTGATCCGGTCGGTGTCGCCGGCTGGGGTGCTGTCGCCCCGTTTGAAACCGTTCCCGCCGGAGCACGTCTTCCAGCTCGTCGAGCAACAGCGGGCAGACGATGA
>WHTG01000299.1 GCA_009377835.1 Nitriliruptorales bacterium
ACGACGGGGGTGACGGCCCTGGTGATCGACGACTCGGGCGTCGTCGTCGGGCGCGGATATCGCGAGTTCCCGCAGCACTTCCCGCGGCCGGGGTGGGTCGAGCACGACGCAGACGACATCTGGCACGCCTGGCAGGCGGCGGCGCGCGGCGCCCTGGAGGCCGCGGACATGGCCCCGGCAGACGTTGCGGCGATCGGGGTCACGAACCAGCGCGAGACCGTGGTCGTGTGGGATCGGCAGTCGCTGCGTCCGGTGCACCACGCGATCGTCTGGCAGGACCGGCGCACGGCGCGCCGCTGCGACGTCCTCCGCGAGGCCGGACACGAGTCCGCGATCCGCCGCCGGACCGGCCTGGTCGTGGACGCCTACTTCTCGGCGACAAAGCTCGAGTGGCTGCTCACCGAGGTGACGGAGGTTGCCGACCTGGCCCGATCCGGACGGCTGGCGTTCGGCACGGTGGACAGCTGGGTCATCGCGAAGCTGACAGGCGGCGCCGTCCATGCCACCGACGCGTCGAACGCCTCCCGGACAATGCTGTTCGACATCCACGGCAACCGCTGGAGCGACGACCTGCGCGCCCTGTTCGACGTACCGCTTTCAGTCCTGCCGGAAGTCCGTTCCAACACCGGTGACTTCGGCACCTCGACCGCCGAGGCCTTCGGCGCGAGGATTCCGATCCGCGGGGTCGCCGGTGACCAGCAGGCGGCTTTGTTCGGGCAGGGCTGCTGGTCGGCGGGCATGTCGAAGAACACCTACGGCACCGGCAGCTTCGTCCTGATGAACACCGGCGCGACAGCCTCTGCGTCGCAGTCGTTGCTCACCAGCGTCGGATGGGACGTCGGCGACGGTCCCGTGTACGTCCTGGAGGGTTCCATCTTCGTCACAGGTGCCGCTGTCCAGTGGCTGCGCGACGGGCTACAGATCATCGAAGCCGCTGCTGACACGGGCCCTCTGGGGGAGTCGGTGCCAGACACCGGGGACGTGTTCTTCGTCCCGGCCTTCACGGGCCTGGGCGCACCCCACTGGGACCCGTACGCCCGCGGCCTCCTGATCGGGCTGACGCGCGGCACGACCCGCGCCCACATCGCCCGCGCCGCCGTTGAGGCTATGGCGTATCAGACGCGGGACGTCACGGAGGTCATGGCCGAGGACTCGGGTGTGAGCCCGCGCGAACTGCGGGTTGACGGCGGCGCCGCCGCCATGAATCTGCTGTGCCAGTTCCAGGCAGACCTGCTCGGGATCCCGGTGCTCCGGCCGCGCGTCGCCGAGACGACCGCCTTGGGTGCCGGATTTCTCGCCGGTCTCGGCTCGGGCGTGTGGTCGTCAACCGACGAACTCGCGGACGTGTGGCAGCTGGACCGCCGCTTCGACCCCGCCATGACGGCCGGCGAACGTGACGCACGCCAGGCGCGGTGGCACCAGGCGCGGCAACGCAGCCTGCAGTGGGCGCAGGACTGACGGATCAGTCTCCGTCGCGATCGGTCTGCACCATGACCGGCACTGGCTCGACCACCGCGCACGCGAACCCGGCGGAATCGATTCCCTTGACGGCGAGCATCCGCGCCACCGCCTCGTCCAGGCGCGCCTCGTCCAGGCGACCGCGCTTCACGGCGGCCACGATGGCATCCCTCATCGCGGCCGCCTGGCGACCGTCCGTGGCGAGGACGGCGTCCGCTCCCGCGTGCAGCGCCATGACCGCCGCTCGAGGGAAGTCCCACCGACGGTGGACCGCGCCCATGCCGATCGAGTCGGTCATCGCCACGCCGTAAAAGCCCAGGTCGCGCAGCAGCCGGTAGGCGGTGGGGGAAAGGCTCGCGGGACGGTCGGCCTGCAGCGCGTCGTAGCGGACGTGACTCATCATCACGATCGGCGCTCCGGCGTCGATCAAGGCGATGAACGGCAGGAGGTCGGTCGCGAGCAGATCCTCCAGCGGGGCGTCCACGCGGGCAGCGCGCCGGTGAACGTCCTCGGCCGATCGGCCGTGGCCCGGGAAGTGCTTCACGACGGGCATCACCCCCGCATCGCTGAGCCCGGCGGCGAACGCCTCGGCGTAGTCCGCCGCGACCAGCGGGTCCGACGAGAAGGAGCGGTCGCCGATGACACCGTTCCACGGTCCCCCGTCGAGGTCGGCCACTGGCGCGAGGTCCGCGTTCACCCCCAGCTCGGCCAGCCGCCCCCCCAGTTCCAACGCGACGGTCCGGACGTCGGAGGGCGCGCCGTTCGCCGCGAGCGTACGGGGCGCGGACGTCGCGCCGATCAGCGCGCGGAACGTCGACACGCGCCCCGCTTCCTCGTCACTGGTGACGAGCAGCGGGATGGCACTGCTCTCCTGCAACCCGGCCGTCAGCGACTGGACCTGCAACGTGTCCACCACGTTGCTGTCGCTGAGGAAGACACCTCCAACCCCCAGGTCGAGCACCTCCTGCGCCAGCGGGTCGATGGCGCTGGTGACATGCGGCAGCCCAACCACGAGCACCTGCGCCGCCCGCTGCCGCAGCCCGGCGGGCGCGCACTCATCGGCGGCGGGGTCGGCCCCTGGCCGGGCCGCTGCCGCGGGCGCGGCCGCTTCAGCG
>WHTG01000225.1 GCA_009377835.1 Nitriliruptorales bacterium
AGCCGCTGGCGCCTGCGCGGAGCGAGTCGTAGACGCGGCGGGTCGATGCGGTCCTGACGCCCACCAGGTACAGACGGACTGGGCGCTGACGCCCAGGTCCCTGGCGACGTCAGCGACCGGCCGCCCGGCCTCGACGAGGTCGAGGACTCGGCGGGGGAACCCGGCGGGTGTCTGCGTCTTCCCATGCTGTGCTCCAAGGCTCAGGCAGCACGAGAATCCAACGACGCGACTCCGCTGAACCGGGGGGACGCCAACCACTTCACCAACGCCGGGGCGGTTCAAATTACATTCATGAGTGTTGAGCCGTTTCGTGGGACGGCTCGTATACCCCCTTGTCGAGGGGCGATGCGAGCTCGCTCCGCGAGGTGGATTGGGGAGCTCATGCGCGTTCTGGACACTGGTTTGGGCACGTACCGGAGCGGGTGGGATGCGCGGGGGCTGCTGGCGCTCCTGATGGCGATGGTCGTGACGCTGGCGGTGGCGGCGGTCGGCTCGGGGGTGCCTGGCCTCGCGACGTCGGCTCAGTCGCTGCTTGGCAGTGCGGCGCAGATTACGGACGCATTTGGGCGGCTGCCGATGTCGTTCGTAGAGAACCGTGGCCAGGCGGACGACCGAGCACGTTATGTCGCGCAGGGTGCCGGATACACCTTCTTCTTCACGCCCAGCGAAGTCGTGCTGTCCCTGGTCGGCGGCTCGGGGGCCGCTGGCGAAGCCGTGGCCGCGGGTCCGTCCGCGGACGGGGTGGCCCTGTCGCTGCGGTTCCTGGATGCCAACCCCGGTGTCCTGGTCGAGGGCGCCGAGCGCCTCCCCGGCCAGGTGAACTACGTCCGGGGCAGTAACGCGGCCGGTTGGCAGACCGGCGTGCCGCCCTACGCCAGCGTCGTCTACCGTGAGCTGTGGCCGGGCATCGACGCAGTGCTGCGCGGCGACGGCGGTCAGCTGAAGTACGAGTTCCGTGTCGCGCCCGGCGCCAGCCCGGCCGACATCCGGCTGGCGTACGCCGGCGCGAACGGGCTGCGCCTCGACGGCGACGGCGCGCTGGTCGTGCAGACCGCGGTGGGACCGCTGCGTGACGCCGCTCCGGTGTCCTATCAGCACATCGACGGCAAGCGGGTGCCGGTGGACAGCAGGTACCAGCTGGGGGCCGCGGGCGGGTACGGCTTCGCCCTGGGCGCGTACCGTGCCGATCAGCCGCTGGTCATCGACCCGGGGCTGGAGTACTCCACGTTCGTCGGCGGCTCCAGCCACGAGCAGGTCCACGGCGTGGCGGTGGACGGCGACGGTAACGCGATCGTGGTCGGGTTGACCCAGTCCGACGACTTCCCCACCACCCTGGGAGCGGTCGACCGCACGTTCAACGGCGGCGTGATGGACGTGTTCGTCACGAAGTTCAACGCCACCGGCTCCGGGCTGGTGTACTCGACGTACATGGGCGGCACCCCCGCCCGGCTACGCCGCGGCTCCGAGACTCCGTTCGAGACCGCCCGCGCGGTGGCGGTGGACGCGGCCGGCAACGCCTACGTGACCGGTCAGACCACCTCGCCGAAGTTCCCGACGACCAGCGGGGCGTTCCAGACCCGCCTCAACGCCACGCCCAACGTCGCCAACGACGCGTTCGTCACCAAGCTGTCGCCGACCGGATCGCTGGTGTACTCCACGTTCCTCGGCGGCGGGGGCTTCGAGGACGGCCGGGACATCGCCGTCGACTCCTCGGGCAACGCCTACGTCGTTGGGGAGACCGGTTCCGACAACTTCCCCACCACAGGCAGCGCGTTCCAGGGCAGCCGGGCGGGCAACCGCGACGGGTTCGTGACCAAGCTGAACGCCACCGGCTCGGGTCTGCTGTATTCCACCTACCTTGGCGGCTCGCTGGAGCTCGACCGCGGCGACGCGGTCGCGGTCGACTCCTCCGGCGCGATGTACGTGGCGGGGTCCACGCGGTCCACGGACTTCCCCACGACGGCCGGATCCTTCCAGCCGGTCCACAGCGGCGGCGAGTTCGCCGAGCTGTTCGAGGTCTTCGTGACCAAGCTCACGCCCGCTGGTGCGCTGTCGTACTCGACGTTCCTGGGCACGTCGCGGAGGGACTTCGCGAGCGACCTTGCGGTCGACTCGTCCGGCAACGCGTACGCGACCGGCACCGCCGGGCTGTCGTCGGAGTTCCCGACCACCGCCGGTGTCTACGACACGGCCGGCACCTCCGGCAGCAGGGCGTTCGTCACCAAGCTCGACGCCGCCGGCTCCGGGTTGGTGTACTCGACGTTCTTCCCAGTGACGAAGATCGCCCTGAACGCCAACGGCAGCGCCTGGCTCGCCGGCGGCCGCAGCGGTGACGCCTACCTTGCCAAGCTCGATGCGGCGGGCAGCGCCATCGAGGACGAGGCGTCCATCGGCGGCAGCCAGGGAGATGGCGCGACCGCGGTCGCCACCGGCCCAAGCGATTCGGTGTTCATCGCCGGGAACACCATGTCGGCGGACTTCCCCACCACCGAGGGAGCGTTCGACCGGACCTGGGCCGGGGACCCGAGCTTGTTCTGGGGCGACGGGTTCGTGGCCAAGTTCGCACCCGACGGCGCTCCGCCGCCACCCCCGCCGCCACCGCCTGCCGAACTGGACTCGCTGACGCTGGACCCGACGTCGGTGAGCCCGGGCAGCACCTCCACCGGCACGGTCAGCCTGACCGGGGCTGCCCCGTCGGGTTGGGCGGAGGTGAGCCTGTTCAGCAGCAGTCCGTCCACCGCGTCGGTGCCGAGCAGCGTGACCGTTCCCGAGGGGGCGACCAGCGCGACGTTCACCGTGTCGACCAGCAGTGGCGTTTCGGACACGTCGGTGTCCCTCACGGCCCGGTACGACGGCCAGGACCGGGTCGCGGAGCTGACGATCACCGGCCCGGCCGAGGTGGCGGTGTCGAGTTTGGCGCTGAGCCCCAACCCGGTGGCCGGCGGCAGCCCGTCGACGGGGATGGTGACCTTGGCGGCGTCGGCGCCGTCCGGTGGTGCGGTGGTGGACCTCACGAGCAGCAACACCGCGGTCGCGACCGTGCCGCCGAGCGTCAGCGTGCCGGCCGGGGACACCAGCGCGACGTTCACCGCGTCCACGAGCGCGAGCGAGTTCGACCAGTCGTCGGCGATCTCGGCCGCCCACGGCGGGGAGACCCGCACGGTGATCTTGCAGGTGACCGCCTCCGGGGGCAGCGCCAGCCTGTCGTCGTTGTCGCTGAGCCCGACCAGCGTGACCAGCGGGGACCCGTCGGCCGGCACGGTGACGTTGACCGCCGCCGCGCCGTCGGGTGGCGCGTCGGTCGCGCTGTCGAGCAGCAACACTTCTGCTGCGACGGTGCCGGCCAGCGTGACGGTGCCAGCGGGATCGACCAGCGCGACGTTCACGGTGTCGACCGGCAGCGTGAACTCGGACGCCTCGTCGACGATCTCCGCTACCTACGGCGGCACCACGCGGTCGGCGACCCTGACCGTGACTGCGCCGTCCAGCACCGACACAGTGACGATCAGCAGAGCCGAGTACACCAGCAGCAAGCGCGAGCTGCGCGTGGAGGCGTCCAGTTCCAGCTCTGGGGCGGCGCTCCGGGTATACGTCACCTCCACCGACCAGCTCATCGGCACGTTGTCGGGCGGCAAGGGCGAGTTCTCCTGGCCCAGTAACCCAGAAAACATCACCGTGCGCAGCAGCCTGGGAGGCTCGGCGAGTAGGAACGTGACCCTGAAGTAGCCGTGTGGACGGGTGGTACGGCGCTCGCCCGCCCACGCGGCGGCTGGCCGTGGGTGGCGACCATTGCCCTGACCGTTGTCGCCGGTGCGCTGTTCGTCCCACAGACCTCGGCGGCGTACGCCTACGGCGTTGCCCTCGTCGTGGCCAACTGGCTGATCGGCTACCACATGCTTGCCGAGAGGACCCATGCGGCCGGCCGCAGTGGTCGGCGATGCTGCGCGGAGGCCGGCGATGAGGCGGCCATCCCGTGGGCGAACCATTGCAGCGATGGGGCCCTCGATCCGTCACGAGCTGGTGGCACCCGCTGTGCCGTGGCAGAAGTCGCGGGACCATCGGGACTTCCCCTGAGCCACCTCAGGTTTGCGTCACGGTCCTGTTCCAGCGTCCCGTGGCAGCAGCTATGCGTTCCGACCGCGCTACGGCGTCTCGTGCCACTGCCGGACGATGCGCGCCGCTTCGAGGCGGTTTTCCGCACCGAGCTTTAGCAGCACGATCGAGACGTAGTTCGCCACCGTCTTCGCCGACAGTCCCAGGCGCTCGGCCATCGCGGGATTCGTCAGGCCCTTGCCGAGCAGCTCCGCGATGGCGGACTCGCGCCGCGTCAGCCCGGGGAGCGTGGCGGCCGGGCTGGTGGATGCCGACCCGGGAAGCGGACGCCGCTGCCGATCCACCGCGCACCGGTCTGTGCCGCGCCGATTGCGGCGATGATCTGGTCTGGAGATGCCTCCTTGATCACGTAGCCGGAGGCACCTGCGTCCAGCGCGGCGCGGACCGAGTCTTCGTCGTCGTACAGCGTGATGACCACAACGCGAACGTCTGGGTACGCGGCCGTGATGCGCTCGGTGGCCACGATGCCGCCCATCTCCGGCAACCCCAGATCCATCAGGACGACGTCCGGTCGAT
>WHTG01000158.1 GCA_009377835.1 Nitriliruptorales bacterium
GATCCGAAGATCTTCGGGTTCGTGCCCCCTGAGGGGGGCGGGGGGGTCGGGGGGGTCAGGGGGCGAGGGGGGCGAGGGGTGCGAGGCCGGCGGGTCAGTACAGGAACATCGGTTTACCGACTACCTGGACGACCTTCGGCCGGTAGCGGTTCACGTCGTACAGGGCGTCGACATCGACGCGTTTGACGCCCTCGCGCGTCACGCTGATCGGGACGTCGGTGTACGTGCCGCTGCGCAGCGCGACCATGCGGCCCCTGCGACCCTCCGTCGCCAGGTCGGCGGCCATGACGGCGTAATTCGTCGCCACCATCAGGTCCAGCGAATCGGGTGTCCCTGAGCGCATCAGGTAGCCCAGGGTCTGCTCGACCATGCCGACGCCCGTGATCGACTTGAGCCGCTCCGCGAGCTGTTGGCCGACACCACCGAGCTTGCGGTGCCCGTAGGCGTCTTCCTCGCCACGCAAGTGCAACTCTCCGCCTTCCAGTGTCGCGCCCTCCGAGACCGTGACGACGGCGTAGTTGCTGGGGTTCGCGGCACGGTCATGCATGAGCAGCTCCGCGAGCTTCTCCACCTGGCAGGGCACCTCGCTGATGATCGCTCGGTCGGCGCCGGCGAGGTATGCCGAGATCAGCGACGTCTCACCGCTGTAGCGCCCGAACAGCTCGACGACCGCGATGCGTTCGTGGGAGCCGGTGGAGGTCCGCAGCTGGTGGATGAACTGCACGCTGCGCGTGACAGCCGTCGAAAACCCGATGCAGTAGTCGGTGCCGTGGACGTCATTGTCCATTGTCTTGGGAATCGCCACGACCGGGACACCCTCGTCGTGCAGCCGTAACCCGTACGACAGCGTGTCGTCACCGCCGATGGGGATCAAGGCGTCGACCCGCAGTTGCTCGAGCACCTTCAGCGCGTGCGTGGTGAAGTCGTGCGGCTCTGCACCCGTCGCCTGGTCACGCAGGAACGCCGGAACCTCTGTCGTCTTCACCCGGCTGGGATTGGTCCGCGACGTGTGCAGTACCGTCCCGCCGCTGCGGTCGATCGTGCGTACGACGCGGCGGCTCAAGGGCATGGTGCTCTCGGCCACCGACGCTTCGTCGTCGAGGTTCGTCTCGAGCAGAGCCGCCCACCCCCGCCGCAGACCGATGACCTCGTGGCCGTCGTCGATGACACGGTCCACGACCGCCTTGATGCATGGGTTCAGGCCGGGAACGTCGCCACCGCCGGTGAGGATTCCGATCCGCATCGTGGACCTCCCTGGTTCGACGTCGCGCACAAAGTAGCCGACCACCGACACCTCCCAGACCAGCGCGGTCACAATGGCCGGGCATGATCTTGATGTTCGGACATCTCACCATCGACCCACCGGTCGTGCTCGCCCCCATGGCGGGCGTTACCGATGCGCCGTTTCGTGTCGTCTGCGGGGAGCAGGGTGCCGGCCTGTTCGTCTCGGAGATGGTGACCGCCCGGGGCCTGGTGGAGGGCAACGAGAAGTCGTTGGAGATGACACGCCACCATCCCGCCGAACGCGTCCGGTCGTTGCAGCTGTACGGCTCCGACCCCGCCGTCATGGGTGACGCGGTTCGCCGGCTGGTCGCGGAGGACGCCGCGGACCATGTGGACCTGAACTTCGGCTGCCCCGTGCCGAAGGTGACGCGAAATGGTGGCGGAGCCGCGCTGCCCTTCAAGCGCCGGCTCTTCGCGCAGGTCGTCGCCGCAGCCGTGGGCGCCGCCGGCGAGATCCCGGTGACGGTGAAAATGCGCCTGGGCCTGGACGACGACCGCCTCACGTACCTCGACGCCGGCCGTATCGCCGCCGACCAGGGCGCCGCGGCGGTCGCGCTGCACGCACGCACGGCGATCCAGGGCTACGCCGGCGCGGCGCGGTGGGAGGCGATCGCACGGCTGGTGGACGCGGTGCCGGGCACGCCGGTGCTGGGCAACGGTGACATCTGGCGCGCCGAGGACGCCGTCGCGATGGTCGCTGCGACCGGGTGCGCAGGTGTCGTGATCGGCCGGGGCTGCCTCGGCCGCCCCTGGCTGTTCGCCGACCTGGCACGGATCTTCAACGGCGAAGGCCCGCTCGGGCCGCCCGATCTGGGTGAGGTCGTGGCGATCGCCCGGCGCCACCTGGAGCTGTCGCTGGCGTGGTACCGCGACGAGCCGTCGGCGGTGCGGCGGTTCCGCAAACATCTGCGCTGGTACCTGCAGGGGTATCCGGTCGGACACGACGCGCACCGGCGCGCAGGGCTGGCGGAGACCGAGGCCCAGGTCCTCTCGCTTCTCGACGACGTCGATCCCGCCCTGCGGGTCGTCGGCAGCGCCGTGGACGCGCCGCGCGGGCGCACCGACGCCATGTCGCGGCTGGTGCTGCCGCAGGGCTGGTGCGACGACGCAGAGGCGGACGCGCAGGTGATCGACCCGCGGGTGGCCGTCAGTGGTGGCTGAGCCGGCGCTGGTCCTCGCGTCAGCGTCGCCGCGGCGACTGGCGTTGCTGCGCCTGGCCGGGCTTGAGCCGGAGGTGGGGATTCCGCAGGTTGACGAACGGCTGCGCGACGACGAGGAGCCGGCGGGGTACGTCCAGCGCCTGGCCCGCGAGAAGGCGTGTGCCATCGCAGCGCCCGGAGCGGTCGTGGTCGGCGCCGACACCGCGGTGGTCGTGGACGGTGCTGTGCTGGGCAAGCCAGCCGACGCCGCGGATGCGGCCGCCATGCTTCGTCGGCTGAGCGGGCGGACGCACACGGTGTCCACTGGAGTCGCCGTTCGGGCTGCGGACGGACGGGTGACGTCGACCGCTGTCACGACCGAGGTCGAGATGGTGGCGCTGTCAGAGGTCGCCGTGCAGCGCTACGTCGCGACGGGGGAGCCGTTGGACAAGGCCGGCGCGTACGGCATCCAGGGGCGCGCGGCCGCGTTTGTCCGGCGGATCGAAGGCAGCTGGACGAACGTCGTCGGGTTGCCGCTGGCCGAGACCCTGGAACTCCTGGGCGCCGCCGGCGTGGGTGTCACGCCGTCAGCGAGCACGGCCGGTCCGGGAAGTCGGCAGTAGCCAGGGAGAGCCGCCGCGGCCGTGTCACCCACTGCTCAGTAGCGCGGCGAGCGACGCGCCCAGTTCCCAGCAGGCGCAGCAGTGTCTTCATGCGGGTCGCGACTGGCCGTGTCCCCGGCAACCCGCCGCTCGTCGGCCGCACCCCCCACCGAACCCCTTGCATTCCGCGGGGCGGAGGCGTATTGCAAGGGGTCGGCCCATCGAGGAGGGACGCCATGACACGCAAGACCTGGACTGCGGACATCGAGTTCGAGGAGAACGAGGTTGCCACGGACGCGCGGGTGACGATCCACATGGACGGGGCGGAGTGCGTCGGCCGGGGCCGGGCGCGCCGCAACCCGCAGGACCCGAGCGTCCCGATCATCGGCGAGGAGTTGGCGGCCGCGCGTGCGTTCGCCGATCTGTCGCACAAGCTGCTCGACGAATCCGCCCAGATACTCGAACTGCATCTCGGGCGGCACGTCGAACTCACGAGTTGACGACCCATGGCCAGGATCCTGGTCGTCGCGAACATAACCCTCGCGGGTGACCATCTGACTGATCTCCTGCGGCGGCGCATGGAGGGCGAATCGTGCTCCGTCCACGTGCTGGTTCCTGCCTCGCCGAATCCCACGCAGTGGATCGACGACGAGATGGAGGACGTCGCTCAGGCGCAGGCCCGGCTGCACGTCGCCCTTCAACGATTCTCCGCACTGGGGTGTGACGTCGACGGCGAGATCGGAGAGGGGCGGCCGGTGGACGCCGTGGGTGACATCCTGCGTCGGGAGCAGTTCGACGAGATCATCATCTCGACGCTGCCGGTCGGACCCTCGCGGTGGCTGCGCGCCGACGTTGTGTCACGCCTCCAGAGGGCCGTCGACATCCCCGTAACGCACGTAGTCGGCACGGAGTCACTGTCGGCATCATGACCTGAGCCGCCGCCGGGTTCGCGGCGACAGCAGGATTTGCGGTGGCGGCCGACGGCGATGCCGTCGGTCTCGAACGCGTCTGGGTCGTGTCGCTCAGTCCAACCGGCGGTCCTCGATCTCCCAGGCATGGTCCAGCGCATGCCAGGCGCTGCGTCGCACCAGGTACGGCACGGGCCACAGCGATCCCGACCGTGGCTGCCGCGGCGGCGCCTCACCTCGTACACGCGCGGCGGCCGTGTCCACGATCGCGTCGCGCACCGCCTGCATCCGCTCGTCGACCGCCGCGGCGCTGTCCCGCCGCAGCTTCCCGCCCAACTTGGACAGGTACGCGGCGTCCGCGTCGAGGACATGGGCGACGATCGCGTCGACGTCACGACCTCCGCCACGGGGGCCCTTACGCAACTCGGCGCCGTGGGCCGCCGCGGCGGCTCGGTCGAACGTCACCCAGCAGATCTGCAGAATGCCGAGCTGCCGCCGCGCCTCGGCCGCCCGAAAGCCGGCCTCGTCCCCGGCGACCGGCCTGGCCGGGGCACCGAAGTCCGTGGTTGCGTTGCCCGCGACGCGCTGGACGATGTCGAACTCCGAGACGTCGCGCACGGTGGGCGGCCGGTCGACTGCCGTCCCCAACGCCGCCGCATAGCGGGGCAGGTAGGCCAGCAGCGACTCCAGCGCGGCATCCTCGGTCTTGGCGCTCCGACACCAGCCGGGCCACCGCGGTGCGACGGCGAACACACGCTTGGCGCCAGCTTCGAGGTACACGGGCAATCGCGTCGGCATCACCCGTGTTCTACCGGATGGACGCAGCGGCGAGCCCGAATGTCAGACGGGGAGCCTTTCGCGGGTGGCTTTTGCGGACCGACGGGCCTCACCGCGGCTGCGCCGGACAGCGGCGCCGGCGTGCTCCGCGCGGTGCCGCGCGCGCCACACCAGCCCCGGCCTGCCCTCCGTGTCGGCGGAGGCCAGCAGAAGCCCGCCGAAGAGGCTGAGGTTCTTGAAGAAGTGGATCTGCTGCTGTTTGCGCTGCGCCGGGTCGTCGAACTCCCAGAACTTGTGTGCCGCAGCGGTGGTGGGGAGCAGCGTCGCTGCCAGCGCCAACGACGACAGGCGAGGGAGACGGCCGAGGGCGAGCATGGTGCCGGCGACGAACTGCACGCCGCCGTTGATCCGGACAAGCTGCTCCGTGTCGTGTTCGTCCATCCCCGGGAGTCGTTGCGTGACCGGGGCGGCGACCTCCTCGGCGATCGGCACTCGGGGACCCGGGTTGCGGATGGTATCCACCCCAGCGGTGACGAAGACGGATGCGAGGAGCGGGCGGGCGACGCGGCGAAGAATTGTCATGTCCTGTCGCTACCGCGATCTGCCGCCGTTCAATCGTGCTTCATGCGATCGTCAGCCCGCCGTCGACGGCGATCGTCTGCCCTGTGACATATGCGCCCGCGTCTGCGGCCAGGAACACCAATGCCGCCGCAAGTTCTTCGGCGTTCCCCGGCCGCCCAACGGCGATGCGCCGCAGTTGCGACTCCAGGTAGCCGTCGGGCAGCAGGTCGGTCATCTCGGAGGCGAAGAATCCTGGTGCCAACGCGTTCACGCGGATGCCTTTGCGGCCCGTCCACTGCTGGGCGAGGTCGCGGGTCAAGCCGATCAGGCCCGCCTTGCTCGCCGCGTAGGCGGCCTGCGGAAGTCCCGCCGTGGTCAGCCCGAGGATGCTGCTGATGTTGACGATGCTGCTGCCCGGCCGCATGACCCGGCCGCACGCCTGTGCCATCCAGTAGCAGCCGTTGAGGTTCACGTCGATCACCCGCCGGAACTCCTCAGGGGTCTCCCGCGTGGCCGGCACCGCTGTCCCGATGCCCGCGTTGTTGACCAGGATGTCCACGCGGCCCAGCTGGTCGACTGTCTGCGCCACCAGGTTGGCGCAGTCCTCGGGATCTGCCACATCCGTCGGAACGGCAATCGCCGTGCGACCTTCCGCCTCTACCAGCACCTTCGTCTCAGCCAGGCGGTCGGCCCTGCGAGCACCCAGCGACACGTCTGCGCCGGCTTCGGCGAGGGCGCGCGCAAACGCAACACCCAACCCGGACGAGGCGCCCGTGACGATCGCGACGCGGCCGTCCAGACGGAACGTGTCGAGGATGCTCACGATGGGACCTTTCGGCACATGAGGTTGCGGGCCGCCGAGTCTGGGACACTTGGCGCCATGGCACGAATCGGACTGGTACTCGGCGCGGGCGGCGTCGTCGGCGCCGCGTTTCACGAGGGTGTGTTGCGAGCGCTGACGCAGGTCACATCCTGGGATCCCCGCGAGGCTGACGTCATCGTCGGCACGTCAGCCGGCTCGCATGTCGCGGCACGGCTGCGTGCCGGTCGTCCAACCCGCGGCCTCGGTCACCGGCCCGCCGCGTGGTCGCAGGGACAAACCCCGCGACCCCGCCGCCGGCCGTCTGCCCCGGGAGCGATCCTTCGCGGCATGATGCGCCCAGGCAGCGTGCCGATCGGCGCGATGTTCGCCGGTGCCGTCCCCCCTGGACGCGTCTCGCTGCAATCCATGGTCGACGCCATCAACGGCTACCACCCGCACGGCTGGCCAGCCGACCCGCTGTGGCTGCCGGCGGTGCGGGTGCGCGACGGCGTCCGCGTGGCCTTCGGCCGCGCCGGCGCCCCGCCGTGCGACGTCGGTCATGCCGTGGCCGCGTCCTGTGCGATCCCTGGATACTTCGCTCCTGTGGAGATCGAGGGCGAAAGCTACGTCGACGGTGGCGCGCACTCGCCGACCAACGCCGATCTGCTTGCAGACCAGGCCCTGGATCTCGTCGTCGTCGTTGCGCCGATGGCAGTCGCACGTGGAGCGTCGTCCCCGTCCGCGATGTTGCAGGCCAGAGGCTTTTTCCGCCTGCAGCTGGCGCGAGAGGCCCGGACGCTGCGGCGGCGCGGGACCGAGGTGGTCGCGTTCTCGCCGACCGCCGCGGACCTGGAGGTCATGGGGTGGAACGCCATGGCGCAGGGCCGTAGCCGCGCGGTGACGGACCGTGCCTACGCTTCTGCCGTGGGCCGGCTCGAGGATCCGCGGTGGGCAGGACCCCTCGAGCCCCTGCGCGCCACCGCGCGCATGACTCGGCGCACGCCGCGATAGGACGCGCCCGTTCCGTTAGGGGGACATGTCGCGGATCAGGGCATCGATGTCGATGCGCAATTCGCCAATTTGGTACCGCTCGGGATGCAGTACACCGTTGATCGCGCAGCCGTGGTGAGCTCGTCGGTCAGATCTTCCTGGAGCATGTCGTCTCCCGCTGGGAGGAGATGTCGGGGACGCCGTCGGGCTGGGTCGCGATGGGGTCCGGTCCGTCTGTCAACTCAGGGGACCGCTGACTCGCCTCGAACCCGTACCCTCAGCGCGGCC
>WHTG01000097.1 GCA_009377835.1 Nitriliruptorales bacterium
GGTACCGGCGGCACCGGCGGCACCGACGGCACTGACGGCACTGGTGGTACCGGTGCCGTCGGCGGCACGGGCACCAGCGACGGGTCGGGTGACGGCGGGTCCGCCGCCGTCGGCGGCACCACCGTCACGGTCGTCGACGTATTCACCGACGACGGCGAACGCAGGGCCACAGTCACCGTCAACGGTACGGGCTACACGGTCGGTGAAGGCGACACGTTCGCACGTCGCTTCCGGCTGCTGGACATCTCGGGACGCTGCTCGACGCTGCTGTTCGGCGACAGCAGGTTCACGCTGTGCGAGGGCGAACGCATAAGGAAGTAGGCGGCGCTAGCGTGGCGCGACCATGACCCTGCGTTATCTGACCGCCGGTGAGTCGCACGGCCCTGCGCTGCTCGGGATCCTCGAAGGCATGCCTGCCGGTGTGCGCTACGACTCCGGGGCCGTGGAACGCGAGCTGGCGCGGCGCCGGCTGGGGACCGGCCGCTCGCCGAGGATGAACTTCGAGCAGGACCGCTTCGAGGTTCTGGCCGGCGTCCGCTACGGCCGCACTCTTGGCTCTCCCATCGGCCTGGTCATCCACAACACGGAGTGGCCGAAGTGGACCGAGGTCATGGCCGTGGACGAACCCGCCGACCCGGCGCCGGTGACCGCGACCGGCCGAGGGGCGCCGCTCACCAGGCCCCGTCCCGGTCACGCCGACCTCGCGGGCATGCAGAAGTACGGCTTTGACGACGCGCGGAACGTGCTCGAACGGGCGAGTGCACGCGAGACGGCGACCCGCGTCGCACTCGCCTGGTTCGCGCGGTCACTGCTCTCGGAGGTCGGTGTGACGGTCCTGTCGCATGTCGTGCGCATCGGCGACGTGGCGGTGCCCGACGATGCACCCGTGCCGACCGCCGACCAGGGTGGCGCGGTTGACGCGAATCCGGTCCGTTGCCTGGACCCCACGGCATCCGCCGCCATGGTCGAGAGAATCGAACGCGCGAAGGCGGATCGCGACACCCTCGGCGGGGTGGTCGAGGTGCTCGCCTACGGGCTCCCCCCAGGACTGGGCAGCCATGTGCACTGGGACCGCAAGCTCGACACGCGCCTGGCAGCCGCCCTCATGAGCGTGCAGGCGTTCAAAGGCGTGGGCGTCGGCGACGGGTTCCACAGCGCAGACGTCCCCGGCTCCCAGGCGCACGACGAGATCCAGCCCGACGACGGTGGGGGATTCCGGCGGGTGACCGGACGCGCGGGTGGGATCGAAGGCGGCATGACGACCGGCGAGATCGTGCGCGTGCGGGCCGCCATGAAGCCCCTCTCCAGCCTCACCCGCCCCCTGCGGACCGTCGACGTGGCGACCGGCGAGCCGGCGGAGGCGATCCAGCAGCGCTCGGACGTGTGCGCCGTGCCACGTGCGGGGGTGGTCGCCGAGGCGGTCGTCGCGTTGACACTGGCGGACGCGTTGCTCGAGAAGACCGGCGGTGACACGGTGCAGGACGTGGCAGCGAACCTCACGGCATACCTCGCGCGGCTGCCGTGAGCCTGCTCACACCCGGCCGCAACATCGTCCTCGCCGGCCTGATGGCGACGGGCAAGAGCACCGTCGGACGCCTGATCGCGGAGCGCCTGGGCCGACCGTTCGCCGACACCGACGAACTCATCGAGAAGAGGACGGGATCGTCGGTCGCCGACTACTTCGACCAGCACGGTGAGCGGGCCTTTCGCGAGGCCGAGGCCGAGCAGATCCGCCGCGTCGCGGCGTTGCGGGGTCAGGTGGTCGCCGTCGGCGGGGGAGCGGTGCTGGCGCCGACCAACGTGACGCAGCTGCGAGCCACCGGTGACATCGTGCTGCTCGACGCCGATCCCGCCGCACTCGCCGAACGAGTCGGGGATGCTCGCAGCCGTCCGCTGCTGGCCGGTGACGCACCGCCTGCGCAGCGGCTGGCCGAGCTGCGCGACGCCCGTACCTCCGAATACAGCCGGGCAGCCGCCTTCACGATCGACACCACCGACCGCACACCCGATGAGATCGCGGACGCCGTACTGGAGTGGGCGCGCACCCAGTCGGGGCTCCTGGCCCGCGACGAGCTGGGTCCATGAGCGTCGCTCGCGTGCGGGTTGCGCTGCCGGACAGGCCGTACGACGTGGTCGTGGGTCCCGGCGTGTTGCGACACCTGTCGTCACACCTGACCGTCGCCCGGGACGCGGCGAACGCGGCGGTGATCACCGTGGAACCTGTCGCAACGCTGTATGGCTCCAGGGTTGTGGCCGCACTTCAGCAGCTGGGTCTGGAGACGCACACGATCGTCGTCCCCGACGGCGAGGCGGCGAAGACACTGGCGACGCTGGACGCCGTGTACCACCGGCTCGCGGCGATCCCACTGGGCCGATCGGACGTCGTCGTCGCGCTCGGCGGTGGGGTTGCCGGCGATCTGGCCGGTTTCGCCGCGGCGACGTGGAACCGCGGCGTCGCTGTCATCCAGCTGCCGACGACGCTGCTCGCACAGGTCGATGCGGCGGTCGGCGGGAAGACGGGTGTCAACCTCCCGGAGGGCAAAAATCTCATCGGCGCGTTCCACCAACCTTCGGTGGTCGTCGCGGATACCGAGACGTTGGCGACGCTGGCGCTGCGTGACCGCCGCGCAGGACTCGGCGAGGCGGCGAAGTACGGGTTCATCGAGGACACCACGCTCCTGGAGCTGCTGGAGTCGCGCCCGGAGGCTGCTGTGGATGGGGACAGCGCGGTGATCTCGGAGGTGGTGCGCCGCGGCGTCAGCGTGAAAGCCCGCATCGTGGCGGCCGACGAACGGGAAACCGGAGAGCGCGCGCTGCTGAACTACGGGCACACCTTCGCCCATGCCATCGAGGCCGTGACGGGATACGGCACCTACCGTCATGGCGAAGCGGTCGCGCTGGGGATGGTGGCTGCGGCGCGCCTGGGCGAGCGTCTGGGGGTGTCCGATCGGGGGCTGGCCCAGCGAACGGTGAGCGTGCTGCAACGCCTGGGTCTGCCGACGGCGGGCGTGCGCGCCGACCCTGCGCAGCTGTGGGACGCCATGACCAGGGACAAGAAGGCCAAGGGTGGCGTGCGGTTCGTGCTGTGCACGCGGCCCGGGCACGCGGTCGTGGTGGATCCGCCTGAACGGCACATCGTCGACGGTGTGCTTCGCTCGCTGGGATGAAAGGCGGCGCCACGTGATTCTCATCGTCAACGGTCCGAACCTGTCGCAGCTGGGCGCACGTGACCCGGCGGTGTACGGGTCGCTGACCCTCGAGCAGATCCTCGACGAGGCGCGATACGACGCGCCTGATCTGCGGGTTTTCACCAGCGAGTCCGAAGGCGAGCTGATCACGCGGCTGCACGTGGCGCGCGACGACGGCACCACCGCCGTCGTGATCAACCCCGGCGCGCTCACGCACTACAGCTACGCGCTGCGCGACGCGCTGGAGATGCTGGACATGCCGAAGGTCGAGGTGCACCTGTCGCAGACCGCCGCCCGCGAGGAGTTCCGTCGCGTCAGCGTGATCAGCCCCGTGGTCGACGCGACGATCACCGGGGTGGGCGGCTTCGGCTACAGACTGGCCGTGCAGGCGGCGCAACACCTGTTGCAGCGGTGAACACGGCCTCACGCCGCGACCGCCTTCGCGGCCTGCTCGCCGACCACGACCTCGATGCGCTGCTCGTCACGACACTGGTCAACGTGCGCTACCTGACCGGCTTCACCGGCAGCGCGGCGCAGGTCCTGATCACGGCGGACGGCACGGATGACGTCTTCGTCACAGACGGCCGCTATCAGGACCAGTGTGCCCGGCAGGTGCCTGACCTCCGCCGCGTGATCGTCCCCGCCGCCGGCTGGCTGCTCCAGGCGGTCGGATCCAGGTCCAGCCTGGGGCTGGAGGCCCATACCGTTCCGTGGCGGCGTGCGCAGATGGTCCAGGAGGAGCTCGGGCGCCCGGTCGTCGCGGCTGCACGCCTCGTCGAGCAGTTGCGCGTGGTCAAGGACGACGAGGAAGTCGCCTCGCTGCGGCGAGCCTGCGCCGTCGGTGACGCGGCGTTCGGCGACATGCTGCAGTGGCTGTCGCCGGGGATGACGGAGCGCGAAGCCGCCGCACGACTCAACCGCTCGATCCTCGACCATGGCGGCGACGACCGCGGATTCGACCTCATCTTCGCGTCAGGCCCCAATACCGCGGTTCCCCACCACGCACCGACCGGCCGGCGAATCCGCCGCGGTGACATGATCAAGGTCGACTTCGGGACGCTGGTCGACGGCTACCACTCCGACATGACGCGCATGATCTCGGTGGGCGAGCCGCTGCCCCCGATGGACGAGATTTTCGGGGTGGTGCGGCGCGCGCAGGAGGCAGGCCTGCGCGCCGCCGTCGAAGGCGCAGAGAGCAGCGAGATCGACGGCGCCTGCCGGTCGATCGTCAGCGGCGCCGGCTACGCCGCCAACTTCACCCACGGCACCGGTCACGGCGTCGGTCTGGAGATCCATGAGGATCCCGCGATCCGTCCCGAACGCGGCGGGCAGGAAGTGACCGCAGCGCCGTCCGTTACACTGCGGGCCGGCATGACGATCACCGTCGAGCCTGGCGTGTACCTCCCGGGCATCGGCGGCGTCCGCATCGAGGACGATCTTGTCATCACCGCGGCCGGCCCTGATGTTCTGACCCGCACGCCGAAGGATCTCGTCGTCCTCTAACCGCACGTAAGGCGCTTCAATGGTCTCCACGAACAACCTCAAGAACGGCATGACGCTGAAGATCGACGGCGACCTGTGGCGCGTCGACTACTTTCAGCACGTCAAGCCAGGAAAGGGCGGCGCGTTCGTGCGCACCACGCTCAAGGGCGTGCAGAACGGCAAAACGATCGATCGCACCTTCCGCGCAGGTGAGGATCTCGAGCAGGCAATCCTGGAGAAGCGGTCGTTGCAGTACCTGTACCGCGACGGTGAGGACTTCGTCTTCATGGACACCGGTCATTTCGAACAGACGCACGTGCCGGAGCGCGCGCTGCGCGACCGCTCCAGGTGGATCAAGGAAGGTGACACGATCGACCTGGTGTTCCACGAGGAGGAAGTCGTCGACGTGAACCTGCCGGCATCGGTCCAGCTGGAGATCACGGAAACAGAGCCGGGCGTCCAAGGCGACCGCGTGTCCGGCGCGACGAAACCCGCCACGCTGGAAACGGGTGCCACCGTGCAGGTGCCGCTGTTCATCAACAGCGGCGAGCGCATCAAGGTGGACACCCGCAGCGGCGACTACATCTCCCGCGCCTGATGGGCCAGGGGCGCCCCACGACCGATGCCGGCGCCCCCGGTGCGAACACGCGTCACGCCGCTCGTCAGCGGGCCCTTGAGATCCTGTACGAGGCGGACCTCAAGGACCGTCCGCTGGCGGACGTCCTCGCGGGCCATATGGCCGCCGACGACCCACCGGCGGAGTTCGCCATCGCGTTGGTCCGGGGCGTGCACCGTCACCGTGACGAGGTTGACGGGCTGATCGAGACGCACTCCAGAGGGTGGAAGCTGTCGCGCATGCCCATCGTGGACCGCAACGTGCTGCGCCTGTCGCTGTTCGAACTGCTGCATACACCCGACGTGCCGACTGCAGTCGCAATCGACGAGGCGGTGGAACTGGTCAAGGAGCTGTCGACGGCCGACTCGGGGCGGTTCGTCAACGGCCTGCTCGCACGGGTGGTGGAGACTCTCCCCGGGACGTGACCTGCACCGTCGTGGTTCGGTGATGACGCTCGCTCGCCATCGCCGGCCGAGTAGCATCCCGGCGGCAGCCGCACGGCTGCGGTGCAGGCAGCCGCCCCCAGGCGCCCCTCCCCGCTGCTGCTTCGATTGTGCGCGGCTCCGGCTGTGCTACGGTCGGAGCAGCAACCGCCACCTTTAACGACTGGTCCCGCGAGGCCAGGAAGGGGCCCCGATATGCCGCACGCTGTCATGCCTTCCCCTGCACCCGGGGAGGGCTTTTTCATATGAGCACCGCCGTGCTCGCTCCCGACGACATCGCCCGCGCTCTCAAGCGCATGGCGCACGAGATCGTCGAACGCAACAAGGGCGCCGAGAACCTGGTCCTGCTGGGCATCCGGACCCGCGGCATCCCCCTGGCGGAACGGCTGGCTCAGAACATCGCCGATTTCGAGGGCGCCAAAGTGCCCGTCGGCGAACTCGACGTCACGCTGTACCGCGACGACTACGCCAGGACGGGACCGCTGCCACTCGGCCAGACGGTGTTCCCCGACGACATCGACGGCACCGTGGTCGTCCTGGTGGACGACGTGCTCTACACCGGACGTACGGTGCGTGCCGCGATGGACGCCGTCGTCGACTACGGGCGGCCGCGCAAGATCCAGCTGGCGGTGCTGGTCGATCGCGGGCACCGGGAACTGCCCATCAGGGCGGACTTCGTCGGCAAGAACCTGCCGACGGCGGCCTCGCAGATCGTCAAGGTGCGCCTGGGTGAACGGGACGGCGAGGACGCGGTGCTCGTGTCCGACAAGCGGGAGGCCGTCTAGATGCTCGACGACCTGCTGTCCATGGAGGACCTGACTGCCGACCACATCACGACCATCCTTGACACCGCCGAGGGTTTGAAGGACATCGCGCTGCGGCCGATCAAGAAGGTCCCCGTGCTGCGGGGGCGGACCGTGTGCAACCTGTTCTTCGAGGACTCGACACGCACGCGGATCAGTTTCGAGATCGCCGCCAAGCGGCTGTCGGCGGACGTGATCAACTTCTCGGCGAAGGGCTCCAGTGTCTCCAAGGGCGAGGGGTTGAAGGACACGGCGCTGACGCTGCAGGCGATGGGTGTCGACGCGATCGTCGTGCGACACTCAGCCTCCGGTGCGCCACAGCAGCTGACGCAGTGGGTCGAGGCCAAGGTGCTCAACGCCGGCGACGGGTGGCATCAGCACCCGACGCAGGCGCTGCTGGACCTGTTCACCATCCGGCAGAAACTCGGGCGCATCGAGGGGCTGCGGGCGGCGATTGTCGGCGACGTGTTCCACTCCCGGGTTGCCCGCAGCGTGGCGCAGGGCCTGGTCACGATGGGGGCGGAAGTCACGCTGGTCGGTCCGCCCACGCTGATCCCGCCGGGTGCGGAGCACTGGGGTGTGGCGGTCACCCACGACCTCGACTCGGTGGTCGAGAAGACCGACGTGATGTACCTGCTGCGGGTTCAGCGTGAACGCATGGGTGAGCAGTTCTTCCCGTCGTCGCGTGAGTACGCCAGGGTGTGGGGTGTCGACCAGGACCGGCTCGCCCGCCTGGCGCAGGGTGCCATCGTGATGCACCCGGGGCCGATGAACCGCGGTGTGGAGATCACCGCCGATGCGGCGGATGCTCCCAACTCCGTCATCACCGAGCAGGTGACCAACGGCATTGCCGTCCGGATGAGCTGTCTGTATCTGATGCTCGGCGGCGAAGAGGTGGTGACGTGACGGCTGTGACCTTTGCCGGCGCCCGGGTCGTGGACCCCGCGTCGCACCGTGATGACGTCGTCAACGTGACCGTCGACGACGGGATCGTCACCGATGTCGGCGCTGACGTCATCGGCCGGCGGATCGACGCCGGCGGACTGGTCCTTGCCCCTGGGTTCGTGGACCTGCATGTCCACCTGCGGGAGCCGGGACGCGAGGACGCGGAAACCGTCGCCAGCGGTACGGCCGCCGCAGCCGTCGGCGGCTTCACGGCCGTGTGCCCCATGGCGAACACCGACCCGGTTGCAGACCACGCCGGCGTCGTCGAGCAGGTGCTGCGCCTGGCGCGCGACGCCGCCCACTGCGACGTGTTCCCGGTTGGCGCCGTCACACGCGGACTCGCGGGTGACGAGCTTGCCGAGATGGGCGCGATGGCCGCACTCGGGGTCCGCTGCTTCTCCGACGACGGCATGCCCGTGCGGTCGCCGCAGGTGATGCGCCGCGCGCTGGAGTACGCGCGGACGTGGGACGCGATCATCTGCAACCACGCCGAGGAGTCGGCCCTGACCGGCGGGGCGCAGATGAACGAGGGGCAGTTGTCGACACTGCTCGGGCTCGCGGGATGGCCGCGTGAGGCCGAGGAGGTCATGGTGGCTCGTGATCTCGTCCTCGCCGGAGGGCTCGGTGCGCGGCTGCACGTCCCACATGTCTCCACCGCGGGAGCTGTCGACCTGATCCGTGTGGCCAAAGCCCGTGCAGTCCGCGTCACCGCCGAGGCGGCACCGCACCACTTCACGCTCACCGAGGAACGTGCCACCACCTACGACCCGGTCTACAAGGTCAACCCGCCCCTGCGCGGCAAAGAGGACGTGGAGGCCGTCCGCAACGGACTCGCCGACGGGACCATCGACGCGATCGCGACCGACCACGCCCCGCATCCACCCGAGCAGAAGGAGCAGGAGTGGATGCACGCCCCGCCAGGGATGCTCGGCCTGGAGACCTCGCTGGCTGTCACGCTGACCGAACTGGTGGAGGGCGGCGTTCTGACGCTCTCGCAGGCGATCGCCGCGTTGTCCACCAACCCGGCGCGCTCCCGTGACATCACCGGCCACGGCGGCCCGATCCAGCCGGGGGCGCCCGCGAACCTGGTGCTGTTCGACCCTGCCCAGCGGTGGACGGTCGACGCGCGTGGACTGCAGTCGCGCAGCCGCAACACGCCCTACACCGGCATGACCCTGCAGGGCAAGGTCGTCCACACCCTCCTGCGCGGCCGGTTCACGTGCCGCGACGGCGCGCTCGCCTGATGGCGGACTCCCTGCTGGTGCTGGAGGACGGCACGGCCTTCCGCGGCGCTGCGTTCGGCGCCCCGGGCACGGCCTTCGGGGAGGTCGTGTTCAACACCGCGATGGCCGGTTACCAGGAGGTCGTGACCGATCCCTCCTACCGCCGGCAGCTGGTCACCATGACCTACCCGCACCAGGGCAACTACGGCGTCAACGGCCTCGACGCGGAGTCCGACAGCGTTCAGGCTGCAGGCCTCATCGTCCGCGAGATCAGCCGCCTCAGCTCCAACCACCGGTCGGAGGGCTCGCTGCACGAGTACCTGGCAGGCAGCGGGGTCGTGGGCATCAGCGAGATCGACACGCGTCGCCTGACCCGCCACATCCGCAGCGCCGGCTCGATGCGTGCCGCCATATCGACCGAGGTGCGCGACGTCGACTCCCTGGTCGAGCAGGTCGGACGGTCGCGTGAGATGTCCGGCTGGGACCTGGCGACCGAAGCCGGCACTGAGCACCCATACGACGTACCGGCGGCAGGCGACACCAGGTTCCGCGTCGTCGCCTACGACTTCGGGATCAAGCACAACATCCTGCGGCTGCTGACACAGGCCGGTTGCCGCGTCCACGTCGTTCCCGCCATGACGCCGGCGGAGGAGGTCCTCGCAGCCGAACCGGACGGCGTTTTCCTGTCCAACGGCCCCGGGGACCCGGCCGCCGTCCGCCACGGCATCATCGCGATCGAGCACCTGCTGCGACACCTGACGCCGGTGTTCGGCATCTGCCTCGGTCACCAGCTGCTCGCGCGGGCGCTCGGCGCTGACACCTACAAGCTGCGCTTCGGCCACCGCGGCGCCAACCAGCCGGTGCGCAACCTGGACACCGGACACGTGGAAATCACCAGCCACAACCACGGCTTCGCCGTCGACGCCGACACGCTGGGAGCCGGCGGTCCCTTCGGCGCGGTCGAGCAGTCGCACGTCAACCTCAACGACGACGTCAACGAGGGCCTGCGCTGCCTCGACGTCCCGGCGTTCAGCGTCCAATACCACCCCGAGGCCGCCCCGGGCCCCCACGACGCCCGCTACCTGTTCGGCAACTTCACCGACCTGATGGCGAGGGTCGGCGTCGCCGCAAATTCGAAAAGCGGCGGCGCTGTCCTGGGGGAAGCCAGGAGGGTGGGCGGGTCAGGCGACCGCAAGGACAGTGTTGCTGCGCCAAACGAGGCTCAGAACGATGCCTAGGCGCACCGACATCGAGACGATCCTCATCCTTGGGTCGGGCCCCATCGTGATCGGGCAGGCCAGCGAGTTCGACTACTCCGGGGTGCAGGCGTGCAAGGCGCTGCGCCGCGAGGGCTACCGCGTCGTCCTGGTCAACTCCAACCCCGCGACCATCATGACCGACCCGGAGTTCGCCGACGCCACGTATGTCGAACCGCTCACCCCGGTCTTCGTGGAGAAGGTCATAGCCCACGAGCGTCCGGACGCGCTGCTGCCGACCTTGGGCGGCCAGACCGGGCTGAACGTGGGACTGGAACTGGCCGAGTCCGGAGCTCTCGCCCAGTACGGCGTCGAGTTGATCGGCGCCGGCATCAATGCGATCCGCGTCGCGGAGGACCGTCGGCTGTTCAGCGACGCGATGGCCGGGATCGGCCTGGACGTTGCGGCATCCGTACGCGCCACCAGTGTCGACGACGCTCGAGCGTTCGCCGGCGAACGCGGCTTCCCGCTGCTGGTGCGCTCCTCGTTCACGCTGGGCGGCGCCGGCAGCGGGATCGCACGCGATCTGCCGGCGTACCTCGACCTGGTGGCGGAGGGCATCGCGGCCAGCCCGATCGGCGAGGTGCAGATCGACGAGTCGCTGCTGGGCTGGAAGGAATACGAACTCGAGGTGATGCGCGACCGGGCGGACAACTGTGTGGTCATCTGCTCGATCGAGAACGTCGACGCGATGGGTGTCCATACCGGCGACTCGGTCACGGTGGCGCCGGCTCAGACCCTCACCGACGTCGAGTACCAGCGGATGCGCGACGCGGCGTTCGCCGTGATGCGGCGGGTCGGCGTGGAGACGGGAGGCAGCAACGTCCAGTTCGCGGTTGACCCGCGCACCGGGCGCCAGGTGGTCATCGAGATGAACCCCCGCGTGTCGCGATCCTCGGCGCTGGCGTCCAAGGCAACCGGGTTCCCGATCGCGAAGATCGCGGCGCTGCTGGCGGTCGGTTACACCCTGGATGAGATCCCCAACGACATCACCCGCGAGACGCTGGCCGCGTTCGAGCCGTCGATCGACTACGTGGTCGTCAAAATCCCCCGCTTTCCGTTCGAGAAGTTCCCGCAGGCCGACCACACGCTGACGACCCGCATGAAAAGCGTCGGCGAGGTCATGGCGATCGGTCGCACGTTCAAGGAGGCGGTCGGCAAGGCGCTGCGGTCGCTGGAGAACGGCACCGTCGGCTTCGTCGGCGATCGCAAGGTCGACGACGACACCCTGCGGGAGTCGTTGCGCGTGCCGCACGAGCGGCGCCTGCTCGACGTCGACGCCGCCTTGTCGCGTGGGTGGAGCGTCGACACGGTGGCCGACCTCTCCGCGTTCGACCCCTGGTTCGTCGACCAGATCCTGCAGGTCGTCGAGGTGCGGCGGGAGGTGCGGGCCCGCGAGACCCTGTCGAACGTCGACGCCGCGCTCCTGCGTCGGGCGAAGCGGGCGGGACTGGCCGATGCCGTCCTGTCGAGGATCTTGTCCACCGACGAATCCGCCGTCCGTGCGCGCCGCCGTGCCCTGGGCGTGCAACCGGTGTTCAAGACGGTCGACTCCTGCGCCGCGGAGTTCGAGGCCTTCACGCCGTAC
>WHTG01000026.1 GCA_009377835.1 Nitriliruptorales bacterium
AGGGCCTCGAGATACCGGACCGGGGTCGGCGCCCCGCCTTCTAGCCACTCGAAGGATCTGCCGTGCTCGCGGGCCCGTTCGGCGAACGCGCCGGTGCCCTCGCGCAGGGCCGTCGTCTCGGCGGGGGCCTGCGCCGCATGGATCTGCAGCGGTGCCTCAGAGCGTTTCGCCAGCGCCGCGAGTGACTGGAGTACGCCGGTACCCAGACGCGGCGCTGCGGTCGGAGCAATACCAACCCGCCGTCCCTGAGCCGGAAGCGTCAGGGCATGCTCGACCTGCGCCAGCACCGCGTCGGCCCCGTGGGCGTCGACATCGTCGACCTCGACGAACGAGTCCCCGGCCAGCCCGGCGCGCGACGCGGCCGGCACGGCTGGACCCCGAGTCACAGTGTCGAACACCGCTGTCGTGCCGGCGCGAAGGGACTGCAGGACGCCAGCGTGCGCGGACCTGCCCCAACGTTCGTCGGACCAGCCGACGACCGTCCTCTCAACCGCAGACATCCAGGCGTTGAACGGGCCGCGCACCGCCAGCGCCGACGCATCCGCGAGTTCGAGGTGCGTGTGGCCGTTGACCAGGCCCGGCAGCAGGACCCCGTCGATGTGGTGGCGCCGCGCCGCGTCCGACTCCAGCCGGGAGGCGTCCCCGACGGCCACGATCACCCCGTCCGCGACGAGCACACCCCCGTCCGGCAGCGGCGGACCCGACATCGGGCACACGACGGAGGCGCTGTACAGGGTCGCGGGCACACGGCGAGTCTATGGCCCTCAAGGAGGGCCCCTTCTGTGCCGATTGTGTACGTGACTCGATCCGTCAAAAGGGGACCACCGATGTTCAAGCGCCGCCGCCGCGCCGCCGGCAGCACCGACTCCGACCTTCCGTTCTGCCACATGTGCGGCCAGAGCATCCGCGTCGACGCCTCCACGGGGCGCTGCGTGCTCGGGCACCGCGCCGCCACCCCGGCCCCCGCCGTCACGCCGGCGGCGGCTGAGTCCGTCGACGACGTGACCGCGCCCGTGGACGAACCCATCGGCGGCTATGGCGCCGCGTTCGCCGCGGACACGCCGTTCGACTCATATGCCGAGTTGGCCGACCAGTCGCGGGTGTGGGACACGGCCGACGAGGCGACGCAGCCCGTCGGTGGCCTGGATGACTTCCTCTCCTGGGACGACGAGGCCATGTCGTCCGGTGCGTCGTCGCTGGACATCAGCACGGCGGACCTTGCAATGCTCGACGAGCCCACGGCCGCCGACTTGCTCGAGGAACTGGGCGGTCCCGCCGCCTACGCCCGCCCCGGCGTCTGAGCATCCCCGCGCCGGCCCGGCGCACTGCTGTGAGTGACAACTCGTAGAGTTGTCACTCATGCGTTTTCGCGTCGAGGAGCTCGCCGACCGCTGCGGAGTCAGCGTGGACACGATCCGCTATTACCAGCGGATGGAGGTGCTGCCGCGGCCGCAGCGCGAAGGCCGTGTCGCCTGGTACGGCGACGAGCACGCCGCGCGGCTGGAGCAGATCGGACGGCTGCAGGAACAGGGCTTCAGCCTGGCGATGATCGGGCGCATCCTGCAGCCCACGGCCGACCCGTCGGAGCAGGCGCTCGCCGCGGCGCTTGCCGGGCCGTTGCCGGGCGAGGCCGAGGAGCGGCTGACACTGGAGCAGCTCGCAGAACGCACCGGTGTTTCGACGACGCTGCTGGAGGTCGTCGAACGGGAGGGGCTGCTGGTCCCGCGCGGCGACGACTATGACGCGCCGTACACCGCCGCCGATGTCGAAGCGGTGAAGGCAGGGTTCGCGCTCCTGGAGGCGGGGGTGCCGTTGAGCGAGCTGCTGGCGCTGGCACGCGAGCACGACGAGGCGATGCGGGCGCTGGCGGACCGGGCGGTCGACCTGTTCGCGCGCTACGTCGTCGACCCGATCCGTGGCACCACCGAGTCCGACGCCGAGGCCGCGCAGCGCATGGTCGACGCCCTGCAGTCGATGCTGCCGGCGGCAAGTGCCGTGGTGTCGCACCACATCGGCCGGCGGCTGCTCGCCGCCGCGCGCGACCGGATGGACGCGGACGACCTCCGCCAGGAGCCGTGATCCGCGCTCACACCGCCGCCATACAGGACCCGGGTGACCTGCTGGGGCGACTCCCCGACGACGTTCCGCTGGCATGGGTCCGCCAGGGTGACGGGCTGATCGCCTGGGGCGAGGCGCACCGCATTGCGGTCGGCACCGGGCCGCAGCGGGTGCGGCGTGCGCTGGACGAGCTGGAGCGCTGGTTGACCGGCGTGCGCATAACGGGCGACGCGGACCAGCCCGGCACCGGCCCGGTCTCCTTCGCCAGCCTGACGTTCGACAACCGCGTCGACGGCTCGTGTCTCATCGTCCCGCGCGTCGTCGTGGGACGGCGACACGGTACGGCGTGGATGACCGTCACGGGCGAGGAGGACGCGACACTCCCCCCTTCCCAGCCACTGGAGGATCCCGGTCGGATCCGCTACGCCGGCGCATCGGTACCCGAGACCGCGTGGCTGGAGGCCGTGGCGGCGGCCGCGTCGCGCATCCGCAACGGCGGCGGGCTGTCGAAAGTGGTCCTCGCGCGCGACCTGAAGGTGTGGTCCTCGCAGCCGCTGGACCCGCGCATCCTCGCGCGCCGCCTCGCGCAGCGCTTCGACGGCTGCTGGACGTTCCTGTGCGCCGGCCTGGTCGGCGCGACACCGGAACTGCTGGTCCGCCGTACAGGTGAGCGGTTCCAGTCGCTGATCCTCGCGGGTTCGGCGGCACGCGGCCGCGAGGCGGCCGACGACGAGCGGCTCGGCCACGCGCTGCTGGCGTCGCACAAGGATCGTGTGGAGCACGCCATCGCCGTGGAGTCGGTCATCGGGCGGCTGGCCGCGCTGTGCACCGAGGTCGTGATCGACGAGGAGCCGTGGCTGCTGAGGCTGGCAAACGTGCAGCACCTTGCGACCAATGTGTCGGGGATGCTGGCGAAGGACGCGTCGGCGCTCGAGATTGCGGCCGTGCTGCATCCCACGGCAGCCGTCTGCGGCACGCCGACCGACACCGCAATGGAGGTCATCCGCGGTGCCGAGGGGATGGACCGGGGGCGCTACGCGGGGCCGGTCGGGTGGATGGACGCGCGCGGCGACGGCGAATTCGGGATCGCACTGCGCTGTGCCGAGATCGCGGGGACACGCGCGCGGCTGTTCTCCGGCGCGGGCATCGTCGGACAGTCGCTACCCGAGGCCGAGCTGGAGGAGACGCGCCTGAAACTGCGTGCGATGCAGTCCGCGCTGGAGGGCACGGCGCCCTAAAGCTCCGCCAGGGCCCGGGCGGCGGCGTCTTCCAGCCGGCGGTGCAGCGCCACATTGGCGGCACGGTCGGTGCGCACCTCGACCAGGTGTATGCCACCGGCCGCCGATGCCCGCAACACGGCGTCGGGAAGATCCGCTGCGGCGGCGACCAGGCGGTGCCGCAGTCCGTACAGGTTGGCGAACGCGGCCATGTCGATCCCGTGCGGCGTCCCGAACAGCGTCTCGTACCCGCGCGGGAAGCGCGCCTGCGGGAGGAACGAGAAGATCCCCCCGCCGTCGTTGTTGACCACAACGATGACGAGATCGGGGCGACCGGACGGCGTGGGCAGGAAACCGTTCTGGTCGTGGAGCACCGAGAGGTCGCCTGCCAGCGCAAATGCCGGTCCCTCGTGGGCCTCGGCGACCCCGAGGGCCGTGGACACGAACCCGTCGATGCCGCTGGCGCCGCGGTTGCCCACCACCCGGAGCGCTTGACGGGGCCGCATGAACATCGCGAGGTCGCGCACCGGCATGCTCGACGCCACAGTGAGCACCGCGCCTTCCGGCAACGCGGCGGCGAGGTCTCGCGCCGTCGAAGGTTCCGATGGCTGCTCCTGAGCCGCGAGCACCTCGTCGAACGCCGCAGCCACCGCGTCGTCGGCGCGGCGCCACGACGCCATCCAGCCGCCCGCGGGCCGCTCGAGCAGGTCGTCAACGATGCCGGCAGCCGTCAACGCCGGGTCCGCCGTGATGATGCGCCGCACGCTGCGCCCGGGGTCGTGCCACGCGCCGTCGGGATCGATCAGAACCTGCGGCACATCCGGCGCCAGCCACGCCTGCAGCGTCTTCGACACCCCCAGACGACCCACGGTGATCACCAGATCCGGGTCGTGCGCGGCGGCGAACGGCGCGTCGCGCAGCATGTGTTCGTAGGCCGCCACGGCGTTTGGTCCGGTACGTGCTCCTGACTGCGGTTCCGCGAGGATCGGCCACCCGGCGGCCGAGGCGAGCCCGATGAGGGGCCGCGTGTCGACGTCGGTGTCGCCCACGGCCAGGACGCCGCGTTCGGTCGCCTGGACGCGCTCAGCGAGCCATGCCAGGTCGGCCGGAGCGGGCGGGCGGACCCGCTCCCCCGTCGCAGTCCACGGACCACCGTCGGGGCGCGCACCCAGCGCCGGGTCGAGATCCTGGCCGACCTGCGGCACCAGCGGTTCGCGCAGCGCCAGGTTGACATGCACCGGACCGGGGCTGCCACCCAAGACCCCACGCGCCTCGCCGACCGCGCGTGACCCCGCCGACCGGACGTACGTCACGAGTTCGACTTCAGGGACGCCGATCTCGCAGAACCAGCGGACGGCCGAGCCGAAGATCTTGATCTGGTCGATCGTCTGGTTCGCACCGGTTCCGCGCAACTCGGGTGGGCGGTCCGCGGTCAGCAGCAGCAGCGGCACCCGCGCCGTGTCGGCTTCCACCACAGCAGGATGCAGGTTCGCGACGGCGCTCCCGGAGGTGCACACGACGGCGACCGGGCGCCGCGACGCCTTCGCCAGTCCCAGAGCCAGGAATCCAGCGCAGCGTTCGTCGTGGCGCACGTGGAGACGGACGCGGTCGTCGGCGTGCAGTGCCATCGCGAGCGGCGCGGAACGTGAACCGGGCGCGAGGCAGGCATCGGTCATGCCGGACCGGACCAACTCGTCCACGAGCACCGCCGCGACGGCGGGGGCGGGAGGCCGGCGGCTCACTGCGCCGCCTCCGCCTCGGCGAAACGCCGCTCCCACGCTGCGGCGCGGGCTCCCGTCACCTCGTACGCCGACAGCCGGTCGGCGTCGACCTCGGGACGACGCACCGGCAGGAATCCGTCCTCAGGGAGCAGCGGGTCGGTCACCACGTCCCCCTCCAGCAGCGCGACCGTCGCCAAACCGCACGCATAGGGCAGCTCCGGCAACGCCGCCGCCAGCGCCACGCCGGCCGCTATCCCGACGGAGGTCTCCAGCGCAGACGACACGACCGCAGGCAGGCCCGCCCGCTCGGCTACCCGCAATGCGGCCCACACCCCACCGAGGGGCTGGACTTTCAGCACCACCAGGTCGGCCGCCTCGAGTCCCGCGATACGCAGGGGATCCTCGGCCGTGCGCACCGACTCGTCCGCTGCCAGGGGTACGTCGATGCGCCGGCGCAGCAGCGCCATCTGTGGGAGTTCCGCGCATGGTTGTTCCACATACTCCAACCCGAACCGGTCCAGGCTGCGGATCCTCCTTGTCGCCGTCTCGACATCCCATGCGGCGTTGGCGTCGACACGTATGCGGCCGGCGGGTCCCAGGGCGTCGCGGACGGCCTCCACACGGGCGAGGTCGTCGCCCTCGGCCTGCCCGGGTTGTGCGACCTTCACCTTTGCGGTGGTACAGCCGGAGCCGGCGACGATCGCGTATGCCTGGTCGGGACCCACCGCCGGTACCGTCACGTTGACGGGCACGCGCAGCCGCAACGCCTCGGGCCACGCCCTGGTGGCAGCCTCGACCGTCGCGGACAACCACCGTGCCGCGACGCTCGCCGGGTACTCGGGGAAGGGCGAGAACTCACCCCATCCGCATGGTCCCCGCAGCAACACCCCCTCCCGCGCCCCGATCCCCCGAAAGGGGGTCGTCATCGGGATCGAGAACACCCTCACCGCGCGAGTACCAGACCCGCGGCGAATAGGACCGCGAAGACCAGTTCAAGCCTGCCGGTGCCACCGAGCGCCGCGATAAGGTCCGCGCCCGAGGCACCGGCGCGGACTCGGGCCCGCAGCGGGAGAAGCAGCGGCAGCGACGCCAGCGCCAGGAGCGGCCAGGCGCTCGACACGGCTCCCGCGACGACGCAGGCACCCACGTACGCCCCCCCGACCAGCGACCAGTAGGCGCTTCGACTGCGTTGCTCGCCCAGCCGGACCGCGAGCGTCATCTTGCCCGCGGCACGGTCCGTGCCGATGTCCCGCAGGTTGTTCACCATGAGGATTGCGCTCGCGAGCGCACCCACCGGAAGTGCGGCTGCCACGGCGGCGCCGGCGACCCGCTCGTCCTGCACGTACGCGGATCCAACCGTTGCGACCAGGCCGAAGAAGACAAAGACGAAGACCTCGCCCAGTCCCGCGGACGCGTACGGTCTCGGTCCCCCGCTGTAGGCCAGCGCCGCGAGGAAACTCACCGCGCCCACGGCGAGCAGTTCCCAGCCGGCCGCTGCCGCCAATGCGAGACCTGCCACGGCTGCCACCAACAGCGCCGCTGCGATCGCGACCTTCATCGCCTGTGGTGAGGCATCGCCGCTGGCGACTGCGCGCCGGGGTCCGACGCGTTCGGCGGTGTCCACCCCCCGAACGCCGTCGAAGTAGTCGTTGGCGTAGTTGACCGCGACCTGCATCGCCAGCGCGACCAGCAGCGCGGCGGAGAACCGCCACCCGGTGAACTGCCGCGCGGCCGCCGTTCCGACCACCACGGGTGCGATCGCAGCAGGGAAAGTCCTGGGCCGGGCCGCCTGAATCCACACACGCCCAGTCAGCGTCCCACCCCTATCAGTCGCCGTGGACACCGTGCCGCACCTCACCGCTGGAAGAAGGTGGGCGCGCCGTCCGCAGCGGTTCGACGGGCCCGGCCGCCCGGGGCGCGGCTACGGTAGCAGCCGATGAACAGCGCAGCCGAGCCGTCGCTGGTCGCGCTGCGACTGCCTGCGGGGCCCGAGTGGCTGGCCGCAGCGGACGCCGCGTGGGAGGCCGGTGATGCCATCCTGCCGCTGCCGGTGGATGCCCCGGACGCGATCGTCGCGGAGGCCGTGCGGGAGTTTCGTCCGGCTGCCGTCGTCGACCTCACAGGGCGCACCACGTTCCCAGGCGGGATTCCGGCGCCTGCCGGGACAGCCGTGGTTGTGACGACATCCGGATCCACCGACGTGCCGAAGGGCGTGATGCTGTCACACCACGCGTTGAACGCGTCTGCCCGGGCATCGTTGTCACGCCTGGGCGCGCAGCCCTCCGATCGCTGGTTGAACTGCCTGCCGTTGGAGCATGTCGCAGGTCTGCAGGTGGTGATCCGTTCGCGTCTGCTCGGATCGATCCCTGTCATCCACGAGCGCTTCTCGGTCGAAGCCGTCGCGGCCGAGCGCGATGTCGACTACGTCTCGCTGGTGCCGACGATGCTGCGCCGACTTCTGGACCGCGGCGCTGATCTGCGCCATCTGCGGTGCGTGCTGCTCGGCGGGGCCGCGCCCGGCCCCCGGTTGCTCGACGACGCGGCGAACGCCGGGGTGCGTGTGGTGACAACGTACGGCATGACCGAGACATGCGGGGGGTGTGTCTACGACGGGGTGCCGCTGGACGGCGTCGACGTCGCGGTCGACGGCGGGCGGATCCGGATCGCCGGTGACGTGCTGTTCACGGGCTACCGCCTCCGCGATGACCTCGCGGCGGGGGTCCTCGAGAACGGCTGGCTGCAGACGAACGACCTCGGGCGACTGGTGGACGGCCGGCTGGAGGTGCTCGGCCGGAGCGACGACGTCATCGTGACGGGGGGGCGCAACGTGTCCGCCGACGCCGTCGCGAGACTGCTCGAGCACCATCCCGACATCGCGGAGGCGGCGGTGACCGGCCGCGAGGACCGTGAGTGGGGACAGCGCGTCGTTGCCTTCGTCGTGGCAGTGGACCGACAGCCGACCCTGGAACAGCTGCGGCGGTTCCTGTCGGGCCACGCGCCCGCGTACGCGGCGCCCCGCGAGCTGGTCCTCGTCGACGCGCTCCCCCGTCTGCCCAACGGCAAGATCGACCGGCGGGCACTGCAGCGACTGACCTGACCGGCGCGGTGACACCCCGACGCGCCCGCTACGCGTCGCTTCGGCGGTTTGACCGGCCGCGCCGGCGTAGACGACGAAGCAATGGCGGCGCGGCGGCGCACCAGAGACGCGCCCGGCGTAGACGACGAAGCATGGCGGCGCGGCGGCGCACCGGAGACGCGCCCGGCGCGGGAGGACGCGCCCGCTACGCGTTGCTTCGGCGGTTTGACCGGCCGCGCCGGCATAGACGACGAAGCAATGGCGACGCGGCGGCGCACCAGAGACGGGCCCCACGCGCCGGTTGCGCGGGTTGCGCGTTCGGCTGTGGTGAACTTCGGCAATGGTGAAGTTCGTCAACCGTGAACGTGAACTCGCGGCGCTGGAGCGCGCCGCCGGCTCGGCACCGGGCATGGTCGTGATGTCCGGGCGCCGTCGCGTGGGCAAGACCGCGCTGCTGGACCGCTTCGCGCAGGACCGCGCGGCGGTGTTCCTTCCCGGGACCCGGGCGCCGGTGCGAGAGGCGCTGCGGCGCTTCGAGGAGCGACTGCGCGCCGCCCTCCCTCCGGAGCCGGGCGACCTGCTTGACCTCGGCCATCTGGAGTCGTGGGACACGGCGCTGGGCTACCTGATCGCCCGCACCCGGTCGCGCCCCCTGCTGGTGATCCTCGACGAGTTCCCGTACCTGTGCGAGGCGGACGCATCGCTGCCGTCGACCCTGCAGGCGCGGTGGGACCACCGCGGCGACTCGCGGCTGTCGATGATCCTCGCCGGCTCCCATGTGGGGCTGATGGAGGAATTGGTCGCAGCCGACGCTCCCTTGTTCGGACGTGCAGACGCGCACCTGCGGCTCGCGCCGTTCTCGTGGCGTGAGGCGGGGCTGCTGACCGGTGGCGACGACCCCGCGGCGTGGATGGAGGCGTTCGTCACCGTTGGAGGCATGCCGCGCTACCTGCAGCTGTGGGATGCGCGCCACGATGCCGTGGCGAACCTCACCGACCTGCTGGACGGCCCCGGGGCGCCGCTGGGAGACGAGGGGACGGTCGTGCTGCAGGAGCTGTCGCCGGGATCGGCGGCGGCGCGAGTGCTGGAACTGGTCGCGCTGGGTGCCGACAACTTCACGGCCGTGCGCGAGCAGTCGGGGCTGGCGCCCGCGTCCGCCAGTGAGGCACTGGCCACACTCGACGCACTCGGCTTCGTCGACCGGCTCACGCCTGTCGGAGAGGATCCCCGCCGCACCAAGCGAGTCCGGTATCACGTCCGTGACCCGTTCCTCCGGCTGTGGTTGTCGGTGGTCGTGCCGCACCGTGAGGCGTTCGAACTCGGCAGGGGCGGCGGCGTCCTCGCGGCCGGCCGTGACCGGATAGCGGCCAGCCAGCAGCAGACCTTCGCGGCGGTGGTCCGCGACTGGCTCGGCGGGCGTGAGGACACCGGGTGCGGCCCGTGGTGGACGGGCGGAGGCGACACCGTCGATGCCCTGGCGCTGCGCGGGACCACCGCGGCGGCCGCTGCGGCCGCCCGCTGGGCCACGGGGATCGACGGCCACGCCGAGGCCGCACACGTCGGTCGCGCGCTCACGGCGTCGCCGTACGGGACACCCGACCAGATCCTCAGTGTCGCGCGCGACGGGTCCTCCGTCGTGCGTCCCGCCGACCTGTACTGACGACCTACACTGCCAGGATGGGTGTTTTCGCCAAACGGGGCGACCAGGAGGATCCCGGCGGCAGCGGGGGGTCCGGACTGCACCTGGACCTCGACGAGCGCTTCTGCGTCACCTGCAGACGGGCGCTGCTTCCCTGGCAGACGCACTGTCCCGACGACGGTGGTGACGCGGTGTCGTTGCAGGACCTGCCGGCGTCGATGCCGCCGCCGCCCGCCCACCTGCTCGACGACGAAGACTGATCAACCCGCCGCGATCAGCGCCACACCGATGGCCGCCGCCGTGAGTCCGGTCAACTGCAGGCCGCTGAGCCGTTCGTGGAGGACGAACCGCGCGAGAACCACCGTGCTCGCCGGGTACAGCGACACCAGCACCGCGACGATCGACAGCAGCCCTCTGCGGGTGGCGAGCAGGTACAGCAGGTTCGCAAGCATGTCCGCGATCCCGACGACCACGATGCGTCCGAGGTCTCGCATCACCGGTCGCAACGTCGTGCGTGTCGCGACCGCGGCAGCCGCCGCGACGACGATCGACACGCGCGCGGTCAGCAGCGGCCACAAGCCCCCGTCTGCGTCCGCGAACGCCAGGCAGATGAAGAACAGCGCGAAGCCCGCCCCGGCCCCGGCGCCCTCCAGCGACCCCGGGGGGATGCGGTGGGTGCGGTGCTCCTCCTCGACGACCGACGAAGAGGACACCAGAACGATTGCGGCCAGCGCGATGACGATCCCTGCGAGGGCCGTGACGGGCGGCTGTTCCCGCAGTGCGATCCCGACCAGGACGGGCAGGCTCGCTGCGCCGACTGCCGCAGTAGGCGCGACCACCGACATCCGACCGATCGACAAGCCGCGGTACAGCAGGACGACGCCGCCCCCGCCGCCGACGCCACCCACAGCGCCCCACCACAAGTCCGCTGCGGCAGGCAGCGGATCGTCGGTGACGACGACCGCCGCGGCAAGCACCACGAGCCCGGCCATCTGACTCCACACCACCACGGCGTACGCGCCGCTGCGTTTGGAGGCCAGGCCGCCCAGAAAGTCAGCTGCGCCGTAGACGATCGCCGAGGCAAGCCCGAGGGCGACGGCCACTCAGCGCCGCCGCCCGTTGCGCGCTGCCGTCACGCCTTCGCGTAGCTGTGCAGGCCCACGATCCACAGGTTCACGGCGTAGTAGGTGATCATCAGGGCGACGAAGGCCACGACCGCGACCCATGCGGCGCGACGGCCGCGCCAGCCGTGCGTCGATCGGGAGTGCAGGTAGGACGCGTAGAAGACCCATGTGAAGAACGAACCGGTCTCCTTTGGGTCCCAACCCCAGTAGCGCCCCCACGCCTCCTCGGCCCAGATCGCCCCAGCCATGATCGCGAAGGTCCAGATCGGGAACGCAAACGCGATGGTGCGGTAGGCGAGGCTGTCCAGTTTCGCCGCGGGCGGCAGGTACGGCACGGCGTACCAGGTCGCCGTGCCCAGCAGCGCGGCGGCACTGCCGGCGATGATCGCCGCGGCAGGCGCTCGCCACACGGCAAGCACGAACACGGCAACGACGACACCCGGAATCACGGGGAACCACAGCGGCGACAGGACATCGCGCTGGGCGAGCGGCGACGCGACGCGCTCCTCCAGTCCCGCGTCCGCCTCGTAACCCGGCGGACGCTCATCCACCAGGGAGGGGCCGTCGACGTGCCCGGCTCCGACCGTTGAGCCGCCGTAGGACGCTGCCTCGGCGACGCGGCGTTCGGCGGTGTCCTTCACCAGGTACAGCGCTGTCGCGACGAACCCGACCATGAAGATCGACGAGGACGCCATCGCCGCGGACGTGTGGATCTTGATCCAGTACGAGTTCAGCGCGGGAACGACCGGTCCCGCCGGCGTGAACAGCAGCAGCGCGATGGTCATCGACAGCACCGCCGCGGCCAGCACGAAGCCCACCAGGTGCCCGTAGCCGAGCCGGCGCTGCACCACCACCAACCCGACCGCCACCGCGACCAGCGCCAGCAGCGAGGAGTACTCGTACATGTTCGCCCAGGGCACCCGGCCCGCCGCCAGCCCGCGGCTGGTGATGCTGGCGGCGTGCGCCGCCCATCCCACGGTGGCGATGGCGGTTCCGGCCGTCCCGACGCGGCGACCCGTGGCGGTGCTTGCGACGACACCGTCGGCAGTGACGCGCGTGAATGCCAGTCGGAAGAAGTACGCGACCATCGCGGCGATGTACGCGATCAAAGCCACGTGGAACAGCGTGTTCGAGGACTGCGCGAGTCCCTCGTTCACCATGGGGCGGCTCCTGTCAGGTGGTGCCGGTGTCGCGACGGATCGCGGCCGCGACGCTGTCGAACTCGTCGGCGAACGCCGCTTTCCGGTGCAGCGCGACGCCGGCGACGGTCACAAGGGAGCCCGCTGCATCCGGGCGCACTTCCACCCAAATACGGCGCCGATAGCTGTACAGCGATGGTATCAGCCCCACCAGGACCAGGATCCCGCCGAGCAGGAGCAGCCAGCGACCCGGTGCATGACTGACCTGCAATCCCGACCAGTAGCCCAGGTCGAGGAACTCCACCGTGAGATTCCCCCGCACCAGTTCGGCGCGACCGGAAGGACGCAGCATCGCCGTGTCGGCCTTGCCGACACTGCGGTCGAACCGGTCGGCGGGCACCGGCCGCTCCAGTCCCAGCTTGCCGAAGTACAGGTCGGCGACCATCACGGGATTTGTCGGTCGAGGATCGTCGGACAGCACCGGAATCCCGTCGTCGCCCATCTTGGCAGCCGGCACCAGCACCACATCGAGCGCCATCTGCTGCTCCGGGTCGGCGAACGACACCTTCGCGACGCCTGAGTAGAGCGTGTGGCTTCCGTTGGGCCGCAGCAGGACACGCTCGTCGAGCAGCACCCGGTCACCGGCGCGCACGACGATGTGTGGCGCGATCCCGAAAGCCGCCTGGTACAGCACCATGCCGTCATGGCGCAACGGATGGTTGACGCGGAGCGTTCCCGAGCGCACCGGCGCCCCGTTGTCGGCGATTGTCACGTCTGCGACGTAGTCACGCGGCGTGAAGTCCGGGTGATAGCTGACGTCAAAGGAGTCCAGGGTCACGACGAACCCGCGGTGGTCCTCAAGTCCCCAGTACCGGCCCGGCTCCGCGTAGTCGTATGCGATGCGCGTCTCCGCGAACGAACTGCCCTGGGTGAGGGCGATCTGCCCCGTGAACCCGAATGCCTTACCGATCACCGCGCCGGCGAGCAGCAGGTAGAAAGCGGTGTGGAACACCAGGCTGCCGCCCTCCCGCCAGTGACCTCTCTCGGTCGCCAGCTGCTGCCTGTCACTGTCGCTGACGACTCGGCGACGAAAGCGGCGGCGGCGCATGACGCCGGCGGCGGCGGCCAAGACCTCGTCGGGCGCCAGGAGGGTGGTGAACGACCGGGAATGCGTCAGGCGGGACAGGTTCCGCCCCGCTGCCGGCGGTCGCCGCGCGATCATGAAGAAGGCGCGATACCGGGGGACGAGGCATCCGGTGAGGCTGACGAACAGCAGCACGACGATTGCTGCGAACCACCATGTCCCGAAGACGTCGAACAGCCCCAGCGCGTCGAGCGCGCGCGCGATGCCGGCCCCCGGTCCCGCCTCGCCGCTGCGCCACTCGGCCGCACCGGCGGCTGTGACAGGTTCCTGTGGCACCGCCGTCGCGACGACCGTTGACGTCGCCAGCGTGAACAGCAGCATGAGCGCGGTCGACATCCTGCGCAGGACGCGCCACAGCCGTACCGCGGTGTCGATCGGTCCGGGGATGTCCGGAAGCCCGCGTCGACGCGGCGACGGCGCCGTCTCTGCGGTGGTCTGCTCGACGGTCTCGGTCATCTAGATCGGCGGCTCGAAGCCGTTGATCAGCGGCCGCAGCCACACGATGAATGCCTCGTACAGGCCCGTCGCGATCGCCACCCCCACCAGGCTGAGCATGACGCCCCCGCCGATCTGGATCGTGCCGGCGTTACGGCGCAGGAAGCCAAGCGCTCGTCCGGCGGAGCCGTACAGCAGACCGAACAGGATGAACGGCAACCCCAGACCGAGCGCGTACACGAAGGCCAGCAACCCACCCCGGGCGGGACTGCCGCCGCTGGAGGCGGCCGACAGGGTGAAGATCGCGGCGAGCGCCGGCCCTATGCACGGCGTCCACCCGACTCCGAAGACAAAGCCCAGCGGCAAGGCTCCCAGCATCCCCTTGTCGATCGCCTCGTCGGTGATTCGAACCTCGCGGCGCAGCACGTCGAACGGCAGCAGCCCGGTCATCGCCAGCCCCAGGAAGACAACGAGGATCCCCATCCCGATCTGCCATGGCCGCGTCGACAGTGCCGTGCTGAGCGACCCGCCGACCAGCCCGAGCAGCGTGAACGGGATTGCGAATCCCAGGGTGAACAGGAACCCACCGCCCAGCACCCGTGCCCGACCGCTGGAGGACGAGCCCCTGATCTCGGCGCCGGACAGGCCGGTCATGTAGGCCAGATAGCCTGGAACCAGCGGCACGACGCAGGGCGACGCGAACGAAACGATCCCGGCGACGAACGCGATGCCCACGGCCACGAGCACGTTCGCGTTGCGAATCAGGCCGTCGACATCCATCAGCCTGAGTCTTCCTCCAGGATGCGGTCGAGTTCCGCGGCCAGCCGCGGCTCGTCGACCGCCCCGAACAGGCGCGACGCCACCCGGTGATCGGAGTCCAGGACGATCGTCGACGGGAGCGCCGCCGGACCTATGCCACCGAACGAGGCGGCGATCGACGAGGCCTGGTCGTGCCACGACGGGTAACGGACGCCGAAGTCGCGTTCGAAGTTGCGAGCCGCCGCCGGCTCATCCTTGACGTTGACGCCGACGAACGTCACCCGGCCGTCGTACTCGTCAGCGACCCGCTGTAGCGCCGGCGCCTCCGTCACGCACGGGCCGCACCAGGAGGCCCAGAAATTCACCACCACCGGTCCGGACAGGTCGGCCAGGCGCAGCGTCTCGCCGGACAACGTCGGAGCGGTGACGTCAGGGGCGGGCTCCCGCTGTTCCTTCGGGATGGTCGACGTGGAGCCGTCCCCGGCGACGAAACCGTCGGGAGCCACCGCCTGCGACGTCCCCGAACACGCGGACGCGAGCAGCGCGACCGCGGCGACCAACGAGGGCAGTCGGGACATGACGGCCAGTGTAGGTCGGGCCGTCGGGCGCTCTGCCCCCGGCGTCGGTGCCGCGGACAGGTCGGCTACCGGCGGCCCGCCGGCTCCGGCGTGCGTTGCTGCGCTGCCGCCGCCTCCCCCGCGAGCGCCTCGCGTTCGCGGCGCTCACGACGCTCGTCGGCCGCCAGCAACACCGCGTGCAGCGCGAACAGCAGCACGATGATCCCGAAGACGACGAGGCTTGGGAACATCGGGCTTCCCGCGTCGAAGTAGCCGAAGGCGGTGTACGTCTCGCCGTCCTCGACGATGTCGCCGATCTCCGTTCCCTCGGGCGCGACGTTCGAGCGGTTCCCCTCGACGTTCTCGCCGTCCGGTGTGAGTGGCGGGGACTCCCCCTCCGCCAGTTGTTCACCCTGTGGCAGCTGACCGACCTGCCAGGTCTGCTGGTACGTCACCGCGAGGATCGGCCGGCCGTTGCGGGCCTGGGCGTACTTGCGGTCGACCTCGCCCCACTGCGGTCCGACCGGCGGCTTCTGCATGGGTCCTTCCTCGTCCGAGAAGAACGTCTGGATGTCGTCGGCGCCGGTGTCGGCCGTCCCGGTGAACCCTGCAGGCAGACCGGCCTCCTCCGGCGAATCCGAGAAGCCCTCCGGATACGTCTTGGCGACGGCGTAGTCCGGGTCCTCGGCGATCAGGCTGTCCCCGGCGAACGCACGCCAGGTGTCCTCGTAGGCGTCCAGCTCCTGTCCGGGAAGGGTCTGCGGCCCGGTCGCCGGTGGCGTCCCCGGTGCGCCGAAGGCCCAGAACAGGCTGTAGATGATCATGAAGCCGAACCACGACGTCGCCATCACGAGGTAGCCGCGGCGTGTCCCCAGATTCGACCGCACCAGCAGGTAGACACTGCCGAAGAACACGAGGACGCCGACTGGCACCGCAACCTTCGCGCGCCAGTCGGATCCCGGGATCCCATGGGCCTCGGCCGCCAGGATCGTCAGCCAGTTCAGCGTTGCCACCATGTGGTACGTCCTCGTCGTTTCGTGGAGGCCGCCGCGTCAGGCGGAGCCTTCGTCCTCACCGCCGGCCGGGGGTTCTTCGGTGTCCGCTTCCCCCTTGGGACCGCCGTCCCCATAGGGCGCCCGATACTGCTTCGCCTCGTCAGGGATCTCGTCGGGCTGCTGCTGTTCGAGGTAGCGCACGATCTTGTTCAGCGCCACGTCCTTGTAGCGAGCACCGTCGTACATGTAGCCGTTCTGCCACGGCGGCATGGAGATCCCGTTGGCGAGGAAGATCCCGTTCTTCAGGATTCCGAGAATCGTCTGCCTGTTGTGTCGCTCGAACACACCCTCCAGCGACGGTCCGATGAAGCCTTCGAGGTTCTCGCCGTGGCAGCGCGCGCAGTTGGACTGGAACAACTCCTCACCGGACATGTTGAAAGCGGCGTCGGCGTCCTCGATCGTGGCCTTCTGGTTCAGCAGGATCCAGTCCGCGATGTCCTCGATCTGCTGGTCCGTCATGGGACCGCCGTACGCCGAACCCCACGCCGGCATCGGTGTCCCCGGACGCCCACGCTGGATCGTGCTGACGATGTAGTCGCGGATGTCCTGGGCGACCGGCGTCTCCTCGTAGCGCTTCTCGATCGTCGTCAGGTTCGGCGCCGGCCAGTTGTCCGCCGGGTCGTAGGTCGATCCGGTACCGCCCCCCTCGGCGGTCTGCCCGTGGCACAGCGCACAGTTCTCGACGAACAATTCCTCGCCGCGCTCGAAGTTCTGGACCGTCGCGGCATTCGTCGCCGTGGTGAGCCGTGCCGGCTCACGCATCCAGTACAAAGGCAGGAAGATCGCGAAGAACGCGACCAGGACGATGCCCCAGCCCATGTAGCGCTCGAGCACCTTGCGCTCCAACTCCTCGTCCGAGTAGCCGGGACGCATGGCCGGCGGAATGTCCTCGACCGATCGGCGCCCACGCGAAGCATTGACCAGCAGCAGAACGATGACGGCCACCGCCGCGAGCGCCAGGACGACGAAGATCCATACCATGTGAGCGTTCCTGTCAGTTGCAGTGCGGCCCCTCGGGCGGTTGCTTGAGTGCGCCGCCCGTGCGTGACGGTCCGGTCACGACCGTGGACGTGTCGACGACGACACGGCCCTCTTCCACGCGCACCGCGAAGCGGTCCAGCCCGCGCGGTGCCGGGCCGAACTGGTACTCGCCCCAACGGTTGTAACGCGACCCATGGCAGGGGCACTCGAACCACTTCGACGACTCGCACCATGGCACCCGGCAGCCCAGGTGCACGCACTTCTGGTACAGCGCCATGAACGGCGCCCCGTTGGTGATCTCCGCATACTGGCCGTCTGGGTCGAGACCGGGGTCGTAGGCGACCAGGTAGGACCGTCCGGACGGGAACTCGAACCGCCCGCCGCCGTCGCGGATGGCCTGTGTGATCTCCCCCTCGTCGCCCACGTCGATCTGCGCGCCGAACCCGCCTTTGAGGGTGGGCCACAGGAACGCCAGGGATGCCCCGCCGAAGGAGGCGAGCATGCCACCGACGACAACCAGCAGGCCGGTCCGGAGGAACTCGCGGCGCGGCGGTCCGGGGGTCTTCTTCCTGCGCTTGAGTGCGGCCGGTCCCGGAGCAGCGGGCGATGCCCCAGACGAGCGTGTGCCGGTCGTGCCGCCGGCGCTCTCGGCGGTCGTCGCCATCATGATCTGTGCCCCCAGCTCGCAGCCGGTGTTCAGCGGACGAAGTTCCCGCGGTGCCCGGCCTGCCGGGTACACCGCGAGGTTGTTGCGGCGGATCCACCAGAACCCCACTGCCAGCAGCCCGATGGCCGTGGCCAACACCCACAGAATCGTCGTCATAGCAGTTCCCAGGATCTAGAGCTCGAAGAACAGGCCGTCAATCCACGGCCACACCCAGTTGAAGCCGGGACCACGGAAGAACGAGCCGACCATCGTCATCATCCCCGACCCCACGAGGAAGAACGTCATCAGGGTGATGGCGGTCTTACGGTTCTCGGGCCGCACGGACGGGTTCTTGTCCAGGAACGGGATCGTCATGAGACCCAGCAATCCGACGATTCCCGGGATCGTGACGCCCGCGATCATCGGGTGGAAGTACCGCAGCAGTTCCTGCAATCCGAGGAAGTACCAGGGCGCCTTGGACGGGTTCGGCGTGATATTGGGGTTGGCCAGCTCACGCAGCGGAAACGCCGGGAGAAGCGAGAGGATCGTCAGCAGCGCGGTGCACGCGAGCAGCGCTATGAACTCGGCGCCGAGCAGGTGCGGCCACGTGTAGACCTTGTCCTCCTGCTTGGCCCTGATCTGCTGGATGCCGGTCGGCGGGACCATGGCGAGCAGGCGGTGGGTGTGGGCCTGACCGGCGTACTTGGTTTCCGTCGCCGCGGGCGCGCCGCCGTTGCCCCTGGCCGCAAGCGCCGCAGCGACCCGCTTCTGGCGTTCCTCGGGGCTCATGCCACCGGTCACAGGGGCTGAGCGGTCGGTCGTCGCGACGCCACCACCTGCGGCCGCCGCGGGCGCGCCGCCTGCGGACGCTGCCGCCGCGGGCGCGGCTGCCGGCGTGTCACCTGCCTCGCGGGGACCGACCTTCTCCCCAGCGGCCTCCTTCTTGGCGCGGACGGTGGCAGCCTTTGCCTTGGCACGCGCGATGCGCTCGCTCTTCCCCTGGGCGATGAGTTCGTCGTAGACCTTCTGGTCCATCTGGACGTCTTCAGCCATTCCCACGTCCTAACGCTTCGCTTCTTGAGGACACGTTCACCTGTCCTAACGCTTCGCTTCTTGAGGACACGTTCACCTGTCCTAACGCTTTACAGGGGGCCAGAGATCCCACCGTCCTTGCGGATCCGCCAGAAGTGGACCGCCAGGAAGATCGTGGTGATGAACGGCAACGCCAGCACATGCAGCACGTACCAGCGCAGCAGGGTCTCAGGTCCGATCTCGACGCCGCCCTGAAGGACGAACGACACCTGCTGACCGAAAACGGGGGTGAACCCCGCCATGGACATGCCCACGGCGAACGCCCACATCGCCAGCTGGTCCCAGGGCAGCAGGTAGCCGCTGAAGGCGAGGAGCAAGGTCAACAGCAGCAGGATGACACCCACGACCCAGTTGAACTCGCGCGGAGGCTTGTACGCCCCGTGATAGAAGACGCGCGCCATGTGGAGGAATACTGTGAACACCATGAGGTGGGCACCCCAACGGTGCATGTTGCGGACAAAGTCGCCGAACGTCACCACTCTGGTCAGCGCCTGCATGTCGGCGTAGGCCAACTCGGTGCTTGCACCGGCCACCGGCCGGTAGAAGAACATCAAGAAGATGCCGGTGACGGTCAGCAGGATGAAGAGGAAGAAGCTGAGGCCACCGAGGCAGTAGGTGTACGTGAGCTTCAGTCCGTGCCGCTTCACCTTCACCGGGTGGAGGTGATACAGCACGTTGTTCATCGCGGCGAGAGCGCGGTCCCGCGACGTGTCGCGGTAGCCCTTCCGGTAGATCGAACCCGGACGGAAGATGGACTTCCAGACGACGTTGTCCTGCGTCCGCTTCTTCATCTCGTCCGGAGACGGGACGTGTGGGCGGGGCGGTGTCGGGAGTCGGAACCGAGCCACGAATTGCGTCCTTCCTGTTACTGCACCCTGCCGAGCCAGAGGGCGTCGGAGGGGCACCGCTCCACACAGATCGCACAGCGCGTGCACTCGTTGTCATCGATGACGAAGGTCGCTTCCGCGGTGTTCGCCAGCGTCATGACATCCGGGTTCTCGGCATCCTGCACGATGCCGGGCGACATCATGAAAATGCACTCCCAGGGACAAACGTCTTCGCAGGCGCGGCACAGGATGCACAGTTCCGGGGTCAGCCCGATGTGGCGCTTGGGCTTGACCCGCTCCTGCAGCCAATTGGCGTCCACCGATTCGATCCGGTAGTCGTCGAAGATCTCCGGATGGAGGCCCTGGTCGGTCTTACCCAATGTGATTCCTGCCACTTCGCGTTGCCTGAAGACTGATGATGTCCTACCCACTTCGCTGCTTGAGGACTGAAGGTCCTGCCTTGGTTTCGCAGGGCGCTACTTGTAGCCGCCCGACTGCGGCCGCGCCTCCTCGCCCTCGGCGAGGGCGCGGGGGAATCGCTTCTGGATCTGCAACGCTGCTATGGCGAACACGACCATCGCGATCTGCGTCTCCATCACGACGACCAGGTCGCGGAACACCTGGTAGAAGTTCGCGGCGACCTGGAACTGCCCAACCCCGAGAGTCCCCGGGACGACCGTGTTCTCCATGAGGTCGCGCTGCCCGTCGGCGAAGTAGACCCACGCCGAGGGAATGATGCCGAAGGCCCACCACGCGGCGACAGTGGCAGCCATGATTCCGAATATTGCGGCGAGCCATCCGTAGGTGCCTCGCAACACCACCGCGAGCAGGCCGAACCCGACCATCATCGCGCCGCTGCCGATGATGATCGCCACCCCCACCCATCCGCGCATGAACGTCCACAGCGCGCTGCCCACCTGGGGGAGGGTGCTGAAGAACTCGCCCACCCAGTCCACGCGTGACCTTTCACTTCGGTGCGATGCACGGTCCCCAATGCCCCTCGTGCGGGGGCCAACTGTAGTGGTGACCAGCAAGAATCGCCAGCCACCAAGCCGTGTCAGGCCTGTAAGGTCACCTCCAGATGCTCCGCCAGCAGCTCGAGAAGTTCCTCACGGGTCAGCGGGCCCGTGTGGCGGTAGCGAACGATGCCGTCCTCGTCGACCAGCAGCGTCGTCGGCATCCCGAAATTGCCGACGGCCCGGTGGAATTCACGCCGCGGGTCGATGGCCAGCGCGTAGTCGATTCCCAGCCGCTCCACGAAGGGCTCTGCGTTGGGTGGGGCGTCCTCGACGTCGACGCCCAGGAACACCACCTTGCCTTGCAGCTCCGCGGCGGCCGCCCGGAAGTCCGGCATCTCCTTGACGCACGGCGCGCACCACGTCGCCCAGAAGTTCACCACCAGTGGCGTGCCGCGGAAGTCGGTCAGCTTGACCTGTGGACCGCCCGCGAAGCCCTCCAGCGTCGCGGGCGGCAGGGCGAAGGCCTTCGTCGGCGACGGTCGTTTGTCCAGCGTGACCGCGTCTGCACCCGACCGGCCAACCGCCGGGTCGGGGGTACGGTCGCGCGCGGCGACGTACGCGACTCCGAGCAGGACCAGCGCCACCACCGCGACGCCCAGAACCACGGTGCGCACGCCGCTGCCGCGGCGCGTCGTGGGCTCGTCCGGCGGTTCGGTCATGGTTCCAACGTAGACGCGGCGTCCCCCGACGGCAGTTCCGGCGATTTGGAACACTCGGCGTCCTGCCCGAGAACGAGCCCAGCCTCGCGTTGCATGCCGCCTGCGGGTTCCGGCTGGTCGGTGTGGGGGAGCGGATCGCCCGGCGCGCCCGGCGGTGGACCAATCTGCTCCTGCTCGAACGCCGCAGCGCCCGGATCTGAGCGCCGCCGATCAGTCCGCCAGGTCGGGCGCAAGCTCGCGGGCGGCAGCGATCGTCGCGTCGATGTCGCCGGTTGTGTGCGCCAGGCTGACGAAGATCGCCTCGTATCCCGACGGCGGGAAATAGTGCCCACGCGCCAGCATCGCGTTGAAAAACCGCGCGTACCGGCCGTGGTCGGCGGCCTTGGCAACCTGGAAGTCGTGAACGGGCCGCGAGGTGAAGAAGACGCTGAACATGCTGGCGACAGCCGGAATCTGGACGGCGACACCGGCTTCCGCGAAGGCGGCGAGCAGGCCGCCGCGCAGCCGGTCGGCGCGCTGCTCCAGCCCCTTGTACGCCTCGGCGTCGAGCAGGCGCAGCTGGGTCAGGCCTGCGGCGACCGCCACGGGGTTCCCGGACAGTGTGCCGGCCTGGTACACCGGCCCTTCCGGTGCCAGCTGCCGCATGATGTCCGCGCGACCGCCGAACGCGGCCAGCGGGTATCCGCCGCCGATGACCTTGCCGAGGGTGACGAGGTCGGCGGTGACGCCGTAGTGCTCCGACGCTCCGCCACGTGCGACGCGGAACCCCGACATGACCTCGTCGAGGATGAGCACGGCCCCGTGGTCGCGAGTGATGGCGCGGAGCAGTTCCAGGAAGCCGGGTAACGCGGGAACGACGCCCATGTTCCCGGGGACCGGCTCGCAGATGACCGCCGCGATGGTTTCGCCCGCCGCGGCAAAGGCGCCCCGCACCGCGTCGGCATCGTTCCAGGCCGCCACGAGGGTGTCTCCGGCGGACCCACGGGTCACGCCGGGGCTGTCGGGGAGGCCAAATGTGGCGACGCCGCTGCCCGCACTGGCCAGCAGCGAGTCGGCGTGCCCGTGGTAGTGACCGGCGAACTTGAGGATCCTCGGGCGCTGTGTGACGCCGCGGGCGAGGCGGATCGCGCTCATCGTCGCCTCGGTCCCCGATGACACACAGCGGACCATGTCGACTCCCGGCACCGCCTCCACGATGGCCTCGGCGAGTTCGACCTCCGCCTCGGTGGGCGCGCCGAACGAGGATCCACGCCGCAGCGCCTCCTCGGCCGCTGCGACGATCTCCGGTCGCGCGTGCCCGAGGATCATCGGGCCCCAGCTGCCGACGTAGTCGACGTAGCGGTTGCCGTCGACGTCGAGGACGTGCGCTCCCTGCGCGGCCGCGATGAACCGTGGTGTGCCGCCGACCGAACGGAAGGCGCGCACGGGTGAGTTCACGCCGCCGGGAATCACCGACCGGGCGCGCGCAAACAGTTCCTGCGACACGCGCGTGCTGGGCACGCGTCGTCCTGTCACGCGTTGACCTTGGTCGCCCTATCGTGTTCGGGTGTGACCCCGAAGTTGGTCGCATAGAGATTGGCGACGCGCTGCAACTCGCCGGCCTCCAGGTCCCGCCGGTCCGGCGCTGCCGCGAACTCGTCGAGTTGGTCCTTGCCGTAGATATTCGGCAGTGTCGTCGCGACGGTGTCGTCGGCCAGGATCCACTTCAACGCCGCCTGGCCCAGTGTCATGTCACGCGTCAGGAAGTCGAGCATCGCGACCTTCTGGACGCCCTCGACCAGCCAACTGCGGGGCCGGTGACGCCGGTGGTCATTGGCGGGGAACACCGTGTCAGCGGTGAGGTTGCCTTCAAGCATCCCTGACGAGTGCGGCACCCGGACGATCGTCTGGGTCGCGGTTTCCCCTGCGACCGCCAGCAGCTCGCGCCCCGGATCCTGTTCGAGGAGGTTGTGGATCATGTGCAGGATGTCCACGTCGCGCGTGCGCATGGCGTGCACACCTTCGTCGCGCCACCCGATCTTGGGGCCCAGGGCGATGCCGTAGCTGCGGATTTTGCCCGCCGCCTTGGCCTCGTCGAGGAACGCGAACAGTTCGTCGTCGTCCAGGTGTGCCATCCGCGGGTTGTGCAGCTGCCAGACGTCGATGGTGTCGACGCCGAGTCGCCGCAGGCTGTCGTCGAGGTCCCGCCGGACCGACGGGATGTCGGTGCGGTGCGGACGCTCCTGCTGTCCGCGGCGGGAGTCGGTGGCGTCGAGGTCGTAGCCGAACTTCGTCGCGATTACGACGCGGTCGCGGACGCCCGCCAGGGCCTTGCCCAGGACCTCCTCCCCGTACCCCTCCCGGTAGGCGTTGGATGTGTCGAAGAACGTGACGCCGGCGTCGAAGGCGGCGCGGTGCAGCGCGATCGCCTCGTCCTCGGTGTACTCGCCCCACCAGCCGGTGGTGACGGTCCAGTTGCCGAATCCGACCTCGCTGACGTCGATGCCGGGGGCGAGCTGGCGATACCGCATGGAACGACTCCTCCAAGCAACGAATGGGGACACCGATCGTACCGGTACCTTGTGACCTCAGCCTGCGGCGGGGTTGCCCACAGGCGCGCGTCCGGCACCGTCCTTCCCTACACGATGACCTTCGAGATGCTCGTCACACCGGGATCCACCGACACCTGGCTGGTGGAATCCAGCCAGGGGTTCTGCCGGGTGGCGCTACCGGCATGACCCGCTACGCGACCGGGGGCTCGGCCGTGCCCTCACGGTAGACCTTGACGCTCATGATCTGTCCGCGCCGCACGGTGTAGAAGGCGGCGAGAGCGAACTGGAACGTCGCGCCCTCGACCATGAGCTGCTCGGTGAGTTCGCACGCGACGACATCCCCCTGGGCCACCGCCGCCCGCAGCGTCAGCGACGGGGACAGCTGCGCCAGCGCATCGCGGAACATCTGCCGGATTCCACGGTGCCCCACGACAAGATGTTCCCCGGTCGAGAACACGGCATCGTCGGTGAAGCCCGCCATGAGCGCGTCGAGGTCGCCCGTGTTGAACGCCGCGAAGTGAGCCTGCACGACGTCGAGGATCGGGTCGCTGGAACGTTCGCCGGTCACAGGGCAGTCCTGGCGTGCTCAGCTGAGCCGCCGCGCCATCCAGCCGGCTGCGTAGGTGATGACGATGTCGGCGCCGGCACGGCGGATGCCCAGCAGCGTCTCGGCCATCACGCGATCGCCGTCAATCCACCCGCGTTCGGCGGCGGCGTGGACCATCGCGTATTCGCCCGAGA
>WHTG01000079.1 GCA_009377835.1 Nitriliruptorales bacterium
CCCGGCAACAACGGCGAGCGCGCCGGCCGCGGAGAGCCCGGTCGCCAGCCTCTGGTAGTGACCCGCACGCCCCTCCCGGTACACGCTCCCCAGCGCGCCGAGGTGGCGGTGCATCGTCTCCGCCGCGGCGAGTTCCGCGGCGACTCCGCCGACCGCAAGGACGTCGCCAACACCGGCCTCGTCCGCCGGCGTCAGCAGCGCTGCCGCGGCCCCGGCCGAGGCGACGGCGCTACCCAGGAACACGAACGGCAGCTGCTCGCGCGCCTCGTGCCACGCAGGCACCGACGTGTCCGCGACGAGCACCGCCGTGTACGTCGCCAGCGGCAGGCCCAGCGCCGCAGCGACGCAGTCCGCCAGGACACGCAGCCGCGGGAAACGTCCAGCCATCGCCAGCAGACCTGCGCCACCCGCCGCCGCGCTGTAGGCCGCAAGGATCCAGCTGCCGACGCTCATCGCGGAGGTGGGCTTGAACACCCTCAGCATGTTGAGGAACCGCTGCGGCCGCCCGAGGTCGCTGATGAGCAGCGCAGGGCCGACCACCGCACCGGCGGACCCGAGCAGTCGGGTGCGGTCCTGCAGGGTCCGCCGCCCCGCCAGTCCCGCAACCCCCGACAGCGCGGACGACACACCCGCCAGCCCGCCGACGAAGAGGTACCAGGGCACCTCCCACGTCCATTCGGGGGGCTTGAGAATCGGCCGGCCGTAGTAGCTGCGCACTTCGTCAGCCGTCACCGGCGGTCTCCGAACACGGCGCCGACGATCGCCACCGCGGCAGCCAGTGCGGCGACACCGGCGGTCCGCCACATCTGGGCGATCTGCCGCGTCGGCGTGACGGGATCCGGCGGCAGTCCGTACACCTCGGGGTCGTCGAGCAGCAGGAAGAAGGCGCCGTTGCCGCCGACGCCGTCATCGGGGTCGTGCCCGTACAACTGCGCCCTGGGGTGACCCGCCGCGACCACCTCCTCGGCGCGGTCGGCCGCCCGGGCGCGTAGCTCGTCCAGGGGACCGAACTGGATCGAGTCTGTCGGACACGCCTGCGCGCACGCCGGTTGCTGGCCGCCCTTGAAACGGTCGTAACACAGCGTGCACTTCCACGCTCCTCCGTCGGAGGCTCGCCGCTCGATGACGCCGTAGGGGCAGGCTGTGACGCAGTAGCCGCAGCCGTTGCAGACGTCGTCCTGCACGACGACGGTCCCGAATTCGGTGCCGAAGATGGCACCGGTGGGGCACACCTCGAGACACGCCGCCGAGGTGCAGTGCTTGCACACGTCGGACGCCATCAGCCAGGCGAAGGGTTCCCCGTCCGCGGCGGGCCGCTCGACGAACGCCACGTGGCGCCAGGCGTTCGCGCCGAGGTCCAGCGTATTGTCGTATGACAGGCCGGAGAACCCGACGGGGTTGTCCGGTACGCCGTTCCACTCCTTGCAGGCAACCTCGCAGGCCTCGCAGCCGATGCAGATGCTCGTGTCGGTGAAGAAGCCGAAGCGCACGCCTTGGGTGCCGGGTGCGGGGCCGCCGTCGGGCGACAGGGGCGACTCGGTCATCCGGGGTCCTTCCGTCCGCGCGGACGACGCCCCGGGGTGACGTCGCACGTCGCGCTCTTGACTTCCTGGATGTGCACGTTGGGGTCGAGCACGATCGCGAACAGGTCGTTCGCCGCGTCACCCGGCGCCGTGCCGTTGGGTCCCCAGTGATACGGCAGTCCCACCTGATGGACGCGCCGCCCGTCCACCGTGACGGGTTGCATTCGCTCCGTCACGAGCACCCGGGCCTCGATGGTCGATCGGGACGAGGACACCGTCGCCCAGCCGCCGTGCTCCAGCCCTCGCAGCGCCGCGAGTTCCGGGTGGACCTCCACGAACATCTCCCGCGCCAACTCCGACAGTCGCCGCTGGTGCCGGCTCATGCCGCCGGCTGTGTGGTGCTCCGCCACGCGGTACGTCGTCGCGACGAAGGGATACGAGGCGTCGTTGGTCGGATTGTGCTCGTGGGGCAACTGCTCACGGAAAGGGCTGGACTGACGACGCTGCACCGGGTTGCGGACGGGCGACTCGTGAGGCTCGTAGTGCGTCGGCAGGGGGCCGTCGACAAGCCCCGCCGGCGCCCACAGCCATCCCTTGCCGTCCGCCTGCATGATGAAGGCGTCGTCGCCCGCGAGCGCCTCGACCCCCACGGCGTCGGCCGGTGGCACCGCGTCCGGCGCGAGGTGCGGTGGGAAGTCCGGGACGTCGTGACCCGTCCATGCCTGCGCCTCGTCGTCCCACCACACGTACGCCTTGCGCTGTGACCAAGGCCGTCCCTGCGGGTCGGCGGAGGCACGGTTGTAGAGGATGCGGCGGTTGGCGGGCCACGCCCACGCCCACTCCGGTGCGACGAGGCTCTGCTGGGACCCGGGCACGCGCCGCGCCGTTGCGTTCTGGCCGCCGGCGTAGCAGCCGGAGTAGATCCAGCACCCGCACGCCGTCGAACCGTCCGCCCGCAGCTCAGCGAACCCGTTCAGGGGCCGTCGCTGCGGCCCCCATCCGTTTATCTCCTGCAGCACCGCGGCCGCGTCGACCTCGTTGTGCAGGCCGGTCATCGGGTACTCCCACGTGAGGTCGAGCACGGGCCGGTCCCGTTCCCGACCGGCGCCGGCGAGTTTCGCACGAACACGCCGGCCGAGGTGATATGTGAACCACAGGTCGCTGCGGCAGTCGCCTTTCGGCTCGACCGCCTTTGCGTGCCACTGCACGACTCGCTGTGTGTTCGTGAACGTGCCGTCCTTCTCGACGTGCGCCGCCGCTGGAAGGAAGAACACCTCCGTCGCGATGTCCTCCGGCCGCAGCTCGCCGGAGTCGATCTCCGGCCCGTCGAGCCAGAACGTGGCGCTCTCGATCATCGTCAGGTCCCGCACGACCAGCCAGTCCAGATGCGCCAGGGCGAGGCGGTGCAGGCGGCTGTTCGCCGATCCGACGGCGGGGTTCTGCCCCAGCAAGATGTAGCCCCGTACCTTCCGGTCGAGCATGTCGATCGCGGTGCGGTACGCGGAATGGTCGCCGCTGATGCGCGGCAGGTAACCGAAGCAGAAGTCGTTGTCGGGGGTCGCGGCGTCGCCCCACCAGGCCTTGAGCAGGCTGACCATGTATGCGCGGCTGTTTGCCCAGAATCCCTTCCGCGACGAAGTGCGCTGCTCGTAGGAGTCGAGCGTGTCGTGGCGTCCGACTGACGGCATCGGCAGGTACCCGGGCAGCAGGTCGTACAGCGTCGGGATGTCCGTCGACCCCTGGATGCTCGCGTGCCCGCGCAGCGCCAGAATGCCGCCGCCGGGGCGTCCCATGTTTCCCAGCAGCAACTGGATGATCGAGGCCGCGCGGATGCACTGCACGCCCGTCGTGTGCTGGGTCCAGCCGACCGAATACACGATCACCGAGGTCCGGTCACGACCGGAGTTGTCGCACAGCGCCTGCGCCAGCTCTCGGAACTGCTCGACCGACACGCCGCACGCGTCCGCGACCAGCTCCGGCGTGTAGCGCGCGTAGTGACGCTTGAGCAGCTGGTAGACGCAGCGCGGGTGCTGCAGCGTGGGATCCTTCTCGATGCGCCCGCCTTTTTCGATGCTCACACCTTCAAACGCCTGCCCCCCCTCCTCGACACGGTCGGCCTCGGCGACCACGCGCTCACGACGCCCCGCCGCGGAGACGATGTCCACGTCTTCGCCGCCGTACTGCCAGGTGGCGTGGTCGTATGAGCGTGTCGACTCGTCGAAGCCGCTGAAGACGCCGTCCAGATCGTCGGGCAGCGCCACCCCGTCGACGATCACGTGCGATGCGTTGGTGTATGCCAGCACGTAGTCACGGAAGTCGTGGTCGCCTGACAGGATGTAGTTGACGACCCCGCCGAGGAACGCGATGTCGGAGCCGGCGCGCAGGGGCACGTAGTGATCAGCCAGGGCGCTCGTCCGCGTGAACCGCGGGTCGACGTGGAACACCGTCGCGCCGCGCGCCTGCGCCTCGACCACCCACTGGAAGCCCACCGGGTGGCACTCGGCCATGTTCGAACCCATGATCACGACGCAGTCGCTGTTGACCAGGTCCTGCTGGAATGTCGTGGCGCCACCGCGGCCGAACGAGGTCCCCAGACCGGGGACGGTCGCGGAGTGTCATATGCGGGCCTGGTTCTCGATCTGCACCGCGCCCAGGGCCGTGAACAGCTTCTTGATCAGGTAGTTCTCCTCGTTGTCCAGCGCCGCGCCGCCGAGGGTGCCGAACCCGAGCGTGCGATTGACCCGATGACGGTTCTCGTCGAGTTCCTGCCAGGTGTCGTCCCTGGTGGCGATGATCCGGTCGGCGATCATGTCCATCGCCGTGTCCAGGTCGAGGTTCTCCCACTCCGCTGCGCCCGGCCGGCGGTACCGCACGGTGTATTCCCGGCGGTCCGACGTCACCAGGTCCTTTGTCGAGGACCCGCGGGGGCACAGACGGCCCCGGGAGATGGGGCTGGCTGGATCTCCCTCGATGTGAAGGATCTCGTCGTCCTTGACAAAGATGCGCTGCGCGCATCCCACCGCACAGAAGGGGCAGATCGAGTCGACGACGGCGTCCGCGTCCTCGGTGCGAGGCCGAAGCGCCGCCGAGCTGTCGGACTTCACGGCCTCGCCCAGTCCCAGCCGGTCGCCCGTGCGCAACTGGCGAAGCACGGGCCAGGCAGCGACACGTTTGCCGAGGTCCACGACAGCCTCCACGTCAGCGGGCGCGCAGCGTATCCAAGGAGCGACGATGACGACGAACCATGCACCGACCCGATTCGCGTCGGCCCTCGGTCTGGCGGGACCAGACGTCATGCAGCACCCACTGCTGCTGGGCCGCGCGGGCGTGGCCGTGGCGGACGACCGGCCGCGGGCGTTGCCGAGGGTCAGCGCCGTTCGGTCGGTGCTCGCAGACTGGAAAGATCCGCCGGCGAGTTGACGTTGTGCGCAAACGCCGGACCGATGTCACCCCACACCGCCGCGTCGATGACCCGCGCCCCCAGCAGTACCAGTGCACGCCGCGGTGACCGCTCCCCCGCCGCGAGCAGCTCTGCGTACTGCTCTCGCTGGGAGGTCGCGTAGACGGCGTGCAGGGGCTGCAGGCTCCCGTCCACCGCGGCGGCCACGCCCGCCTCCCCCTGCCACGCACCTGCCAGCCTGCGGAACACCTCCGCGCTGGCGTACGGCATGTCCACGGCCAGAACCGCCACCAACGGCGTGTCGGCGGCGCGCAATCCGGAGACGATCCCCGCGAGTGGCCCCTCGCCCTCGGCGTCGGGGATGCACTCCGCCGCCACGTCGGCGATCACCCGCTCCCCCGCCGCGATCAGGACCCGTTCACACACGTCGCGCAGTGCGCTCACGGCGAGATCAACCAGCCGGCCGCCGTCGCTGCGAAGGGTTGCCTTGTCGCGGCCCATCCTGCTGCTCGCGCCACCAGCGAGCACCAGTCCTGTCACCGCAGGGTGCGTCCTCACGTCGCGGCGGGACGCCGGCGGCGGGCGCCGCGGGTGCGACGTCCCTCGACGGCGATCGTCTTGATGCGCCGCCGCGCGGCCACGGGTGGGGACATTTCCGCTCCAACGTCTCGTCAGCCCAGCCTGACACGCTACGGCAACGAGGGTGAGGTCAGGGGGCCGCTGACGATCGCTTCGGCGTCGATCTCCACTTTCCACCGCGGATCGAGGAATCCGGCGACGACGACCATGGTGGCGGCGGGCCTCACCGCCGCGAAGTACTCGCCGTGGACACGGCCGACCGCCTCGGCGTCGGCTGCGTCGGAGAGGTACATCCGCGTGCGGACAACGTCGCCCGGCGTACCTCCTGCCTGACCGATGGCCCCGACGATGATCTCAAAGCAGCGGCGCGCCTGAACCTCCGCGTCGGGTGGACAACTCCCGTCCGGCCAGATCGGCCCGGTGCCCGATACCAGGATTCGCGGCCCCACCCGCACGGCGCGGGAGAAGCCGATCCAGGGCTCGAACGGCGATCCGGAGGTGATCAACTGTCGATCGGTGGTGTCGCGTTCCATCCAGCCTCCTCGCCTGGCGACTCAGCCGCGCGCGGGCTGGGCCGCGAACGCCTCACGTGCTCTCGCCTCGGCGTCGTGCACGTTGATGTTCTCCGTGTTCGGCAACACGCGCAGGAGCTCCACCGTGTCTGCGACGCCGTGACGGCGCCGATCCTGCACGGTTGCGAACCCCTGCCGCATCGAGTGCCACCCCTGCGAGTCCCGCTGGTAGCTCGGCTGCAACAACCGGCCGTAGACCTGGATCCAATTGCCGGTCGGTGACTGCCCACCAGAAATCGTCGGCGCCGCAGCGTGGCTTCTGACAACCTGCGCCGCGATCACGTTACGGTCGGCTTGAGTGTGCGCCGCGATCCCTCCCCGCACTGCGTCGCGGACACGCTGGCACGTCCGCCCCCGGCCCGGCAGGGCCGATGGGGCTGCCCCTTCGGGCACATCGCACCAGGCTGGCACCGCACGGCCTCAGGTGCGTCGCGTGAGAATCGCCACCGGCAGCCGCCCGAACAGCCTCGAGACCCGGCCCTCGCCGCGCGCGCCGGCGAACGCGTCGCTCCACGTCCCGTCCGGCAACGCGACGGAGGTGTCGCGCCAACACGCTCCGATCGGCTCCAGCAGGTCGGGTCCCATGATCGCGCCGGGACGACAGGGTGCGACCACGACCACCTGCGCCGCGCCATGACTGGTGCGCGCGAACGCAACGACGTGGTCGGCCCACTCCCCCGCGGTCTCCAGCGGCTCGTAGCCACCGTCGCTGCCGAACGCCCCGGGGTGGTTGTTGCGGACTTTCAGGGCTGTGGTGAGTACGCGCAGCTTGACACGCCCGTCGCGTCGTGAGCGCCACAGCTCCTCCAGCCCCGTGTCTCCGACCGCGGCCACCAGCTGCTGCCGCCGCTGCCACTCGACCGGCCGCCGGTTGTCGGGATCCACCAGGCTGTCGTCCCACAACTCGTTGCCCCAGTACAGGTCGGGCACGCCGGGAGACAGTGTGCGGAGCACCACCTGCGAGAGGGACGACACCATCCCGATCTCGGCCGCCGCCGCTGCGACGGTTGTCAGTTCCTTGCGCATCGGTCCGTCGTCCAGCACGCGGTCGACGAAGCGGTCCAAAGCGGCCTCGTACGCCTCTGCGGGGTCGTACCAGTTGGTGTGCACCCCGGCCTCCCTTGCCGCCTTGCGCCCGTAGTGCGTCAGGCGCCGACGCAGGTCCGGCGTGACCTCACCGCTGTCGAGCAGCGGCCATACTCCGATCATCGTCTGCACCAGCAGCGATGCCGTCGGCCGGTCGATGTCCGCATCCTCGGTTGCCGTCGAGACCAGGCTGCGCCAACGCTCGGGCATTTCGGTCAGGGCCGCGATGCGCAAGCGGACGTCCTCGCCGCGCTTGGTGTCGTGCGTCGCGGTGGTCAGCATGCCGTCGGGATGATGCGCCGCGCGGTCGCTGTTGAGCCGGTGGAATTCGGCGGAAGAGATACCGAATCGCGTCGGATCTCCTCCCACTTCGTTCAGCGCCACCATCCGCAGGTACCGGTAGAGGACCGTGTCCTCCACACCCTTGGCCATCAGCGCTCCGGACAGCTGCTGGAACCGCGTGACGACCTCCAGGTGCAGCGGGGACGATCCAGCCGTGCCGTTCAGCGCCGCTGCAGTGAAGTTCAAGACGTGAAAGGGCGCGCTGGCCCCGCCGCACGCCGCATTCACCGCGGCGTCGATGATCGCGAGGTCCCGGGGAGCGGCGTGGCCCGTCTGTGGGTCAACATACGTCCGGTACACCGGAAGGGCGACCAGCGCATCGGCGAGCGCCCCCGCACATTGGCGATCGTCGATGTCGCGCACGTCGAGGTGCTGCTGCGCCAGCGCCCACAGGCGGCGGACCAGCCGCGCGAACTCGGCGGCGAGGTCGTTGTCGAGTACCTCGCGCTTGGCGGCGGCGACCTGTTCGTCGAAGGGGCGCGGATCGCCACCAAGGGCGACGTCCAGTTCGTCGAAGCGAGCCTCGGCGTGGGGATTGACGAAGAGTCCGAGGACGTCGTTGCAGAACTCGTAGCCCGTCGTCCCTGCGGCGGCCCACCGCTGCAGAGGCTCGCCCGGGTGCAGGATCTTCTCAACCACCGTCCAGGCGCCGCCCGTGCGCCGCTCCAGTCGTTCCAGGTACTGCGCGGGATCCGCCATGCCGTCGGGGTGATCGATCCGCAGCCCGTCTATCGCCCCGTCTGCGACCAGCTCCAGGATCTTGGCATGCGTCCGCTCGAAGACATGTTTGTCCTCGACGCGAACGCCCGCCAGATCGTTGATCGCAAAGAACCGCCGGTAGTTGATGACGCGGTCGCCGATTCGCCAGTACACCAGCCGGTAGTGCTGACGTTCCAGCAACGCGTGCAGCCGGTTCCAGGTTTCGGGCTGGCCCGGTGTCCCCGTGAGCGTGTCGAGGCGGCCGACGCGTTCCAGCGCCTCCAGCGACTCCGGTGACAGCGGGAAGGCATGGTCGTGGTAGCGGATGCAAAAGCGCCGGCCGTCGGCATCAGGTTCCTCCGCGACCCGCAGGTCACCGTTGACGAGCACGACCCCGTACTGGTCAGCCAGCACCGGGAGGATCACCTTCCCCGAGGCTCCCGGCAGCGGAGATTGCCAGTCCACGTCGAACACACGCCCGCCCTCCCCGCTCTGGCCCTCCGCGAGGAGGAGTTGCCAGTCGCGGTTCTGCGGACCGATTCCCAGGTGATTCGGGACGACGTCGACGAGGAGTCCCAGGCCGGCGCGGTGTGCGGTGTCGGCAAGCGCCCGGAATTCCTCCTCGCCCCCGAGATCTCGCGAGACCGTGGAGGGATCGACGACGTCGTACCCGTGGGTGGATCCCGGCCGGGCCTGCAGGACCGGCGAGAGATACAGATGCGTCACCCCCAACCGGGCGAAGTATCCGACCAGGTCGCGTGCCTGCTCGAACCCGAATCCGGGTGACAGTTGCAGCCTGTACGTCGACGAGATGCGACGTTCAGTCATCGCGCGCGTCGTCCAGGCGCCGGATCAGCACGAACGACCGCTCGACGAGGTCGACGGTTTCGCCGGTGACCAGTTCGCGTCCCCGGTCCGCGCGAGCGGACCCTGGGTTCTCCGTGTCCATGACGATCTTCCACGACTTGCCGTACTCCTCGTCCGGCAGGGTGAACACCACCGTGTCCGGGGTGGCGTTCATCAGCACCAGGAAGCTGTCGTCCTGCACGCGGCGGCCCCGTTCGTCGGGGGTGGGGATGGCCTGGCCGTTGAGGAAGAACATCAGCGCCAGAACCGCGCCGCGGTTCCAGTCCTCCGCGGTCATCGCTGTGCCGTCGGGCCGCATCCAATCGACGTCCTGCATGCCCTCGCGAACTTCACCCCGGAAGAACTTCTGCCGCCGGAAGACAGGGTGACGACGACGCAGGCGGATCAGCCGGCGTGTGAACGCCAGCAGGTCACGCTGCTGGGCCGACAGGTCCCAGTCGTACCAGGACAGCTCGTTGTCCTGGCAGTACACGTTGTTGTTGCCGTGTTGCGTGCGTCCGAACTCGTCGCCGCCCAGCAGCATCGGGACGCCCTGGGACAAGAACAGCGTCGCCAACATGTTGCGTTGCTGCCGTGCCCGCAGCCGCAGGACGTCCGGAGCGTCGGTTTCGCCCTCCGTGCCGTGGTTCCAGGAGCGGTTGTGATCCTCGCCTGACGTGTTGTCGTCGAGGTTGGCCTCGTTGTGCTTGCTGTTGTAGCTGACGAGGTCGCGCATCGTGAACCCGTCGTGCGCGGTGATGAAGTTGATCGACGCGTAGGGACGGCGGCCGTTGTGGGCGTACAGGTCGCTGGATCCCGACAGCCGGGACGCCACCTCGCCCAGGCCGGGCACCTCACCACGCCAGTAGTCGCGCACCGTGTCGCGGTACTTGCCGTTCCACTCCGTCCACAGCACCGGAAAGTTGCCGACCTGATAACCCCCTTCGCCGACATCCCACGGCTCCGCGATGAGCTTGACCTGGCTGACGATGGGGTCCTGCTGGATCAGGTCGAAGAAGGCGGAGAGACGCTCCACGTCGTGAAGTTCGCGCGCGAGCGTCGATGCGAGGTCGAATCGGAAACCGTCGACGTGCATCTCCGACACCCAGTACCGCAGGGAATCCATGATGAGCTGCAGAACGTGGGGGTTCCGGGCATTGAGGGAGTTCCCCGTACCGGTGTAGTCCATGTAGTGGCGCCGGTCGCCGTCGACCACGCGGTAGTACGACATGTTGTCGACGCCGCGGAACGACAGCGTCGGACCCATGTGGTTGCCCTCGGCGGTGTGGTTGTAGACCACGTCGAGGATGACCTCCAGGCCAGCGGCGTGCAGGTCTTTGACCATCGACTTGAACTCGTAGACCTGCTCGCCGACGGTGCCGTGCGCGGCGTAGTCCCCGTGCGGCGCAAGGAACCCGATCGTGTTGTAGCCCCAGTAGTTGCGCAGACCCTTCTCGACCAGGTGGTGGTCCTGGACGAAGTGGTGAACCGGCAGCAGTTCCACCGCGGTGACGCCCAGCGACTTGAGGTAGTCGATCACCACGGGCGAGGAGAGCCCCGCGTATGTCCCTCGCAGCTCCGGCTCCACTTCGGGATGCAGCATCGATATGCCGCGGACGTGAGTCTCGTAGATGACCGTCTCGTGCCACGGCGTGCGGGGTGGCCGCTCGTCGCCCCAGTCGAAGAATGGGTTGACGACGATCGACTTCGGAATGCGAGGCGCGCTGTCGTCGTTGTTGATTGTCAGGTCATCCTCGCCCAACTGGTAGGCGAAGACGGACGGATCCCACTGCACCTCGCCGTCGATCGCTTTGGCGTAGGGATCGATCAGCAGCTTCGCGGGGTTGAACCGCAGCCCGTTGGACGGTTCGTACGGACCGTGGAGGCGGTAGCCGTAACGCTGCCCGGGCCCTACGCCCGGCAGGTAGCAGTGCCAGATGAAGGCCGTCTGCTCCTGCATCTGAAGACGCAGTTCGAAACCGTCCCGGTTGAACAGGCACAGCTGGACGGCCTCCGCGCTCTCACTGAATACTGCGAAATTCGTCCCGCGCCCGTCCCATCGGGCGCCCAGTGGGTACGGCGACCCAGGCCACACGTTGACCAACCTGCACTCCTCGGTATCCCGGCGGTGCTGCCGCTGCCGGCGCGAGCAGCCTGCCCCGCGCCATGATCCACTAACGTCCCGGCAGTGACCAACGATCCTGCCGCTGCCGTCGCGCAACCCCGCTTGCGCCCCCGCCTGTACGGCTGGCTCCACCCGTCGGTGCTGGCGGCTGCGGCGTTGTCCGTGGCGTCAGGTTATGCGCAGTTCGGCGTCGTCACCGCCCTTGGCGACATCGCGGCGGCATTCGGTGAGGAAGGCGGCGGGGGATCGGTTGCGGTCGATCTCGGCCTCTCGGCGACCACACTCGGCCTGGGGCTGGGTCTGATCCGGTTGGCGTCGCTGGGCGGGTTGCCCGTCTCGGCGCTGGCGGACCGGTTCGGCCGGAAGCTGGTCCTGATCGCCGCCTCGGCCGTCGGGCTGGCGTGCACCGCCGCGGCGTCGCTCGCCGGTACCTACTGGCTGTTCATCGCGCTGTTCGCGCTCGGCCGCCCGCTGCTGTCCGCCACCAACGCAGTGGTCGGCGTCATCGCCGCCGAGGAGACCAGGGTCGCCGACCGCGCCAAGGCGATCGCCCTGATCACGGCAGCGTACGGCGTCGGCGCCGGGATCCCGGCGCTGGTGCGAGCGGTGACTCCGGAGGCGTTTGGGTTCCGGGGGCTGTTCGCGTTGTGTGTCGTGCCCCTGCTTGCGCTCCCCCTGCTGGCGCGCTTCGTGGAGGAACCGGATCGCTACACGACACTGGAGCGCATCGCGGGCGGCAGCCGACTGGGGCTGGGGGCGATTCATCGCGACTACCGCCGCCGCCTGGTCCTGGTCTGCGCGCTCACGGTCGCGGCGACCTTCGTCACCGGCCCGATCAACGGCTATGTGTTCGCCTACTCGGAGAACATCCTGGGTGTGTCGAGGACGTTCACGTTCCTCGTCGTGTTGTCGGCAGCGCCATTGGGGCTGATGGGCCTGCTGGTCGGGCGATGGACCGCCGATGTGTGGGGCCGGCGCACGACATGCGTCACCATGCACATCGCCGTCGGCCTCGCCGGGATCCTGACCTACACCGGGGGTCTGGGCGTCGCCGTCGCCGGCTACCTCATGGGGATCGTCGCCGGCTCCGCCTACGCGCCGGCCATCGGCGCGCTGTCCGCCGAGATCTTCCCGACGCTGGAACGCGCCACCGCCGCCGGGTGGCTGACCGCCGCCAGCGCGCTGGGGGCGGTCGCTGGGCTGTTCTTCTTCGGCGTCATCGCCGACTCCACCGGCGGGTTCGTCGCCGCGGCGGTCACCGTCAGCCTCCCGGTCGCTCTGACGGCGCCGCTGTACCTGGGGCTGCCGGAGACCCGGGGGATGGAACTGGAGGAGTCCGCCCCCGAGCCCGAGTGACTGGTCGTTTCGCGCTGTCCCGAGGCGTTCAGACGTGGGCATCAGGTGCCCTGCAGCACCGCGGCACGACGCGACGACGCCGTAGACCCATCCGTCCGTCGGCGATGGCTGGCGGCGAGGTCGGCGAAGACCTCCCAGCCGATCACCGCGGCGATGACACCTTCGACGGCCGCGGCGCTGGCGTCGACCACCGCCGCGAGGGCCGCCGCAAAGCGCAGCGCCTCGTCCTCGTCGAGCGGCGCCGTGACGAACGTCTCCCCGTCGTCGTCCTCGACGCGCACCCGTATCCGCTCCAGCACGTCGAACACGGTCGTGGGCGCTGTGACGGCAGCGATCGCCTCCTTGTGTTCCTGGGTGAGGTTGCGCCGAGAGCGGCCCGGCTTGACATCCGTCTGCCGCTCCACCGCGAAGCGGCGTTCCAGGATTCGCTGGCGCGTCGTCCGCAGCAGCGTCGCGAGGCGCGCATCGGATGTCTGGGCCGACGGGGGACGGAAGATCGACACCGGGTCTCCCGGAAGGACGCTCCCGCCCCACACGGCCGAGCCGGTCTGCGGGCAGCCGACACAAAAGGCGCTCCACGGATACGGCAGCAGTTCCTCGGCCGCGAAGTCACCGAGAAAGGCCAGTGCCTCCTCCGGGCCGGCGGGTTCGTCGGTTCCGAGTGCCACGGCCAGTCCCGATGCGCCAGCCGCGACGGCTTGGATGGCCAGCGTCGGGACGACCGCGTTGGCCTGCCGATCGAACCGGTCGGGGTCGACCGCGTTGTCAATCGCAGACAACGTCGTCCACACCGAATCCAGGTGGCGGTGAAGGCGCTGCATCTGCTGCCCAGCGAGATCCCGCCGCGCAAGCTGGCGCAGCGGCGGATGCAGCTGAAGGCTCTGGTAGACGCCGGCCACACCCTGGCCGTACAGCCCGGAGACCACGTCGGCGAGGTCCTCCAGGTAGTTCAGGTACGCCAGGAACGACGTCGCGGCGCTGATGGGGACGAAACTGATCGGCACCCACCAATTGTGCCGACCGGTGCCGGTGCGCCGTCGCCGGAGAACACGGCGGCCGGCGGCACGGCGCCACCTCGTGACTAGATCGGGGGCAGCGCGGCGCCCTGTTGCTGCGCCGCGCAGCAGGCGAGCACGAACCGCGTCAGCTGGAAGGCCGCTCCCTCCTGCTTTGCCTTCGTGACGAAGCCGCTCAGCCGGATCCTCTTGCCCTCCAGCGAACGCTGTTCGTCGTACAGCGCCCGGAACACGTACTCGGAGATCCTCAGGGGGATCGTGCCGTCCGCGGTTGCGACCGGCAAGGGCCCAACGAGGCCGTGCTCGCGGAGGCTACCGGCGGCCGATCCGAGTGGCGGCTCGCCGCGAACGCACCGAGCGGGGGCGGTGCGATGAGCATGAACGCGAACGCCGCCGCTGGCGATACACCCTGGCGGTCAGGCGGCCGGCGATCGGTACGGAGCCGCATTCACACCCCGGCAGCGCCACCCCGGCAAGTCCTGCCGTCGGGACTGCAAGCATCGGACGCTTCGGCAGGTGATCCGCCAGCCATCCTGGCGCGACCAGCGAGGCGATCGCGCCGCTGACAGTGACACCGAGGACCAGGAAGGGCAACGCCTGGCCGGTGATGGATACGAAGATGGTCGACCATGTCTGCAGGGCGGGGTGGTCAAAACAGCCCCGCCATCGCCGGTCGCAGC
>WHTG01000108.1 GCA_009377835.1 Nitriliruptorales bacterium
AGCGAACTGGCGTACCGCGTCGAGTTCTTTGGTGACACGGTCGACCGCATCACCCGGCTTGATCCCGTGACAGGGGAAGTCGTGTCGGAGGAGCAGTCCGCGGGGATCTTCCCCAACTCGCACTACGTCGCGAGTGCGGACCGCATGCACCGCGCGGTCAGGACGATCGAGGCCGAGCTGGGTGAGCGCCTCGCGGAGCTGGAGAAGCAGGGAAAGCTGCTCGAGGCGCAGCGCCTGCGGATGCGCACGACGTACGACCTGGAGATGATGCGCGAGATCGGCTTCTGCTCGGGCATCGAGAACTACTCGCGCCACATCGACGGGCGTGCGCCGGGGGAGACGCCGAACACTCTGCTCGACTACTTCCCCTCCGACTTCCTGGTCATCATCGACGAGTCGCACGTCACAGTGCCCCAGATCGGCGGGATGTACGAAGGGGATCGATCCCGCAAGGAGACGCTGGTCGAGCACGGCTTCCGGCTCCCGAGCGCGCTGGACAACCGCCCGCTGACCTTCGAGGAGTTCCGGCAGCGGACGAATCAGACGCTGCACGTCTCCGCCACGCCGGGCCCGTTCGAGAAGCGTGTCGCCACAACGGTCGTGGAGCAGGTCATCCGCCCGACAGGGCTGGTTGACCCCGAGGTCATCGTGAAGCCGACGAAGGGCCAGATCGACGACCTGATCGGCGAGATCCGCGAGCGGGCCGAGAAGAACGAACGGGTCCTGGTGACCACGCTGACCAAGAAGATGTCCGAGGATCTCACGGACTACCTGCTGGAGTCCGGCGTCCGGGTCCGCTATCTGCACTCAACGATCGACACGGTGCAGCGCATCGAGATTCTGCGAGAGTTGCGGCTGGGGGAGTTCGACGCCCTTGTGGGAATCAACCTCCTGCGCGAGGGCCTGGACCTGCCGGAGGTGTCGCTCGTCGCCATTCTCGACGCGGACAAGGAAGGTTTCCTGCGCTCGGAGACCTCGCTCATCCAGACCATCGGCCGCGCAGCGCGAAACATCAACGGCGAAGTGATGATGTACGCGGACAATGTCACGGACTCGATGCAGCGGGCGATCAGCGAGACGAACCGCCGGCGCAGGATCCAACTGAACTACAACGCCGAGCACGGCATCGACCCGCAGACGATCCGCAAGAAGGTTGGCGACATCATCCAGATGGCCCGTGCGGCGGAGGCCGGGACGCCGTATAAGGCGGCCGTGCCGAACATGAAGCGCAAGCGCGGCCGCGGCGGGCAGGGCGACGGCGTCCCGGACGTCAGTGAGCTACCGCAGGAGGATCTCGCCAAGCTCATCCAGTCGCTGTCCGACGAGATGAACGATGCCGCCGCGGAACTGCGGTTCGAGTACGCAGCACGGCTGCGCGACGAGATCAGCGACCTGAAGCGGGAGCTGCGCCAGATGCAGGAGGCGCTGAAGTAGGCGTTCGACCCGAGTACTCTGCTGCGCGCTGAGTTCGCGTGAGCGGAGGTGGGATCGATGTACAACACGTTGCAGTTCCTGCACGTGGCGGCCGCGGTGGTCTGGATCGGCAGCGGCGTGGGCTTGGTGGCGCTCTTCGCCGCGCTGGGGCGCGCGGGTGACGGTACGACTCTGCTGGGTGTGATGCGGCACGTGGAGACGTTGGGCAGCCGGCTCTTCGGGCCATCTGCCATGGCTACCCTGCTGTTCGGGATTCTCACGGTGATCGCCGGCGGTCTGGGTTTCACGGAACCGTGGATCATCATGGGGCTGGTGGGGGTGGCGATTTCACTCGCGCTGGTGGCCATCGGGAATCCTGCCAACAAGCGTCTGCTCGCCGCACTCGAACAGCACGGCGCGGAGCACCCTGATGTGACAGCCGCGATGCAGCGGACGAGGCTGATCAACGTGGTCGACCTCGTCGTCCTGCTCGCCGTCGTGTGGGCGATGGTGGTCAAGCCCGGGGCGTGACGTCCCGTCGCCGACACAGGTTCCACGGCTCCGGGCACGGATCCGCGTAGCGTGAACCCGTCCAGGAGTATCGGGCCTTGGGAGGCGCGCCATGTGGAACACGATGACGGACGCCGAGCGACGGGTTCTCGCGCTGCTCCAGCAGCTCGGATCCGCAACCCGTTCAGAGGTCGTGGTGGCCAGCGGGCTGCCACCGGGTGACGCCGAGCACAGCCTCGACAGCCTGTGGTGCGCCGGGTTCATCGGGTGTGCCACGACCTACTTCGTCGCCTCCGGCGGGACTGCGGCCGACGACTGGCGCTACAGCGTCTACCCGCGCGGCCGGGCGGCGATGGAGGCCGCGTAGCACATATCCGGACGCGACGACTCCGAGCGGTTACCAGCCGCGTTCGTGCCACTCCTGCAGTCGCGGCCGCTCCGCGCCGGGCGTCGTGTCGTCGCCGTGGCGCCGGGTACACCCACGCTCGTATCTCTCATCATCGGCGGCACGCTTGATCTCCGGTCTGGGCACCACGCTCATCACGCAGGCGGCGGGCTTGGAGACGACCATAGTCGGCACGGTCCTGGCGTTCGGCGGGGCCGTCCACCGCCTTGGTCGGGCTGATCGCTGCGGGCGTTCAGCTCGGCACCGCGCATTTGGCGAAGCAGGTGCGAGAGCTGCACGCGACGGTCGACGCGCTGCTCGAGGACGACAAGTAGCCCCCAAAACGCGCCCCCGCCCGAAGCCGAGGGCGCCAATCGTTGCCGGTGGCGTGCGCGGTGGCCGCGGGCTGGCCGGGCGTGACGGTCGAACACACCCGGATCGAGGGCCGACTCCACGGTGAGATCCTTCGCTTGCGCGAGGTGCCGGACGGCCGCCTCACCCGCGTCCTGACCGACCTCGATGTGGATGCTTCGACGAAGCGTGGCTGACGAGCGTCGAAGCCGCGGGCTGCCTGCGCTGATCGGAACAAACTTGGCCGGAGGGGCGACCCGAACGGCGTGCCGGTCCACGGCGCGGTCACCGAAGCGCTCGATGATGTCGACGTGCTGGTCGACTACGCCTCCCATGCCGCGGTCGGCGACAACGTCCGCGCTGCGATCGGGCGGGGCGTCGCGGTCGTGATCGGCTCGACGGGACTCAGCGATAGCGACTACGCCGAAGCGACGCGCTCGCCCGAGAATTCGGCGTGGGCGTCGTCGCGGCTGGGAACTTTTCGCTGACACCGCGATGGCCCAGGCGGCCGCCGCGCTCGTCGCCCGCCACCTGCCCCAGTGGGAGATCATCGACTACGCCTCGGCCAGCAAGCTCGACGCGCCCAGCGGCACCGCCCGCGAACTCACCGAGCGGCTCGCCGCCGTCCACACCCCCGCGTCGAGGTGCCTATGGAGCAGGTCGCCGGCGCTCACGAGGCCCGCGGCGCCACCGTCGCGGGAACCCAGATCCACTCGCTGCGGCTGCCCAGCTTCGTCGTCTCCACCGAGGTGGTCTTCGCCCTGCCCGACGAGCGTTTATCGATCCGCCACGACGCCGGCGGCACGGCCGAGCCATACGTCTCCGGCACGTCGCTCGCCGTCCGCGCCGTTGGCCGCATCACCGGACTCGTCCGCGGCCTCGACGGAGGCAGCCGATACCCCAAGGTCGCTAGCGGATCGGTCGTGGGCGTCACCTGCACAGCCGCGTTGCCCTTTCCGCTAGGTCGGCAAGCCGGTCCACAGATGCCTGCAACATATCTGTCGTCGTCGACCGCGCGCGGGCGAAACGATTCTCGTCCGTGAGCTGCGACCAGTCGTAGGTGTGGGTCACCTTCGTTGTCGAATCGCCGACAGGTTCGAGCTCCCACCGCCAAAGGTGACCGGCCGGTCGCTGCCCCGGGTCGGCCGGTCGCCACGCGATGCGACGACCCTCCTCAAACTCGACGACGTGGTTCTCGCGGACGCTGCCCCCGGTTAGGACCATGGTGAATACGTCGCCCACCCCATGGACTCGCTGACTCGTGGGCGCCTCGGCAAGGTTGTCGTTGCCGTCCCACCGGGGCTGCTGAGACGGGTCTGCGATGAGATCGAAGATCATCTCGGCGTCGGCGGCCACCTCACGAGTGGCCTTCACCATGCCAGAGGCGTCGCCGTCGTCGGCCATGCGACCCTCCCTTACCGTCCCTGATCGCGCCGTGTGCCGCCGCGGCGGCACACGGCCCCAACACCAGGCGTTCTACCAGAGCCGGTGGTCTGAGCTGCGCACCACGCAGAAGGGGTTCTGGTCAGGATCAGCCAGGACAACGCGTGCCGGATCGCCTCCAGCGGTCTTCACCGGAATCGCTCCCAGCGATATCAGCCGTTCAACTTCCGCTTCCTGACCCCCGTCGAGCGGCGTGATGTCGAAGTGCCATCTCCTCGGCATATCTGACGTGGGTGTCGGTCCACCCCAGGTGATGAAGGGTCCGGTGGCGTCGGACGCACGGATCGCGGTCTCGCCATCCTGATCCCACACCAGTGGCCAGCCCAGCGCTGCGCTCCAGAAATGCCCGACCTCCGGCGAGCCGTCGCACGTGATCGACCCAAATCGGGAGCGGTTATCGACGAAGGAGTTGCCAGGTTCCAGAACGCAGAACTCGTTGCCTTCAGGATCAGCGAGAACCACGTGAGATTCCTCGGGGCGCTGGCCGACGTCGATGTGCTGAGCGCCTCTCTCGATGAACTTCGCCACGGCTTCGCTTTGATCGTCAAGCGAAGAGCTCGACAGATCGAGGTGGATGGCGTTCTTGTTCGCCTTTCTGGCCTGCACAGGCAGGAACAGCATGCGAATGGTCTTACGGTCGGGCGATACGACGCCGACGGCGTCGTGGCTGTCGCCATGGCGACTGGCTTGGTCGACGTCCCACTGCAAGACAGCCGCCCAGAAGCGCGCTACGCGAATGGGATCGACGGCCTCAACGCACAGAGCGACGAGTCGCGACACCATCTCGTGTTCATGTGACGGCGCCATCCGACGGCTCCCGAAATCCGAGATCTGGATGAACCCTAGTCGGACACTGCTGGGCGCGGGGCCGCTCGATGTTTGGCTGGGATATCAGATGGGTGTTCGCTCCGCCGCAAGCGCCCGCATCACCGACCTCAACCCGTCACGGACGCGGCTCCAGGATGACAACCGCTGTCTCGGTGGAGCGCCGCGCAGCGTAGGCGTCCAGGTTCTTGTCGATCTCACGCCACCGTGACCACAACCGGTCCCGCTCCTCACCGCGGGCGGGCCGCGCGGTAACCAGCCGCGGCCCGTCGGGCAGGTCGACGTGGGCGTCGGGAAGGGCCTGCAGGTTCAGCCACCATGCCGGTTCACCCTCGTCCCAGCCGTTCATCGCCATGGTGACGAGGTTCGGCCCATCCTCGAAGTAGCCGACCATGACGCTGCGCTCGACACCGGTGCGCCGCCCGACCGTGCTGAGACGCAGAGCGCCCCAACCACTGGGCTTCGGCCGCCACAGACCCAGGCGGCCGCCGGTCAGACGGTACAGGCCTCGATGGGCGAACCAGGCACCCCGGATGAACCAGCGAGGAGGGAGTCGTGGAGTGGCCTTCGGCTCTGACATCTGCACTCCTCCGTCACCGACTGCCTTGGACGCTGACGGAAACCTAACGCAGGCCGCCGGCTTGCCGTAGTCCCGGACGACGCTGCACTTGTGATCAGCCGCAATCTGAAAGCACGGCGAACGCTGCCTTCGGCCCGCAGGACCATATCCCGTCGTCGTGCCCCTTCAGCGAGATCGAGTCCGTGGACAGTCACGCCGCGACGAGGAGTCCTACGCCGATTGCTCCCGTGACGACGTAGAGCAGGCCGGGGATGTCGAAAAGAGTCCACAACCGTCGCGGCAGTTTGGTCACGTAGACCGCTGCGCCGAGCAGGCCGAATCCTGCAGCGGTCCACCCGAAGCCAAATGGCAGCACTTCGGTTTGCAGTACCGCGCCGCCCGTCGCCGCCACGCCGAGGTAGGCGAGCGGCATGTAGGCCCAGTAGGCGGCTCCTGCCCAGGCCTGAAAGGGTAGGAACCAGCTGGGAATGTCATGACTGGCCGTCGCGACCGAGACGTAGACCGTGGCGCGAAAGGCCAGCTCGACGAGAAAGAGCACCGCGCCGAGGCCGAAGCTGACGAGCGCAAGGATCGGAAGCGTCCAAGCTCCCTTCCGGATGAGCCCTGCCGACAGCAGCGTCAGGCCAGCGAACGTCACCACGACGCCCGTGCCGAGAGCCACCGCGCTGCCAACCCACCGTGAAGGATGCTGACCGACGATCTGGCGCTGCTCATCCGGCGTGCCGGTGAAGACTCGCGGCGGAGGCAGCAGCGCGCCGACTGCGAACGCGACGAAACCCGCGACCAAGAACGCGCCAGACATGCTCATCATCCGCCTCCAACGCCAAGCCGGGCTTGGGAGTTGCCCTCACCGCGCTTTATCGACAGGCTCCTCATGATGCGGCTTCGATGGGCCCACGTGGGACCATATTCGACTCCAACGATGCTGTATGCACCATCCCGGGCACGGCACAAGGGTCGTGGTATCCGCGGTTCGCGCGAGCGAGGCAGGCACAACGACGTTGGACGTCCCTTCCATCACAGAGGAGACGTCATGGTTCATGTTGAGGCAGCTGTCGTCGATGTCGACGAACCGGGTCGGCGTGAGGCGATGCAGTGGGCAGGCGCCTTCGTCGCCGGCTTCCAGTCAGAGCAGACACGCAGGAGTTACCGAGGCGACGTGGGATGCTCGACACTGCCTACCTGGCCGTCGCGGGCCTGCAGTCTGACAACGCGGAAGACGTCCACCGCGGAATACTCCTCGATCAGCTCATAGGCCAGCACTCCTTGGCAGACCGGTGTCGCACGGTCCCGAGCACCTGTGCCACGATCGATCGCACACCGACCGGGCGGTCCTCGTCAACGGACGAAGTTGGTCACCAGCTCGGCGATCCGCTCGGGGTGCCCGAGCCAGGGGCCGTGCCCGGCCGGGAGCAGCTCGAGACGTGCGTCCGGGATGGCCTCTGCGGTGGCGCGCGCGACTGCCGCATTCCCGAAAGGATCGCGGTCTCCCCAGATCAACAGCGTCGGCATTGCGAGATGCCGCAGCTCATCGGTTCGAACCCGAGCGTGTGGGCGGTAGCTGTGGGGCCCAGCGATTGCGCGGAGTTCGGCGCGATCCGTCGCGGCGGCCACCGGGTCATTGTCGCCGGCGACCAGCAGATCCACCATCTCGGGATGATCGACGATGGTCTGTCCCTCGCCAGCGACCAAGCGCGCGAACTGCACGACCGACTTCGACGTCGACGGTATGCGCTGCAGCAGCCGCCCGATGCCGGGCATCACGAACACCCGGAACGGCAAGGGCATGCTGGCGCCGGGCAGCGCCGGGACCGCGCCGAGCAGCACCAGCTGGCGGACCCGGTCCGGGCGCGCCAGGGCGTACCACAGGGCCCACAACCCGCCGCCGGAGTGGCCGAGCAGCGCGGCACCGTCGAGGCCGAGCGTGTCGAGCAGCCGGTCCACCCATGCCACTGCGACTCGCCGAAGCTGCCGTCGTGGCAGCTCGAGGGGATCGCTGAGGCCCCGCCCCGGGCGGTCCGCGGCGATCGCCCGCACACGTTGGAGCCGTTCGAGCAGCGGCAGGAGGAACAGCGCCGGGGCACCTCCGCCGTGGAGGAGCACGAGCGGTGGTCCGTCACCGGTCTCGACTACGTGGATCCGACGGCCGTCGCCGGCGTCGAGATAACAGTCCCGCAGCGACCGATCCTGCAGGAGGCGTCGGTGCACCTCCACGACGTCGTCCGAGTGCGCAATGCTCTGCGTCGTCATCGTCTTGCCCTCCCTCGCCAACGCACAAGGGCTGCTGCCGGACGACACCAACCCGTCCACTTCGGAGATCACGCTAGTGATACGCGGATTAGGAGGAAATCGGGAGTTCTCCCGAGGACACGAGTCCGTGCTCCATCGCGTACAGCGTCGCCGCGGCGCGTGTCGACACGCCCATCTTGCGGTAGGCGTTCTGGATGTGGGTGTCGGCGGTCTTGGCCGAGATGGCCAGCCGACGTGCGACCTGCTTGGTCTGCAAACCTCGCGCCACAAGGCGGATGACCTCGGCTTCCCGCTCGGTCAGCCCTGCAGGGCGCTGCACGCGCAGGGCGGGTTGTCCGGCAGCCTCAAGAACCCCGACAAGCAGATCCGGATCGTGACGCCCGGAGTCGGCCTCGCCACTCAATATCTCTGCGGCCTCCTCCGCCATGAAGGCGCTCCGGTGGGGCCTCGGCTCAGTCATGGCCGAGAAGGCGTCGGCAGTGGCCAGGAGACGGGCGGCTGGAGTCAAAGACCTGGCGGTCGCGTTGCGGTGATACCCGCTTCCGTCCAGCCGCTCATGGTGCGCACACGCAACTTTGCTGAGCGGGGCAAGGAACGGAGGTCGATCCAGAACCCGTTCGGTGTGGTAAGCGTGGAGTCTGACCTGTTCCCACTCGTCGGCACTCAGCGGTCCGGGTTTCTGCCAGACGCGTGGGTGGACGGCTACTCGTCCAAGATCGTGGACAAGAGCAGCCTGTCCGACGAGTGCGACGTCGGATCGGCTGAAGTCGCAACGCTCGGCGGCGGCGACCGCCAGCCGTGCCACACCCGATGAGTGACCCGTCAGCCACGGTGATATGAGGTCGACAAAATCGCCAATCGCCGCAAGGGCACGCTCTATCGCCTCGCCCTCGAGGATCAACCAGGGCCGTGGCTCGGCGGTCATGGTCGCCTGCCATGCCGATCCACAGTCGTCGACCGCGGCCATGATCTTCGCCGCATTCTGCGTAAACCTGGTGGCGACGACCGGGTCGAAAGCGTGACCTCCGCGCTGCCGGATGATGTCGGCGGCGTGCTCGTCTCCACCTATGAGCCGCTGATAGGCCGCGTCCCGAGCGACGTGAACGATGCGTAGGGCCAAGGGCATCTCTTCCCCTTGAGCTCGCCTCAAGATCCCGTAGCCGTCCCACCGCTCGGTCAACAGGACGAAGATCTCATGGACGGAGGGGGGGAGACCCAAACGCTGGGCCAGCATAGTCGCGACCTCGCAGACGGCCCTTGTATGCGGTCGGGCGAACCGCAAGACACTGGGCAGCCGCGCGACCACCTCGTACGCGCTCCGATACAGCGAGCTGTCCGGGGACGGGATAGCGCGTACAACGCCGGTCAGTACCTGCGCCGGTGAGCCGAACATGGTTGGCCCGCCGCTCTCGGTCGCCGAACCTCCGACGATCTCAAGCAGGATGTCGGCGTCGGTGGTGCACCCCAAGTACATCAGAAGCGAGCAGTAGTACGTCTGGGAGGCCGTCTCTTGATCCACCTCAAGCAGGTCGGCGAGCCTCATCGCCATCAACGTCGCGTGCAAACCATGCTCGAAGGGAAAGCCCATGCCCAAATCCGTGGCCAGGCACGCAGCCGCGATGACCTCGGCAGACCGCACCGTCTGCTCCGTCCGGGAGGCGTGAACGCTCACTACGCCAAGCGTACGGGCTCCCGTAGCGGAGAGCCCGGCCCAGTGAACCCGCGCGAGCGGCGTACCGACGTCCGTGCAAACTGACGCGTCGCGGGGTGTTTCGCGCGCATCTGTGATTCCTGGAGTCCAGCGCACGATCCCTCGGTTTGCCCCGGTGCTCCGGAGCTTGCTGGCCTGGTTGCCCCTCGACGGGGCCTGACCTTCAGGGAGGAGCTTCGCTATCAGATGGTTGACGCCGGATCAGATGGTTGACGCCGGCCAGTGCCTCCGACCGTGGGCTACGCTGACAGGAGAATGAGCGGGCCGCAGTTTCGGCGAGTGACCGTTTCCCCAGGTGTGTCGCTTCCTTACGTCGACCAGGGTGCCGACGGTGGGGTTGCGGTCCTGCTGATCCACGGCCTTGGCGACTCGTTCCGCTCGTACGAGCGTGTACTGGCACACCTGCCTGGGGACGTGCGAGTCTTGGCGCCTTCGCTGCGCGGACATGGGGACGCCGATCGCCCGCAGCAGGACTACTCCCCGGGGGCTCACGTGCGCGACATGAACGCGCTGCTGCAGCATGCCGGCGTGGCGGACGCTGTCGTCGGTGGTCACTCGTCCGGGAGCCAAGTAGCGCAACTGTTCGCCCTTACCTACCCGCAGCACACACGCGCCCTCATCCTGATCGGTGCGCCGGGTCCACATCCCGATGCCGCCGCGGCGGCCGGCAGGGACGCCGAGATCGCAGCCCTGACAGACCCAATCGACGAGGCATGGCTGCGCGCGTTTGCCGAAAGCACAGTGGCAGCACCCGTCCCCCCGATGTTCCTCGACACAATCGTCGCCGAGAGCCGCAAAGTGCCGGCGCGCGTGTACCAAGCTGCCTGGCCGGGGATCCGGGACTTCGACGTCTCGTCTGACCTCCACCGCATCACGCAACCGACCTTGATCGTGTGGGGTGACCACGACGGCGTCCCCGTGGCGACACGCACCGACCAGGACGAGCTTGCTCATGCGATCCCCAACGCGCGGCTGCTCATCTATCGCGGAGCAGGCCACAGCCCGCATTGGGAGCAACCTGAGCGGTTTGCCGCCGACCTGGTTACCTTCGTCGCGGATCTGTCATTTTGACGTTGCGTCGCAACTGGATCAGCGTGTGCTCAACTTGCTCATCGCTCACGCGTGCTTGTCAACGTTGCTCGCCAGCGCCGTATGCCCAACACCAGCGTGATCATCGACGGTCCTTTGAGACAGTGGGATAAGCCGATACACGAAGTTTCGCAGCGCTGACCGCAGGGCGGGTGGTGACCCGGATGCCCCAGGCGAGGCGATCGACTGTCCGAAGCCGGATGCCGGGGCAGCGATGAGTCTGACGGCGTC
>WHTG01000226.1 GCA_009377835.1 Nitriliruptorales bacterium
ACCTTGCCCGGGTTGTGGGTCGCCAGGACGACGGCGTGCATCGCTCACTCCCGCCCTGCCGCGCGGCGCTGGTGGTCCATCAGCTCCCGGCACCCGGCAACGGCGAGGTCGAGCAGGTCGTCGGTCTGCTCCCGTGAGAACGGCGCGCCCTCGGCGGTGCCCTGGAGTTCCACGAACCGCCCGTCCCCCGCCATCACGACGTTCATGTCGACGTCGGCGGTGCTGTCCTCTGCGTAGCACAGGTCCAGCATCGGCACACCAGCCACCAGCCCCACGCTGATGGCCGCCAGCGGGTCGAGGCGCGGCCGCACCGCACGCAGGCCTTGCGCGACGATGTGGTCCAGCGCCAGTGAAAGGGCGACCCAGGCCCCGGTGATCGCCGCCGTCCTGGTGCCGCCGTCGGCCTGGAGGACGTCGCAGTCAATCTGCACAGACGTCTCGCCGAGTCCCGCCAGATCCACCACCGACCGCAGCGAACGTCCGATGAGGCGCTGAATCTCGTGCGTCCGTCCCGACACCCTCCCCCGCGCCGATTCGCGGGCGGTGCGCTCCGACGTGGAGCGGGGGAGCATGGCGTACTCGGCGGTCACCCACCCCAACCCCGACCCGGCTCGCCAGCGGGGCACGAAAGCTTCCACACTCGCCGCACACAGCACGCGAGTCCGGCCCATCGCAATCAGCGCGGAACCCTCGGCGAACTCCTGCACCCCCGTCTCGATCGACACGGGCCGCAGCTGGGTGGTGCTGCGACCGTCGCTGCGTACTGTCACAGAGCGAACTCCTGGAGGTCGTGCGCCGCTACGACTTCTCCGTCGAACGCCGCGGCGGCCTCGGCGGCGACCTCATTCGGATCGACCGACGGGAACACGTGAGTCGTGACGAGCCGCCTGACGTTCGCCGCGGCGGCGACTGTGCCGGCCTCATGGCCGGTCATGTGCACCCCGGTCGGGAGCGGACGCTGCCGTTCGAGCCATGTCGCATCGGCCAGGAGCAGGTCGGCGTCGCGTGCGAGGTGCTGCAACTGAGCCGTCGGGCCGCTGTCACCGGTGTAGGCCACCACCGCAGCACCGGCCTGCACACGTGACCCGAGGGTCTCGACGGGATGGGACGAAGCGAACAGCGTCACGGTGAACGGGCCGAGATTCAGCCGGTCACCCGCCTGCGCCGTCTCGAACCGGCAGGTCTGGGCGAACCTGTCCGCGCTGTCGAGCAACTGCGAGGCGAACTCCCAGGCGCCGAGAGGTGCGACAACTGGCACGGACCGCGGCCCGTCGGCGTGAAACCGTAGGGCGTAGTACAGGCCGTACAGGTCGGCGAAATGGTCAGGATGCAGGTGGCTGATGACCACCGCGTCGACGTCCGCCACGTTCCAGCGTCGCTGGAGGTTCGACAGGGCACCGTTGCCGCAGTCGAGCAGCAACCGGTAGTTCGCCGATTCCACCATGTACGAGGAGCACATCCGGTCGGGCCCGGTGTGGGTTCCCGAACAACCGAGAACCGTCACCTGCACGGTCATGTCGCGAGCTTCCCGGGGTGCTCGACGTCGACGACGGACAGCCTGGGTCCCAGGAACCTCGTGGCGAGCCCGGCGAACACACCGGGATCGCCGCTGGCGACGAAACGATGTTCCGCGGACGCGACGTGGGCGAGCAGGCCGCCGTCGACGAGCCGCCCGAACACCCGCCGGGCCGTCTCCTCGGCGGAGGACACCAGCAGGACGTCCGGCCCCATGACGTACGACAGCACACCTGTCATCAGCGGGTAGTGCGTGCAGCCCAGGATCAACGTGTCCACTCCGGCCGCGGCTAGCGGCGCCAGCTGGTCGGCCACCTCCACGAGAACGTCCGCGTCTGTCGTGCGGCCCGCCTCGACCAGTTGCACGAAACGTGGGCACGCCTGGCTGAACAGCTTCACGTCCGGTGCAGCGGCCGCAACGGCTCGCTCGTACGCGCCGGACATGATCGTCCCCTGCGTACCGATCACGCCCACGCGCCCGTTGCGGGTCGACCGGACCGCCGTGTCGACGGCTGCGGCGATGACGCCGACCACCGGCACGTCGAACTGCAGCGGGTTCGTCTCCAGGGTGGCGGCGGTCGCCGTGTTGCACGCCGCCACGACGAGCTTGGCATCCTGCGCGGCGAGCCACGCGACGATCTGGGCGGTGTACTCGCGGACCTGGCGCAGGTCACGCGGTCCGTAAGGCCCCCTCGCCGTGTCCCCGAAGTAGACGATCCGCTCGTCGGGCAGCAAGTCCATGAGCGCCCGCGCGACCGTCAGACCGCCGACACCCGAGTCGAACACGCCGATGGGTCGCTGGTCGGTAGGGGTTGGCTGCCGCGGCTCGATCGGCATGCCGGGCAGTGTAAGTCAGGCCCAGAGTGTGTCCTGCAGCTGGTCCGCGATCTCGTCGAGGTCGCCGGCGCCGTACGCGCCGGTCGACAGGTACTTCCATCCGCCGTCAGGTGAGATCACCACAACCTTGGAACCTTCGGGCAGCCGCCGGGGGGTGCAGACCTTCAGCGCGACCGCGACGGCGGCACCGGTCGAGACACCGACGAACAGCCCCTCGTGTGACGCCAGGTCCCTGGTCGCCGCCAGGGCGTCGCGGGAGTCGACCTTCAAGCGCCCGTCGAGCAGCGACTGGTCGAGCACCGGCGGGATGAACCCTTCGTCGATGTTGCGCAGTCCGTACACCAGGTCGCCGTACTCGGGCTCGGCGGCGAACACGCGGACGTCTGGGTTGTGCTCCTTCAGACGGCGGCCGACGCCTGTGACGGTGCCGCCCGTCCCCAGACCGGCGACGACGGCGGCGAGATCGGGCAGGTCACGGATGATCTCTGGTCCGGTCGTCTCGTAGTGCGCCAGCGGATTGGCGGGATTGCCGTACTGGAAGGGCATGAAGACGTCCGGATCCCCCTCCGCCATCTCACGCGCCACACGTACCGAACCGTTGGAACCCTCGTTTGCCGGGCTGAACACGATGTCCGCGCCGTACAGCGCCAGCAGTTGGCGCCGTTCCTCCGACGTGTTCTCGGGCATCACGCACGTCAGCTTGTAGCCCTTCGGGGCGCACAGCGCGGCCAACGCGATCCCCGTGTTGCCCGACGTTGGCTCCAGCACCCGCGTCCCCGGCTGCAGACGGCCATCGGACTCGGCGTGCTCGATCAGGTATTTCGCGACCCTGTCCTTCACGGAACCCGTCGGATTGTGACCCTCGAGCTTCAGGTACAGGTGGTAGCCCTCGGGGGACAGCGACGGCATCCCCACCAGCGGCGTGTTGCCGACGGCGTGGGTGACGTCAGGTGCGAACACGGATCACCCGCCTGCGACCGCGGGGAGGATCGAAACCGTGTCCCCGTCCACCAGCGGCGTCTCGATGCCGCCGAGATACCGCACGTCCTCGTCGTTGACGTACACGTTGATGAAGCGGTGCAGAGACCCGTCGTCGCCGACCAGGGCGGCACCCAAACCCGCGTTGCGCCGCTCCAGGTCCACAACCAGCTCCCGCAGGGTGGATCCCTCCGCGGCGACGGTCTTCTGCCCGTCGGTGTGCTTGCGCAGCACGGTCGGCACACGCACCTCGATCGACATCGTGTTGACTCCTTGGTGGTTGGCTAGCGGCTGCCGACGGGGGCGTCTTGCCCGTCGACCGCCACATGGCGCTCGGTGATGACGCCGTCGGTGATGCCGAACCCGCGGATCACCGGCTGTGCGGGATCCTGCAGCGAGACGATGAGATACACCGCATCCGCATACACCGCGAGCTGCACGTCCGTCGAGGACGGAAACGCCTCGGTGTGCGTGTGGCTGTGGTAGATCGCCAGCAGATCCCAGTCCTTGTCATCGATCTCGTTCCACGCGTACAGCATCGACTTCGGGTCCATCGAGTAGTAGGTCATCGAGCGCGCGGCATTGGGGATCGGAAAGTGCTTGAGTACCCGCCCATCGGCACCGGCGAGAAGGCCGCAGACCTCGAACGGAAAATCGCTGCGGGCATGCTCGACCAGAGCGTCGTAGGTCGTCCGGTCCAGATCGAACCGGCCGTCTATGCGGGCGCGCGTCACCGCCCTCTCCTTTCTCGGGGTACGGCCATGCTAGCCATGCCGCGCCCCCACTCATCCCGTGCAAACGGTGCGCCGCCTGGGCGACGCCAGATGCGTCACACCGCGCCCCTGCCGGGCATGGCCCACGACTGCTGCGACGTGCCCGCCGGCCCGTAGCGCCGCGACCGCACTGTCCGCGGCCGCGGGTTCAGCGGCGAACAGCAGCCCGCCCGACGTCTGCGGATCCGCGAGCACCGCCAGCGTCGCAGCGGTGGTGTCGCCCCCCTCGAGTTGTTCGCGTATCCAGGCCAGGTTGCGATACGTGCCCCCAGGGACGGCGCCGGCAGTGACCAGCTCCTCGAGGCCGTCGAGCACCGGCACGGCGGCTGCTTCGATCACCGCGTCCACCCCCGAGGCCTCGAGCATGCCCCGCAAGTGGCCGAGAAGGCCGAACCCTGTGACATCTGTCATTGCGCGCGCGCCGTGACCAAGGGCTACCTCGGCAGCGACGGCGTTGGAGCGCAGCATGGACGTGACGGCGGCGTCGAGCACCGCG
>WHTG01000109.1 GCA_009377835.1 Nitriliruptorales bacterium
AGGCGCTCGTGCCCAGCCTCGTGGGAGACTGCGACGGCGGTGTGCTCAACGTTCTCCACGGCGGGGCCCTTGCCGATGCGCTGCGGTTCGCGCCGGCCTTGCTCTACGAGGTCCTCGCACGCGCCCGCAGGCTCAACGAGCCGGAGATCATCGACACACTGCATCGCGAGGCATGCGCGACGGGGGCGCCGCGGCGTCACCGGCGCACCTTCAGCCGCCGCCACATCGCGGCGCACGTGGCCACGATGCGCGCGCTGCTCGTGGAGCTCGGTGTGGCGCGGTGGACGCCGAACCCCGGCCGGCAGCTCGGCGATCTCGAAGTGACACCGCTCGGCCGTTTCGGCTACCTCATCGTCAAAGCCGACATCGACGGCGTATGGCCGGAGCTCGACGCGCTCTTCCGCGACGTGGGCTACCTGCCGTGCAACGGCGGCTACGCGCACCTCGACGACGCGCCCGTCGAGATCTCGCCGAACTGATCGACCCCACGGCGAGCGGACGAAAGGCCCCTCCGGCTGGCCAGGAGGCCCTCTCTGACCGCACGCCGTCAGTACACCGACAGTGACCGAGCGGCGCTCCGGCCGGGCCCGTGGTCCGCATCAGCGGGCCGCTGCGCGCGGTACTTGAACGTGCCGCGGGAGCCGGGTTTGATCGGGAACGCGAACCGGCTGGTCGACGACAGGGTCTTCGTCGCCACTGTGCGCCACCTGCCGCTGACGCGTCGCTGCAGGCGTACCGTCTGCCCGGGATGCGCCGGGGAGACCTTGCCGGTCAACCGGGCCCTCGAGCCCAACGACATCGCTGTCGTGCTCAGAGTCGCCCTGACCCTCTGACGGACCCGGACGGCGACGACGCCGCTGTCGACGCCGATATGTGTCGCGTCACCCGGGAATCGCAGCGCGTACTCGACGTTCGCGGTGGGAGCGTGGGTGGCGGCTGTCGTGCCCGTCGACGACGTCCTGGTCGTGGCCACCCGGGCCCACACGGTGGTGCCGCTCGGCCGGACCAGCAGGTGCACCGTCCGGCCGCTGATCGGCGACCCCGTTGCGGGGTGGACCAGCGTGCCGCGCAGCGTGACACTGCGGCCGTACGCCACCGCAGCGGCCGACGCGGTCTTCGACAGTCGGGCTCCCAGCACCGTGACCGACCGCGCAGCGGAAGCGTTGCCCGCCCGGTCGCGCGCGAACACCGAGAAGCTGTGGTCGTCTCGCGCGAGCAGCCCTCGCGCGACCGCGGCTGCGTCCGGTCCGGTGAAGACCTCGGCGCCGTCGGCCGGCGACTCCGGTGGCGTGGTGCCGGTGGCCATCCGCACGGTCGCGGCGGCGAAGTCGGTGGTGGGGTTTGTCCACCTCAGCTTGACCAGTCCGCGCCCGGCGGTCGCCGCCAGGCCTTCGACGGCGGGAGGTGGTGTGGCGTCCAGCGTGTACAGCAGGCGGTTGGGTGACCGCGAGCCCGCATTGCTCACCGCCCCGACCGTCGCGGCCCCGAGCAGCCGGTCGGTGACGGTGGCGGGTGACAGTGAGGGGCTCGTCTGCAGCCACAACCCGGCCGTCCCGGCGACGTGCGGCGCGGCCATCGAGGTGCCCGACAGGATCGCCGTGGCCGTGTTGGAGGTGTGCCATGTGGAACGGATCTGGGAACCGGGAGCGAACAGGTCCACGCACGAGCCGAAGTTGGAGTACGACGCGCGCCGATCGTTGCTGTCCGTCGCGCCGACAGTGATCGCCTCCGCCACACGGGCGGGACTGCCGGTGCACGCATCGATGTTGCTGTTCCCGGCCGCCACCACCACCGGGATGCCCGAGCCGATCACTCGGCGGACCGCGTCGTCCAGCGCCGGCGACGCGCCACCGCCGAGGCTGAGGTTGGCGACGCCGGCTGCGCCCGTTGGATGGTTGCCCACGATCCAGTCAAGCCCGGCGATGACACCGGCAGCGGAGCCGGCGCCGTCGCAGTCAAGGACCCGGACCGGCACGAGTCGCACAGCCTTGGCGGCGCCGTGCACTGCGCCGCCAATCGTGCCGGCGACGTGCGTGCCGTGGCCGTTGCAGTCGATGGTGCCGCCACCGACCACGTCGAAACCGCCGGTGCCGCGCCCACCGAAGTCGGTGTGGGCCAAACGGATGCCCGTGTCCACGACGTAGGCGGTGACGCCACTGCCCTCAGCGGTGTAGACATAGCTCTCCGACAGCGGCAGCGGTCGCTGGTCGACGCGGTCCAACCCCCACGGGGGAAGTCGCTGCTCGGCCGACGTGGCGCGCATGGCGACGTCCGGTTCCACTCGCGCGACTCGCGGGTCGCGCTGCAGCCTCGCCGCCGCCTGGGGCGGCAGGTTCGCGGCGAACCCGTCGAGCACCCAGCGGAAGCGGCGTTCCCCGCGGGCGCCCATCTGGCGTGCGCCCCGGAGCACGTCCTCGGTATCAGACGGCCGTTGCAGCGTCACGATGTAGCGCCCGGGGATCGTTTCCGCCGCAGCCGCGTCGTCGCCTGGTTCGCCACCCGCCGGGGTCGGCGTCGCCGGTGTGGGCGTCGCCGGTGTGGCGCCATCGGTCGGTTCCTGGCCCTCGGCAGCGCTGAGCGGCACAACCGCCGTGACGACGCAGAGCACGCCGAGAACCGCGACGACGCGCCAGCGCCGCTCACTCGTCGGAAACGTCGGGTTTGTCACGCCCACGCCGGTCACTGTTCCCACTGTGCGTGATGCGTAGTGCTACTCACCGTGAAAAGCTGCGCGCGCCTTGACAGCCGGGCCGAACCGGGTGGGCATATTCGGCCGAATGACCTCGCCGGCGAGGCGATGGCGGATTACCGACCGGACGGTGCGACAGCGGCACCGGCTACGACAGCCCGAGCGCCGCCGCCGTGTCGGCACCCTGCTCGTACCGCTCCTGCACCGTGCGCACCCGCTCGATGGTCTCGGCCATGCTCAGACGCTCGATGAGCAGCGACCCCTCGTGGCGCAGCGCGTCGGCGCACGCTGCCACGAGCCGGCCAGGTTCGCTGCCATCGACCGCCTCACGGCGCCGAGGCCGAGGAACGCGACCTCCATCAGGAGTGCGGCCCCACCATCCGGTTCTCGATCACGCCGAGGCCTTCTACCTCGCACCGCACCACGTCGCCGGGAGCGAGGAACCGAGGTGGGTCCATGGCGAAGCCGACGCCGTGGGGCGTGCCGGTGAGGATCACGTCGCCGGGTTCGAGCGTCATCCCCCTTGCGAAGAACTCGATGAGCTCCGCGACCCCGTAGAGCATTTCCTTGGTGGACGAGTCCTGCCGCGCCTCGCCGTTGACCCATGACCGGATCGCGAGTTCCTGCGGGTCAGGCACCTCATCCGCCGTGGTGATCCAGGGACCGAGCGGACAGAAGGTGTCGAAGCTCTTGGAGCGCGCGAGCTGCATGTCGCGGGTTTGCCAATCGCGGGCGGAGACATCATTCGCCACGGCGTAGCCGTACACCGACGCCAGCGCCTGGGAGACGGTGACCCGCCGGGTATGTGCGCCGATGATCACGGCCAGCTCGGCTTCGTAGTCGCCCTGCTCCGTGAGCGCTGGATCGAGCACGACGTCGCCGTAGGGGTCGTTCAGCGCGTTGGGGAACTTCGCGAACAGCACGGGGCGCTCGGGCGCACGCGCGCCGGTCTCCCTGATGTGGTCCATGTAGTTCAGGCCGATCGCCAGCACCTTGCCCGGGCGCACGACCGGGCAGCGAAGGTCGACGTCCGCCCCGGGCGGGGCGTCGCGCAGCGCCGCGGCGATGGCATCGCCTTGTGCGATCACCTCGGCGGTGTCGCGGGCGCGGACGCCCAGCGTGTCGACTGCCACCCATCCTCCGTCGGGGTGGGCCACGACAAATCCGCCGTCGGTGTTGCCTATTCTCACGGTGCTCCCTCCTGGTCAGGCAGAGGCGACGTCGGTGGGGTCGGCGCGATGCCAGAACACGATCTTGCGTTCGATCCAGCCGATGACGGCGAACAACGCCAGCCCGAGGAGGCTGAGGTAGAAGATCAGCGCGAACACGCGGTCTATTCGCAGCTGCTGGGCCGACAGTCGCACCAACTCCCCGAGGCCTTTGCCGCCGCCGAGGTACTCGCCCACGACGGCGCCGACCACGCTGAACACGGCCGCGGTCTTCAGCCCCGCGAAGATGAAGGGCAATGCCGCAGGCAGCTTGAGCTTGCGCAGCGTCTGCCAGCGGCTGGCACCCATCGCCCGGAAGAGCATGACGGTGTCGCGGTCGGCGGACGCGAGCCCGGCCGCCGTGTCGACGATGACCGGGAAGAACGCGATGAACAGCGCCATCATGATCTTGGAGTTGATGCCGAAACCGAGCCACGCCACAAACACCGGAGCGAACGCCACCTTCGGCAGCGCGTTGAAGCCGACGAGGTAGGGCATCACGGCGCGCTGGCCGAACTTCGTCTCGCCGACCACGACGCCGAGCCCGAAACCCAGTGCCGCGGCGGCGATGAAGCCGAGGATGACCTCCTGCGTGGTGATCCACAGGGCGTCGAAGACGTGGTCGCGGGCGACGATGCCCGCGGCGCTTTCGACGATCTCGCCAAACGTCTCCGCGGGTCCGGGCAGAAGGATGCGCGAGATCAGCTCCAACGAGACCGCGGCCTGCCAGATGCCCAGTCCGAGCAGTCCCAGAACGGTGATGGAGACCGCCCGTGGAACCCGATCGAGCAGGGACTCTGTCTCCTCGTAGACGACCGGCGCGTCGGCGGCATCGTCCGTGGTCACTTGCGTGGTCATAGCTGCGCTCCGAGGTCCAGCTGCTGGCGGACATGGTGAACGATCTTTCCGAAATCCGGCTCGGTCGTGACGGAGAAGTCGCGCGGCCGCGGCAGATCGATTTCGATGACCTCCGAGATCCGGCCGGGTCGCGATGACATCACGAACAGCACGTCGGCCAGGAAGACGGCTTCCGCGATCGAGTGCGTGACCATGAACGCCGTGGCGCTGCGCTCGGTGCAGATCCGCTGCAGCTCCTCGTTCATCCGCTCACGGGTGAGCTCGTCGAGGGCCCCGAACGGTTCGTCGAGCAGCAGCACGGACGGCTCGGTGACGAGCATGCGGCAGATCGCCACACGCTGGGCCATGCCGCCCGAAAGCTCGCCCGGATACGCCTTTTCGAACCCCGAGAGCCCCACCAGCGAGAGCAGCTCACCGGCGAGTCCTCGGCGGGATTGTGCGGCCCGCGAGCCGTGGCGTATCTCGATCGGCAACAGGACGTTGTCCAGTGACGTGCGCCACGGGAGCAGGGTGGCCTGCTGGAACATCATGCCGATGTCGGGCCTCGGGCCCTGCACCGGTGTGCCTGTGAGGAGGACCTGCCCGGCGCTCGGGGGAAACAGACCGGCCATGATCTTCAGCAGCGTTGACTTCCCGCAGCCGCTGGGACCGATGATCGACGCGAACTGCCCATCCCGGATGGTCAGGTTGATGCGGTCCAGCGCGTGCACCTGGTTGCGGGCGTACGTCTTCGACAGGTTCTTCACCTCGAGGACGGCACTGCCCGACGGGGGCGAACGCACCGGCTCGCCCGCCCCCGGCCGCTCACCGGTCTGGTGAGACGCCACTGTCAGGATTCCGCTTCGACGAACTCGTTGGTGTACGCGGAATCGAGGTCCTCGACCGGCCCGTCGAGCTCTCCGGACTCGACGAGGTTGTCCTGCCACGCCTCCCAGCCGTCCGCCGGGAACACGCCCACCGGCTCGTCCGCCAGCGGTTGGGAACGGGGGGTGACGGCGTCGTAGAGCGCGCTCGCGAGCTCTTCGTCCCGGCCCTCCTCCGGGTTCTGTTCGGCGCAGTGCTCGATCGTGCCCTCCTTGTTCTCCAGGGCCCACTCGTTGCCGCGCAGCATCGCCCGCGTGAACCCCTGGATGACCTCCGGGTTCTCTTCGATGAACTCGCCGCTCGCGGCGTAGCCGTTCCCGAAGAAGGTGAGGAACTCCTCGGGCGTGATCTCGTTCAGCGCCAGGCCTCGGGCGCGCATGATCGCCATGTCGGAGATCGCCGCCGAGTAGGCCACGATGTCACCGCGTTCGAACGCCGCGGTCGCCTGGCCGCCGTCGCCGACGGGAAGGAATTCGTAGTCCGTGTCCTCCTCCAGACCGGCGTCGGTGAGGATGGCTCGCGCGTACGAGACCTCGGCGCCCTCAGCGGTCCCCACCCCGATGGTCTGTCCCTCGAGGTCCTCGATGGACTGGAACTCCGAGCCCTCCTCGACCACCAGTCCGAACAGGCTCTGGGCGAAGTGGTTGTAGAACATCCGGATATCCTCGCCCTCGGCGCGTGCGTTCAGCACGGGGCCGGGCCCGGGCAACCCGATCTCGGCCTGTCCGGCGACCATCGCCTGCAGGACCGGACCCGACCCGTCGACGGCCTCGACGGTGACCTCGATTCCCTCCTCCTCCAGATAACCCTCGCCCACTGCGGCGCACAGGTTGAACACGTTGAGGGCCGACGGGTTGGGCAGGAGGACGGTGAGGCTTTGGGTTTCGCCGCCCGCGGCTCCGTCCGCGGGTTCCGTGCCACCGTCTCCCGCAGCGCCGTCACCGCCGCCGTTCCCACCTCCACACCCTGCCGCCACCAGCGCCAGCACAGTGATCACGATCCCGATCACGCGGTTCCCTGTCCGGTCCACTTTCGACCTCCTGTTGTCGGGCACCCCCAGCGGCAGCCGGGCTACAAAAAATACGACCAGACCATTTGGCTGCTGGCAAGGGCGAAACCCCCGATTTCGGCAGTATTCCGGGCCGGACGCGAAGCGCGCGGTCCACCGCCACTGGATCGAGCGCGCCCGCCGGCGGCCCGGACCGCGCTAGGCCCGGGCCGGCGACCGCCGAGCCTACGGCTACCTACCGCGGCACTTGCTGAAGTCGGCCTTCACGCGCTGGCCGCGGTCCACGATGAGGGCCTTCTGCTCGCGCACGTCGCCGTTGACCTCGCACGACATGGTCCACGCCTCGATCAGCGCCGGCACGGTGCCGTCGACCATGTCGTAGACGCCGGCGGTCAGGGTCCACGTCGGCGTGGCCGACGCGAAGTTCTCGACACGCAACACGTAGGTGCCGGGATCAGGCGCCTGGACCAGCACGCGTTCCTTGGACAACACGAACGACGTCGAGCTGCCGACCTCGGTGAGCGAGCCGTCCGCGTTGGCGCGGTACACGTACAGGTCCATGTCGTCGGGCGTGGGCCAGTCGAGCTTGACCTCCAGCGCGTCGGCGCCGGCGTGCGTGACGGTGAACTCCTGGTCGGTGTGCGTCAACGGCGGCGTCGTGCCGGAGTACTCGGCTGACTCGATCGGCTCGCCCGACAGCACCCGGTACTGGCGCGCCTGGACCAGCGGTCGCGTCGACGGGTTGATGTGCCACGTGTAGCGGCCCCTGGAGTCCGCCACGGTCATCGTGGTGTCGACCGTGTCCTGGAAGGAGCCGTCCCACGACGTCGTCGGCGACGTCCGCTTCAGCCGCAGCGTCGCGCCGGCCGGCGCCTTGCCGGCGACGACCGAATGGGTCGTCGCGTCGGCGGCGTTCTCCAGCGCGATCAGGAACGCCTCGCGGTTGCCCTTGCCGGCGTACTCGCCGGCGCCGAGGTACTCGTCGATCACCTCGGGGTACGGCGGGTGGAACTCGTCGGGGCCGATCTCGAAGGTGTAGCCGAAGCCGCCGGTCACGTTGTACGACCAATCCTCGGTCGTGCCGGTCGTGTCGTACAGCTCCCAGCCATGCTGGTTCGTGTAGCCGTTCTGCGCGGCCATGCGCGCGCCGAGGTCCTTCATGGCCTGCTCGTCGGGCGCGTCGCCGACGGGGTACCCGTCGGGTCCGATGGTGTCCGGCGCGACGCCGTTGGGCCGCAGCACCAGGTTCGAGAAGGTGTGGTTGGTGATCAGCGTCGTGACGTGCCGCGACGCCACCAGCTCACGCACCGCCTGGGTCTCGGGCTCCGAGAAGTGCGCGGCGCCGCGGTAGGTCGGGTCCGCGAAGACATCCGACGCACCGGGGCCGCCCCAGAACGCGCCGTAGTTGCGGTTGAGGTCCACACCGACGCCGAAGCTGCCGGGACTCTTGGCCGCGTCGCACGACCCGGGCAGCGGCTCCTGGCCGTCAACCACGCGGCAGTTCTTGCGCTTGTAGGCGTTGTTGGGTGTGCCCAGGATCGACGCGGTGCCGCCGCCGTCCAGCTCGCGCAGGTCGACGAGCAGACCGTCGTTGACGGACTTCTCGAAGCCGTCCACGTTGACCACCGGCACGACGATCACGCGGGTGCGCTGCAGCAGGTCGGTGATCCGCTGGTCGCTGCCGTAGCCGTTGACCAGGTCGAACGCGAACTCGATGGAGTGCTCGCCCGACGGCCACTCGCGGGCGTGGTGCAGCCCGAACATCGCGAAGGTCGGACGTCCGTCCTCGGTGGTGTCCACGTCCGCGGCGATCTCGATGCCGTGGATCGGCTTGCCCTCCAGGCTCGTGCGGCTCAGCGTGATCGGCCGCACCAGGCCGGGGTTGCCGTCGACCAGGGCCTCCAGATCGGTGTTGTAGTCCTCCAGCCGGCGGTAGCTGTCGCGTCCCGACGGCAGTGGTGACGTCACCGTCGCGGCGGAGAACTCGCGGTTGACCTGGTTGTTGCGCGCCTCCAGCAGCATCAGGTCGGGGATGCGGACGTCCCACGTCAGGCCAGAGTCGCGCAGCGCCTCCTCGTCGGCGGCGCTGTGCAGCACCACCTCGACGTAGTCGTGTCCGGCGTGCTCGGTCAGGTCCAGACCGAGGTCGTTGAGGACGTCCTTGTGGTCACGGGTGGGGGTGTCGACCGTGACGAGCTGCACCGGGAACGCGTCGTCCGTCGTGACGGCTTGCGCACCGGCGCCGGCGGCGGCGAACACCAGCGCCGCCACGGCGAGGGTGGCCACGGCAGCGCGAAGGCGTCCAAGCCCAGGCGAAGAGGAATGCATCGGATGTGGGCCTCCTGATATCCGCCGGCCCCCGGTGGGAGGCAGGCGTCGGGTTGTCAGGAGGAGTCATTCGACACAGCCGGGCCGTCCCCCTGCACGTCCACCGTCGCCCGGCTGGCAGCACCGCGGCCTCGGCAGGTCGCCTGCGCCACGGGCGGCGATGCTGTTGTCCGGTCGACAGCCCTTGACACCGACGCGTCCGCAGGGCATATTCGGTCAGTCGACCGAACAAGGAGTGGCGATGGTGGCTGCGGACGGGACAGGGGTGCGCGAGCGGCTGCTCGCCGCCACCAGGCGGTGCCTGCTGGACAACGGCTTCGCCGGGCTGTCCACGCGCGTTGTCGCCGATACGGCCGGCGTCCCGCTGAGCCAGATCCACTACCACTTCGGCTCCAAGCAGCAGCTGGTCCTCGCCGTGCTGGACGCCGAGAACGAGCGGCTCCTGCGGCGCCAGCGCGCCCTGTACGACCAGCAGATCCCGCTGTGGAAGCGCTGGGAGCAGGCCTGCGACGCGCTCGAGGACGACCTTGCCTCGGGCTACGTGCGCGTGCTGCAGGAGATGATCGCCGCCGGATGGTCAGACGCCCGCGTGAGCGAGGCCGTGCGTGCCAGCCTCGCCGGCTGGTACACGCTGCTGGAGTCGGTCGCCGGCGAGGCGGAGGAGCGTGTCGGCAGCCTCGGCCCGTTCACCGCCGGCGAGATCGCCGCGCTGACGGCGCACGCCTTCCTCGGTGCCGAGGCCGTGATCCTGCTGGGCGTCACCGAGGAGACGGTCCCCGCGCGGTCGGCACTGCGCAAGATCGGACTGTTGCTGCGCGACATCGAGGAGACCGGAACATGAGGGCACGGGAACCGGACCACCAGGGTTACGTCGACAACGACGGTGTGAAGATCGGCTACGAGGCCTTCGGCGACGGCACCCCCACAATCCTCCTGCTCCCGACCTGGACGATCGTCAACGCCCGCTTCTGGAAGGCGCAGGTTCACTACCTGGCGCGCCACTTCCGCGTCGTGACGTTCGACGGGCCCGGCAACGGCCGGTCCGACCGCGTGCTCGACCCGCAGGCGTATTCGACCGACGCATACGCGAACGCCGCGCTGGAGGTCCTCGACGCCACGGGCACCGGGCGAGCCGTCCTCGTGTCGCTGTCGGCGGGAGCCCAGTGGCAGCTGCAGCTCATGGCCACCCGCCCCGACCGCTGCCTGGGCGGCGTCTTCATCGCACCCTCACTCGCGATCCTGCCGGGACACCCCGCCCGCAACGCGATCCTCGACGCCTTCGACGAGCCGCTGCCGACCGTCGAGGGGTGGGCCAAGTACAACCGCCACTACTGGCAGCGCGACTGGCGCGACTTCAGCGAATTCTTCTTCTCGCAGTGCTTCACCGAGCCGCACTCGACCAAGCAGATCGAGGACTGCGTCGGCTGGTCGCTGGAGAGCAGCGTCGACGTGATGCTCGCCGACGCCGCTGCGGGCGGGACGAGCAAGGAACAGATCCTCGCCTGGTGCGACGCGATCGAGTCCGCCGTCCTGGTGATACACGGCGACGACGACCGGATCAGCCCGCTCTCGCGCGGCAAGGCGCTGGCCGAGGCCACGGGCGGCACGCTCGTGGCCATGGAGGGCGCCGGCCACATCCCCCTGGCACGAGACCCCGTGGCCGTGAATCTCGCCATCGCCGAGTTCGTGCGCGGGCTGGCAGGCGACACCTCTGCGCCGCGCCGTTGGAGCCGCGGCCGAACCCGCCCCAAGCGCGCCCTGTACATCTCGTCGCCCATCGGGCTGGGCCACGCGCAGC
>WHTG01000060.1 GCA_009377835.1 Nitriliruptorales bacterium
GAGCTGGCGGACCTCACCGCCGCCGCGGCAAACGACGCGGCGACGGCGGCGCTGTCGGAGGAGTCGTTCTACCGGTGCGGCGAGTTCCGCCTCGACACGAACGAGGCCTCCGCGATCGCGGCCACCGTGGCAAAGGCGCGGTCGTCGGACGCCGTGACCGTGACGGGACTGGACGTGCACATCCGCAACGACACCGTCCCGCCACAGGTGACGGTCGAGGCCGTCGGAACGGTCCGGCTGGTGTTCACACCGACGTTGCCACGCAGCCCTCGGATCAGAACCGTTGCCGCACGCTCGACGGCCGCTCCACACGGACTCGGACCGGGCGGACCGTACGCACTGCGGTGCGACGACGTGAGCCACCCTCAGGACGGGAACGGCGATGGGTGACCCACAGCCGACCCCGGGCAGGACCGCCGGCGGCCTCGTCGTCCTGGGTACGGCCGTGTTCATCCTGACGCTCTCGGGCCACGGCACACTCGGCCTGCCGGCAGCAGGGCAGCCGTGGTTCACGTGGCTCGGGCAGCGGGATGCCGTCACCCTGATGTTCGCGGCCGTCCGGGTGCTCGCGCTGGTCGTTGCGTGGTACCTGCTCGCCGTCAGCTGCGTCGCGGTCGTCGCCGCCGCGGCGCGCTCGGCCGACCTTTCGACGATCGTGCGGTGGGTCACGATCCCGGTGGTGCGGGCGGTTCTGCAGGCGGTCCTCGGACTCAGCCTCGCCGGGGCGGGCGTTGCGACACCCGCCTGGGGGGCAGGACCCGCCGCTGTGGAGAGGGCCGACGTCCCGCCACTCCACACGCCGCCGCCGGCGGGACCCGGCACGTCCAACCAGGCGCCGGCACCGCCCGGCGCGCCGACCCTGCGTCGCGGCGCACAGGTCCCCCCATCCCCGGCCGCACTCGATCACGTCCAGTGGCGTGTGCGACCCGGCGACCACTTCTGGTCGATCGCGCAGCGGCACCTGGCACAGTCGCTGGGCGCTGATCCGGACGACGTCACGACAGCCAGGTACTGGCGCCGTCTCGTCGCGCACAACCGCCGCAACCTCGTCGACCGTGCCAATCCGGACCTGCTCCACCCCGGGCAGGTGGTCGAGCTGCCTCCCGTCACCCGCGGTCGACGCTGATCCTCAGGGCCGGATGTCCCGCGTGTTCCGGGTCATTCGCCCCGGCCGCCGACCACGCGACGGGCAACAGTGCTTGCCAGACGACCGCGCACACCCAGGATCAATCATGGCCTCCACGACCCTCGAGCAACCGCCGGTGCGAGAACAACAGCAGCGGCCGCGTCGCCTCGCGATCGCCCTGCCGATCGTCGTGGTCCTGGCAGCGGTCGCCGCTGTGACCGTGGTCCACAGCGGCCGCCCGACGACCGACGCGGCGGCCTCGGCCCGGCCGGCGACGGTTCAGATGACCGTGTCCATGACCGAGTTCGCGTTCAGGGCGGACGTCGCGCGGATGCCGCCCGGCGCGGAGGTCACCATCGAAGCGACCAACGATGGTCTCGTGCCGCACGACATCCTGGCCGGCACCGTCGCCTCCAGGAGGCTCAGCATCGGCGAGTCGGACACGATCACGGTCCAGGCACCCACGAGCGGGGCGATGACCTTCATCTGCACCGTCCCCGGCCACGAGCCAGCGGGGATGACCATGACGATCCCGGTGACGGGATAGTCACCGCCGCGCGGACCGGTCCCTCGACGCAACAGGCCGGCAGAAGTGAGGCCTTTTCGTGCACCGGGCCGCGGGCCTACCATCGACGCCGGCGGGGATGAGATGCGGGACGGGCGGGAGGCGCCGTGCTGGTGGTGCGGGATCTGCGCAAGACCTACGGCACGACGATCGCGCTGGCGGGCGTGGACGTCGATGCCGCGCCTGGCGAGGTCGTGGCCCTGCTCGGCCCGAACGGCGCCGGCAAGACCACCCTCGTGTCGATCATCGCGGGACTGCGGCGCGCGGACAGCGGGAGCGTGACCGTCGGCGACGTCGACGCACTCGCGCACCCGCAGCGTGCCCGCGAGCTTCTGGGCCTCGCGCCGCAGGACTTGGGCATCTATCCCATCGTGTCGGTCGTGCAGAACCTGCGGCTGTTCGGCGAGATCGCCGGGCTGCGCCGCCGTGAACTCGACCAGCGCATCACCGACGTGGCCGCCGCGCTGTCGCTGGACGGACTGCTCGGCCGGCTGGCGGGGACGCTGTCCGGCGGCGAGAAACGCCGGCTGCACACGGCGATCGCACTGTTGCACCGCCCCCGCCTGCTCCTGCTGGACGAAGCCACCACCGGCGCGGACGTCGCGACGCGCGGTGACCTGCTGGGGGTCGTGCGCCGGCTCGCCGACGACGGCGCGGCGGTCGTGTACTCGACGCACTACATGGAGGAGGTCGCCAGCCTGCGGGCACGGGTCACGATCCTCGACCACGGCACCGTGATCGCGAAGGGGCCGCTCGACCAGCTGCTCGCGGCGCACGCATCGGCGTTCGTGGAAATGGTCTTCGACGGGCCCGTGCCCGCCGTACTGCTGGGCGACGGCGTGACTGTCGAGGGCTCCACCGTCCGCCTCCCCACCGCCGACCCCGGTCATTCGGCGGCTGCGGCACTGGCGACCATCGGCGCCGACGCGAGCCGCCTGCGGGCATTGGAGATCGTCGAACCGAACCTGGAAAGCGTGTACGTGACGCTGACCGGACGCCGTTACAGCGAGAACGCACCGGAGGACGCCGATGTCATGGCGAGTTAGCGCGGCGATCATCCGCCACGAGTTCCGCATCATGCTCAAGGACCCGTCGACGATCCTGTTCATCCTTTTCATGCCGCTGGTGATGACGGCGCTGATGAAGCCGCTGTATCAGAGCGCCCTGTCCGCGCGCGGCGTCTCCGGCGCGACGGGCGCCGAGCAGGCCGTGCCCGGCATGGCTGTCGCGTTCGCGGCATTCGGTGTCGGATTCTCGGGATTCGCGTTTTTCCGAGAGCATGGCTGGGGCACCTGGGAGCGGCTGCGCGCCAGCGCCGCCACCTCGGCGGACATCATGACAGGCAAGCTGGTGCCGGCCTTCAGCCTCACGCTCATCCAGATGGCGGCGCTCCTCGCGCTGGGAGTGCCGCTGTTCGGCTTCGCCGTCGCCGGCTCCGTCCTCGGCCTGGCGGCGGTCGTGGTGGCGGTCACCCTCGCACTGACCGCCTTCGGCATGACCGTGACGGCGATCAGCCGCACCAGCCAACAGCTCAACGCGCTGGGCAGCCTGGGCAGCATGCTGTTCGGCATCATCGGCGGCGCGTTCGTGCCGGTGGCGTTCATGCCGGCCTGGGCGCGCGCGATCGCGCCGGCGACGCCGACGTACTGGGCGATGCGCGGCTTCCGCTCCGTCACGCTGGACGCCGGCGGACTGGGCAGCGTCGCCCTGCCCGTCGTGGTGCTCCTGGGCATGGCGGCGCTGTTCGGAGCCATCGCTGCGATGAAGTTCCGGTTCGAGGAGACCCGGATCTACTTCGGTTGACACGGCGGCAGGCTGCCGGCGCCGGACCGGCCCCGGTTACGCGATCCGGGTTCTGTGCGTCGCAAGGGTGCCGGCCCTAGGCTGGCGACGATGGCCTTTCCGGAGATCCACGCGCTCGCCGAGGAGTGCGCGGCGACGCAGTCGACGCTGGAGTCGGTGCCCCCAGATGCGTGGCACCGCCCGGCCCTGGGAGAGTGGAATCTCGCGCAGCTCGTCGCGCACCTGGTCCGCGCCGCCGGCCGGGTCGCGGCCTATCTCGGCACACCGGTCGAAGGTGACCCGGTGGTCGACCGTGTCGCGTACTGGCGGTTCGACGCGGACGCGGAGGCGCCGGCGATCGCGCAGCGCGCGGTGAGCGAGGCCGCCGGGGTCGATCCGGTGACCTTCCCGCAGCGCTTCGCGGCGGCCACGCAAGCGTCATTGGCGGCCGCCGCCGACGCTGGTCCCGACCGGGTGTTGACGACGATCAGGGGTCCGATGCGCCTGGACGAGTACACCGCGACGCGGGTGCTCGAGGTGGTCGTGCACCACATGGACGTGCGTGTTGCCTTGGACCTGCCACCGGTCTCGACGCCGCCGGCCGCGCGGATGACGATGGACATCCTCGAGTCGCTGCTGGGCGAGTCGCGTCCCCGCAACATGGGCCGGACCCGGTTCATCCAGGCGGCGACCGGGCGTCTGGCCATCGACGATCCGCGGTTCCCGGTGCTGCGCTAGGACATCTACTGCCTTCTACTTCGGCGATTTCCACTGCGCCGCGGGGGGCGGTTAGCCTCGCGGCCAGTAACGGAAGGGGCGACGTCGATGCAGTTCGGCCGGTACTTCGAGGAGTTCGAGGTCGGTGACGTCTACAAGCACTGGCCGGGGAAGACGATCACCCAGGCAGAGGACATCTTGTTCTGCTCGATCACGATGAATCAGCATCCCCTGCACTCCGACGACAACTACGCCGCAGCCGCGACGCCGCACGGCAAGGCCATGGTCGTTGGCAACCTCGTGTACTCCGTGGTGCTGGGGCAGAGCGTGCCGGACGTCTCCGGCAAGGCGATCGCGAATCTCGAGATCGAGTCGCTGAGGCACGCCAACCCGACCTTCCACGGCGACACGATCTACTCTCAGACCCGCGTGGTGGACAAGAAGGAGTCACGGTCCAAGCCTGACCGCGGGGTCGTGACGGTCGAAACCATCGGCTACAAGCAGGACGGCACGGTCGTCTGCGAGTTCCGCCGAAAGGTCCTGGTCCCCAAGCGCGACCATGCCGCGAACGAACAACCAGGTCGCCCCGAGCCCCGTCTGTAGAGCCGGGCGACGGGGTCTCGACCGCGGCGAGATATCCGGTGGCAGCCCTCCTCAGCCCTGTTGGACCAGTCAGACGCGGCGGGTCAGGTGGCCGTCAACCGTCGTTCCCCGCGCCCGGCAAAGGCGCTTTGCCCGGCAGTGTCGGCTTGGCCTTGTCCTTGTCCTTGTTCAGGGTCTGCGCCGCGTCCTTCACCGTGTCGATGGGATCCTCCACGGTCGGCGACGACGGCGCGGTCACCTCGGGCTCGCTCACCTTCAGGGTGCCAGCGGTCGAGTCGATGACCGCTCCGGCCGTGCCGGTCACGTCCGACGTGGTCTGGGTGACCTTTTCCGTCAGTGACGGCTCGTCGGGCGCCGTGGTCGCCGCGGCGGCGCTGTCGCCCGTGGCGCCGTCACCGGCGCTGGCGCGCGCCCGGCGTTGAGCGGCCCGCCGCTGCTTGCGAGCCGCGTCGTCTTGCGCCGATGCGGTGGCGAGCGCGGTTCGTTCAGCAGCCACCGGGCTGAAGCGGGCGGATGCCGCCGAGAGGTTGCTCAACGACGTCGCATCCGCGATCGCGGCGTCGGGCTGTGACTGCGACGACAGGACCAGCAGCGCGCTGAACAGCAGCAGCAGCGTGCTCATGCCCGCGACGGCGGGCACCCGGCGGTCCGCCTGCGGTGCGTCGGTGCCAGTGGCGAACATCCTGGCATCCGGGATCTCCCCGGCGGCCAGCTGCGACAGGGCCAGACCGACGGTCTCGATCGACGGGCGGATTTCCGGAGTCCGCGCGGTCATGGCCCGCAGCAGAGGGGTCCATCCGTCCGGCAGTGTCTGCGGGATCACCGGATCGGAACTCAGGCGCGCGAGTGCGACCTCGACGGTGGTCCCCGACCAGGGCGGTGCCCCGACGAGGCATTCCAGCAGAACCAGTCCCAGGGAGTACACGTCAGAGGCGGGACCGGCGCCGCTGCCCAGCACCTGCTCGGGCGAGACGTACCCGGCTGACCCGGCGACACTTCCTGCCAGAGTGAGGCGCGTTGCCGTCGCGGTGATCGCGATGCCGAAGTCCGCCAGCCGCACGTTCCCGTCGCCGGCGAGCAGCACGTTGGTCGGCTTGACGTCGCGGTGGATGATCCCAGCCGCGTGCGAGTGCGACAGAGCGGACGCGACCTGTTCGCCGATGACCGCCAGGCGCCGCGGGTCGATTGTCCCTGCGGCCATCTCGCCGGCGAGGGTGCCGCCGGTCACCCGTTCGAGCACCAGGTACGGCGACCCGTCGTGCTCGCCGGCGTTGAACAACCGGACGATGTTGGGGTGGTTCACCCGTGCGGTGAGCCGGATCTCCTCGGCGAAGCGGCGTGCGGCGACCGGGTCGTCGATCCCGCGGAGAATTTTGACCGCCACCGGTCGGTGGAGGACCTCATCGTAGGCCGCGAACACGTCGGCCATCCCCCCGCCGCCCAGACGCGCGTCGACGCGATACCGACCGGCGATGTGCGTGGAGACGTCTATCACCCCCTCACCTTTCCCACCATTACGGCGAGCAATCACGAATGACGGTCTGATACCGGCTGTGGGCTCAACCTCACGCAATGTTCCCCGCGGAGCGCCGTTGAAGCACGAGATCGCGGCGGGCACGGGTCGAGTGCGCAGGACAAGGCATCCGGCCGCGGCGCAGTCAGTCTCCGATGGGCGAAAGGACCGCGCCCGGTTCCCGCGCCGGGGGAAACGCGGGAACCGGGGGGCCCTTTCAAACAAGCCGCTCCCCCACGACGCGGCCACCATACCGCGACGGCGATCACCCCCCCTGTGACCTTGCCCGCCGTGGCGAGGCGCGGCCGGCGGCCCGCTGCAGCGCCTGCGACAGCCGGGCGTGTACGTCCAGTTCGGTCCGCAGCGGCCGGACGGCGTGCTCGTCGGCGACGATGCCGACCGCCTTCGCCAGCCGGGAGAACACCCCCGCATGATGCCGCGCCGCGGCTGCAGCGACGGCGCGGCGGCGCACGAACCCCCACACCAGGGAGGCGAGAAGGCCTCCGATGGCCATAAGGGTCGGCAGCGGCGCGGACCCAACCTCCGGGGTGGGCGGCGGCGGCAGCTGCAGCCAACCGACCGCGGCGAGCATCGTCAACCAGATCACCCCGAGGAGGGTGGCGAGTTCGAGCGCCGACCCGACCACCCAGAACAGCCGCCACCAGGCGCGGCGCGGCACGTGGTGGACGTCCACCCGATCCAGGGCCCGGGCGACCGCGGACGGCAATTTCTCGGCTGCGTTGTGCGCGGCGTCGTGCAGCCGCTGTGGCCACGGGTGCGGCAGGTCCGTGGCAGCCTCGTCCGCCAGCATCAGCACCGCGTGGCGAACCCCGATCGACGACACGTCCGGCGCCGATGTGCCGGCGGGGCGCCGCAGTCGGCGCAGCGGGTTGCGGACGCTGCGCACCCGTTTGAGAACAGCCGACGTGACGGCTGGCCGCGTCGCGTCGTTCGCGTCGTTGACGTACGTGCGCCGGCCCGCCGCGGCGAGCGGCTCGACGCCGCAGGCGGCAACCAGTGACCTGGCCAACGCTCCCGCGTCCAGCGTCGCCGCGTGCGGCGGTCCGACCTGCGAGACCAGTGCGTTGGAGACGTTGCCGAGGTCGCCGGCGATACGCTCGGCGACCGCGCGTCGCTCTATGACGTAGTCGTTGATCGTCGACCGCAACCCATCGAGGCCTTCTCCCGTGCGGGCGGACGTCGACAGCAACTTGGCGCGCCGCAGCCCTTCGGCGTCCAGCAGCCGCCGCAGGTCGTGGAGCACCGCAGCGCGGGCGTCGCGCGACAGGGTGTCCGCGTGGTTGAGCACCAGGACGACCACGCGGGCGTGCGCCGCGAGCAGCTTGAGATAGCCGTCGTGCAGCGCGCGTTGCGCGTACTTCAACGGGTCGACGACCCACACCAGGACATCCACGCGTTCCACGAACCGGTCGACGATCTGGCGGTGGTCCAGTTCGACCGAGTCGTGGTCCGGCAGGTCGACCAGGATGAGACCTTCCTCCAGGGCCCCAGCCGGGCCGGCGTGGCGGCGTCGCACCCCCAGCCAGTCGAGCAGCGGGCCCGGATCCGGGTCGTCGCCGACGCTGAAGCTGATCGGCTCGCCGGTCACGGGACGCACCGCTCCCACCCGTGACACCGGAGTGCCGGCCATGGCGTTGAACAGCGATGACTTGCCGCTGCCGGTCCCGCCTCCCAGCGCGACCACGACCGTGTCGGGACCGCGGGCCAGACGTTCCTGCGCCTTTACGAGGACGGCGCGCGCACGGGAGACAAGATCCTCGTCCAGGCGTCCGTCTGCGGCGTCGACGGCGTCGGCCAGGGCGCCGAGCCGCTCCGCCAGCGCCGGCCCGCGGTCAGCCACGGCTGTTACGGGTCGCGACGAAGGCATCGCGCGCCTCGCGCAGAGAGTCGAGGGTGGCGGGGTCGGGGCGGACGACGTCGAGCAGGTCGTAGAAGCGCTGCCGCTCCGTGTCCATCAGGGCGTCGAACCGCTCCAGCATGTGTTGCCGCGCGTCCGCGACCAGCGTCCGCAGGTTCGCCTCGCCCAGGAGCCTGATGAGCAGCGCTTGGTTCGCGGCACCAGCCGCGGCCGCGATGCCCGCCTCGGCTCCGGTGATACCGGCCGACGCCAACGCGACCAGGATCGCCGACGTGGCTGCGACGCTCACTACCGACGAGACGACGCGCGCCTGTGAGCGCCGTGACGCACCAACGGACTCGACCAGCTCGGTGACGTGTGTCTGCCACTGCCGCACCTGCTCCTCCGCACGCTCGTCGAAGTCGGGCCTCCGACGTGCCAGCACGTCGCGCCCTACCAGCAGTGTTCGACCGGCGGACGATGCCGACCATGAGGCAACGGTGTCGGCGGCGGCCAGGTCCGCAACCTGGGCCAGCAGCCCGGTGAGGCTGTCGGCCACCTCCACGCGCACCTGCCGTTCCAGCCGGCGCTCCTCGCCGATGCCGACATTGCTCAGCACCCCCTTGATCCACGCCCGCGCCTGCCCCGTCGCGGCCTCTGTCGCCTTCAGCAGCTTGCCCGCGCCGACGAACTGGTCCCACCGGGCGACCACGTCGGACCGCAGTGGCAGGCCCTCGTCCAGCGCCGCGTCGAACTGCTTGTGCGCGTCGACGAACGCTCCGTCGACGTCGCCGCGCAGCCGGTCCGCCGTGCGGATGTCGTCCTCGACCGCGGCGATCAGGGCGTCGACGTCGCCGGGCACGGCCGAGAGCGCCCCGTCCAGCGTCTGGCGGCGGTGCGCGCGCTGCAGGTGCGGCTCCGACAGCGAATGCAGCCAGTCGCGCAGCGGCGCGACGGCCTCGGCCGGAAGCCGACCCCTCTCGATGCGTGTGGCGGGGATCGTGAACAGCCGTACCTCGACCAGTTCCTCGGCCGTCAGTTTCGCTCGGAAGTCCGCCGCCACCTCGTCGAGGTCAACCGGGTGGACCTGGGTGAGGACCACCGCCAGCGCGGTGCGGCGACGCCGTGCGCGGCGCAGGTACTGCATGGAGTCCTCGTCGGCGTACTTCCCCGCCGTGGTGAACCACAGCCACAGATCGGCGGCGTCCAGCAGCTGGTCGGCCAGCTCGCGGTTGTGTGCGCTGATGGAGTCGATGTCCGGCGCGTCCAGCAGACCGAGGCCCGGCGGGATCGCCGCCGTGCGAATCAGCCTCAGCGTGCCCTCGTCGCCGCGGCCGCCGACGAGGTCATGGTGGGTCGCCTCGAGCCGTGGCATTCCCGCCAGGACCTCCTCGCCGCTGAACCATTCACCGTCGGCGGGGTGGCACACCAGCGCGGGCGCGAACGTCGTCGGACGGACCGGCCCCGTGGCGAGCAGGTCCCTGCCGACGATGGTGTTGACGAACGTCGACTTGCCGGCGCCGGTCACACCGCCGATGACGACGAGCAGCGGCGCGGCGAGGTGCTCCAGGCGGTGCGCGCTGGACGCCAGGTCCTTCGCAAGGCGGTCACGTGCGACGACCCGGTCGTGCTGCAGCTCGTGCACCAGTTCGAACGTCACAGCCGACACGGCATCGCGCAGGTTCACCAGTGCGGTGGCCAGATCGGTGTCGGCGGACGGGTCCGGCGTCTGCTCCATGCCGCCAGCCTTACCCATGGCGGCCGTCCTACCGAACAGGTACGACCGTCAGCACCCTCCGGCGACCGCCGGGATGATCGAAACGGTGGACCCGGGCTGCACCGGCGTTTCAAGTCCCTGGGCGAACCGCACGTCCTCGTCATCGACGAACACGTTCACGAATCGGCGCAACCTCCCGTTGTCGTCGAGCAGGCGTTCGCCCACGCCCGGGTGCGCCTGCTCGAGTGCGGCGAGCGCCTCACCGACGGTCGCGCCGTCCACCTCGACGGTGGACGCACCGCCCGTGGCGGTCCGCAACGGCGTGGGGATGCGGATGGTGGCACTCATGCGTGGACCTCCTGGATCGCCAGAGCTGAATGGAACGCGTCGAGGGTCGGGACGATCGTGTGGGTCGGTGTCGCGCGTCCCTGCAGGACCGGCAGTGTCTTCAGGCCGTGCCCCGAGATGACCGCGACCGTTCGCTCGTCAGGATCGATCTTGCCGGCCGCCGCGAGCTTGGCGAGCACCGCGACTGTGACGCCCCCGGCGGTCTCGGCGAACACGCCCTCCGTGCGGGCGAGCAGCAGGATCGCCTCGGCGATCTCCGGGTCGCTGACATCCTCCATGGCTCCGCCGGTGCGGTGGACGACATCCAACGCGTAGTAGCCGTCCGCGGGATCCCCGATGGCCAGCGATTTCGCGACGGTGTCGGGGCGCACCGGCCGGATGGCGTCGACGCCGGATTTGAACGCGGTGGCGATGGGCGAGCAGCCGGTGGCCTGCGCCCCGGAGATCCGCCAGGGGGCATCATCCACCAGCCCGAGTTGCGTGAACTCGCGGAACGCCTTGTCGATCTTGACCAGCATCGACCCGGACGCCATCGGGGCGACGACGTGAGCGGGTAGCCGCCACCCGAGCTGCTCGGCGATCTCGAAGCCGATCGTCTTGGAGCCCTCGGCGTAGTACGGGCGCAGGTTGACGTTGACGAAGCCCCAGTCGTCGTCCTCGCTGGCGATCTCGCCGCACAGCCGGTTGACGTCGTCGTAGTTGCCGTCGACGGCTACCAGGCGCGTGCCGTAGACCGCGGTCGCCATGACCTTGGCCTCCTCCAGGTCCGCCGGGATCAGGACGCACGAGTCCATGCCCGACCCTGCGGCGTGAGCCGCGACCGACTGCGCGAGGTTCCCCGTCGACGCGCATGCGGCGGTCGTCATCCCCAGCCGCCGGGCGGCGGACAACGCGACGGACACCACCCGGTCCTTGAACGAATTGGTCGGGTTCAACGTGTCGTTCTTCAGCCACAGGTCCCGCAGCCCAAGAGCAGCGCCCAGCCTGGGCGCAGGGACGAGTGGCGTGAATCCCGCACCGAGATCTACACGCTCCTGAGGGGTCGCCCCCGGCAGCACCGGCAACAGGTCCGCGTAGCGCCATAGCGACGGCGGTCCGGCGGTGATCGCCTCCCGCGTCACGACCCGTCGCTGGCGGTCGTGGTCGTAGACCACCTCCAGCGGCCCGAAACAGAACTCGCAGACGTGCACCGGCCCGACGGCGACCTCGCGGCCGCACTCCCGGCATTTCAGTCCCTGGACGACATTCACCGCAGCTCCTCACACAAGAACACCCCCCGATCAGCGGGAGGCGGCGGCGAGGTTCACGACCATCTTCCCCCATCTCGGGGCCGGATTTCGCACCGTCCCGTCAGTGCGACGGGGGGTTGCGGAGGCTTCAACGGGCCGGATCCCTCTACCTCTCCTGATGGCATAGCTATGAAGTTGTGACGAACGAAGGTGACAGCGTACCCGCCGGGACGCAAATCGTCCCGGCGCGCGACGTCCGTACACTGCGCGCGCCATGACCACCGCCTTGACCCAGCAGCTCGTCGACCTGCCGGTGATCGAGGTGCTGTACTCCGACCTGGACAACACGCTGCTGGGACCGGAGGGGTCGCTGCTCACAGGCCCGGATGGACGGCCCTCGGCCAGAGCCGCGGTCGCGCTGGTCGACGCCGCCGTGGGCGGACTCACCGTGGTTCCGGTCAGCGGGCGCGCGATGCCACAGCTGCGCAACGACGCCCGGCTGCTGGGGCTGTCGGATGCCATCGGCGAGGTGGGTGCCGTCATCCTGCGCGACGGGCGGACGCAGTACGAGTGGGGCGAATGCCCCGGGGGGATCGCCCGCAACCCGCACGACACCCTGACCGCCACCGGGGCGGTCGACGCCGTTCTCGACGCGTTCCCCGGCGAGCTGCGTCCCTACGAACCGTGGCACCGTGGCCGCGAGGGTGGGCATCTGTTCCACGGGGTGGCGGACGTCGACGCCGCGAACGACGCGCTGGCGGCGGCGGGGTGCGGGTGGGCGTGCTTGCGGGACAACGGCCGGACCGGCGGATGGGAGGGACGCAGCGTGCGCGCCTACCACCTGCTGCCGCGCGGCGTCGGGAAGGCGCCGGCCGTGGCGGATGACCTCGCCGCCCGCGGCCTGCGGCCCGAGCAGGCGGCAGCGATCGGCGACTCCGTGGAGGACCTCACAATGGCGCCGCAGGTTGGAGCGTTCTTCATGGTCGCCAACGGTCACGACGCGCCCGGGACCATCCGCACGCCTGGCGGGATGGGCGAGGGTTTCGCCGACGCCGTTCTGGCACTGTTGGCGCACCGCGCCGGCGCGACGAGGGATAATCGCCAGGCCCCCGCTCCGGCCGAAGGGACTGTCGTGCCCAGTACCGTGCTCGTGGTCGAAGACGACGAGATGGTCGCGGATGTCATCCGCATCAGCCTCACGGCGGAGGGCTACGACGTCGCGCACGTGACGAACACGGCCGCCGCGCTGTCGACGATCCAGGCGAGCCCGCCGGATCTGGTCCTGCTCGACATCATGCTGCCGGAGGTTGAGGGCTGGGAAGTCCTGACGCAGGTGCGGTCCCAGCCGCACACCGCGCACATTCCCGTCGTCATCATGACCGCGCGCACCATGCCGGCGGACGAGGTGCGGGGGTACAACCTGGGAGCATCGGCGTTCATGAGGAAACCGTTCACCCCCGACGAGTTGCTGGCTCAGGTGGATGGCGTCCTGCAGGACACCCCCCGGGCCTGATCAGTCGGCGAAGCCTGGGCCGACCAGCACGTGGAGGTCGACCTTGTCGCTGAACCCGTCGTTGCCGCGGATCTCGGCGAAACGCTCGTCGCTGTCGCGCAGCGCCCTCGCCTCGTCGCGGTGACCCGCCGTGACCAGAACAGTCGTGGTTCGAGCGGTCCGCCGCGTCGGGTTGACCGCCACCACGTCGTAGCCGAGGCCCCGCAGCACCTCTGCCGCCGCCAGCGCGTCGGGCCCGGACCCGAAGCCGACGGTGTCCAGAACCTGGATCGTGACCGACGAGGGGTCGTCGGGCTCGGGGCGCGGGGCGCTGTCGGCCGGCGCCGGCTCGGTCGAGGTCGGCGCCTCGGTGGGCGCGACTTTCGGGGAGGGGACTGCGGTGACCGTCGGGGCAGCGGCGGCGGCGGTGGGGCTCGTCACGGCGGCTACACCGCCGGCGTCCTGGCGGCCGACGGTCGCGAGCAGTGCGGTGATCGCGAACGTGACAACCATCGCCGCCAGCCCGCCGCCGGCCGCGCGGAGCAGTGACCGGCGAAACGAGTGGTCGGAGGGGTCTGCGTGGCGCATCATGCGTCAGCGGCTCGTGCGCTCTCCCAGCGACCGCGCTGCGCGCTGACTGCGCCGTTCGTCGCGGCGGCGGCGCAGGCGCCGGACGGTCAGGGGGTCGTAGGCCTCGGCCGACGGGTGGTCGATGATCCGCCCCAGCAACTGGTAGTAGCGAGCGGCGGAGAAGCCGAAACGTTCACGGATCGCGGCTTCCTTGCCCCCCTCGTGGGCAGCCCAGTCGCGCTCGAAGTCCAGCAGCGCGCGCAGCCGGTCGTCGTCGGTGTTGGACGGCATGGCGCGAGTGTAGGAAGCCAGGGCCAGGTTTCCGCGCAACCAGTACGCTTGGCGCAACGCCGGGTTAGCTCAGTCGGCAGAGCACCTCTCTTGTAAAGAGGATGTCGTCGGTTCGATTCCGACACCCGGCTCCAGCGGATACCCCGGGAACCAGCGTTTCTCTCCTCGCGGTCGGCCGGGCTGCGTTACGCCTCGGCGGTGGTGTCCCCCCGCTTGCTCTCGTCGCCGTCCGTCTCGCCCCGGCTGTCGGCCTGGCCACCGCGGTCGTCGCTCCGTGTTTCCGCGCTGTCGGGCACCCAGGCGCCCTCCTCCTGCTGCCAACCGGACGGGCTCCCGTCACCGCCGCTCTTGCCGTTGCGACCTGCTTCGCGTTGGGCCGACTGCGCCAGCCCAAGGTTGCCGCGGACCTTGTTGATCGCCTCAGCAGCGACGTCGGAGGACGCCAGGTCCTGAACGGCGTTCTTCAGTTCCTCGAACTTCTCGCGGCCAGCCTTGGTACCGGCCAGGTAGCCGACACCGAGCAACAGCCAGGATCGAATTCGCATCTCGGTTCCTCCGCGCGCATTGGGGGTCTTTTGCGTGTCTCATCCCCGAACAGCGGCCGGAAAAACGTGTACAGATGCCGTGGCGGCCCGGCAGCCGGCCGGGTCGGGCTTCCCTGCCGCGCGGCAGGTTCGATCGCCGGGGGGCAGAGCTGAATGACACCAATGAACCATGGCGGCCAGGCGGAACGGGGTCCATGGTTGACCCATTGGCGGCACGGGTGTGCAGGGGCGGGTGATGGACCGACGGATTCTCATCGTGGACGACGATGACGGGTTGCGCGAGGTCCTGTCGCTGTACATCGGGTTCGAGGACGGACTCGAGGTGGTGGGCACCGCCGCCACCGCCTCCGAGGCTGCGGACCTGGTGACGAAGGTGACGATCGACGCGATCGTGCTCGACTATCACATGCCCGGTGTGGACGGGATCGAGGCCATCCCGATGCTCCGTGCCGCCGCGCCTGCTGCCCGCATCGTCATGTTCAGTGCCGACGACGACCGCCGCGCATCCGACGAGGCCATCGAGCGCGGCGCCGCCGCGTACGTGACCAAGAACGGCCAGCAGGGACTCGACGACATCATCCGCCAACTCAAGGCGTCCTGAACTCGTCGCCTGCGACATCTCGCAGGCCTCGGCGGCGTGACACCCGAAGCGACGGCTGCGGCGGCGGCCCTGGGGGTCGGCCTGGCGGTGGCCCGGCGCCGGCCTGGCTGCGCTCCGCTGCGGCTGCACCGCGGGCACACCACACTGGTGGCTCGCGACGAAAGGGCAGAACAGATGTCCGACCTGACGCACCTCAGTGACGACCAGTGGCGGGAGCGCCTCACGCCGGAGCAGTACAACGTCTTGCGCGGCAAGGGCACGGAGCGCGCGTTCACCGGCGCCTACTGGGACAACAAGGACGAGGGGCTGTATCGGTGTGCCGCGTGCGACACCCCGCTGTTCAAATCCGAGACCAAGTACGACAGCGGGTCGGGATGGCCGAGCTTCTTCGAACCGCTCACTGCTGAAGCGGTGCGGTTCGAACGCGACACGAGCTACGGGATGATGCGTACCGAGGTGCTGTGCGGAACCTGCGGTGGCCATCTGGGCCACCTGTTCGACGACGGGCCCGAGCCCACCGGTCAGCGCTACTGCATGAACTCAGTGGCGATGGACTTCGAGCCGTCGGATGAGCCCACCCGGTAGCCGGAACTCACCCGGACGAGGCCGGTGGTGTTGCGCGCGCCGCGGCGACGCGCAACGCGCGGTACAGGAATCCGGGATCGCCCAGCCTGCGGCGCAGCGCTCGTTCCAGCTCGGCGATGGGGTGCAGGTTCTGCGGTGCCCGCGGATCCTTGTGTGACACCGAGGCGAACCGCGGCCACGTGACAGTCGCCACGTCCGCCAGTGTCTGTGCTGCGGACGGTGCGAGATCGCCAGGTGTCTCGCCGCGGACGACGCCGGCCCAGGGGTGGCCGTCGGCCCCTGGCAGCCTGGCGTACCACGCGTAGCGGGGTTCGCGCGTCAGCGTGCGGAACAGCGGCGTGCGTTGCGCCGGCGCGAGACGGGCCACGACAGCGGCCAGCTCGGTGGGGAGGTACGACCGCTGATGGGTCTTGACGTAGCCGACGGCACCACGAACTGCGGGCCGGCTCAGCGGACCGTCGACGACGACGAGATCGGCTGCGCCGACGCTGGCCGCGACCGTTCGTTCCAGCGCCCGCATCTGCTGCTGCAACTCCGCGACGAGCTGCTCGACACCCTCGCCGTCTGCGAGCACCGCCGTGTATGTGCCGCAGCCCGTGGCCAGCGGCTGGGCGTCGGGCACCGGGCTGAACACCGCCCGGCGGACCTCCGCCACGTCGAGTTGAGCCGTGCCGTCGCAGGAGACGACGCCGGCCGCATACGAGGCGGCGATCCCCGCGCGGCTGACCCCGTCGGGCGTGGTCGCCCACACCCGAGCGTCGATGCGGCGAACCCCGTCCACGAACACCACGCGCCTGGCAGGCCTGCCGGCGGCGGGGGCGATGGGCGCCCACGCGGCGGCCGGCACCTCGACGTCGGTGTCGACCGGCACCTGCGCGGCCTCCAGCGCCCTGTCGTCCAGCGCGGAGCCGTACTCGGGCGCCCACGACTCGACCGCATACCTCACCGTTCCACCCGTTCCACGACCGACCCGGCGGACCCCTTCTGCACGTCGTAGCGCACGGGCATCCGGTCGGCGAGGTCACGCACGTGCGTCACGATCCCGACCGTCCGTCCGCGGGCTCCCAACTCCTCGATGGCGGCCGCGACCACATCGAGTGTCTCGGCGTCGAGTGTCCCGAACCCCTCGTCGAGGAAAATCGACTCCAGCCGCGGTGCGACACCGACAGCCAGCTGCGTCAGATGCTCCGCCAGTGTCAGGGCCAGCGACAGCGACGCGAGGAAGGTTTCGCCACCGGACAACGTTCTGGCCGGCCGTTGCTCGTCGGCGCTGCGGTGGTCGACGACGACGAAGTTGCGCTGTCGGTCCAGCGTCAGGGAGTACTGACCGGCCGAGAGTTCACGCAGGACGCCGCTGGCGCCCTCGGCCAGATGCCCGAGCGCCTCGTCGAGCAGCCACTGCTCGAACCCCCGGGCAGACAGATGCCCGGCCAGGGCCTTCGCGACCGCCGCATGGTCCTGCTCGGCCGCCAACGTGCCGCGCAACCGCTCGGCCTCGTCCAGCCCCGCATCGAGCCGGCGGCGCTCGTGCGCTGCGCGGGTGACGGCATCGCCGACGGCATCGCGTGGCCGCACCCCGGCGGCCACCACGACCTCGCACTCCTTGCACCGCGCGCTGAGCTTTCCGTGCACCGCGTCGAGTTCCTCCGCCGCCTGCGCGGCGTCGCGCCGCGCCTGCGCGGCGGCGCCGCCCCGTCGCGTCGTCTCGTCTCGCGCCCAGCCGGCAAGTGCTGCC
>WHTG01000124.1 GCA_009377835.1 Nitriliruptorales bacterium
CCGATGGCGCGCAGGCCGTGCGCTTCCTGGTCGATCTGGGTCACGTCATCTCCTGTCCTGCGACTGCGCGACTGCCTCGTCCGTACGTCTCCGGTACGACGACGGCGGCCGCCACGGCGCACATGATGAGCACACCGCTGACCAGCCCAACCGCAGGCCCCACACCGGCCCGGTCGTACACGAACGCGGTTAGCGCGGGCCCGACCACCAGACCGATGTCACCCCAGAAGCGGTAGCGCCCCAGCGTCCGCCCCAGTCGCGCCCCGTGCGTCCGGTCGCCGAGCATCGTCGCGGCGACGGCGTTGCCCGAGGACCCGAGCGACATCAGGATGATGGCCGCCAGCCACACGGCGGCACTGCCGCCGACCGCCAGCAGGGCCACACCGGCGGCCTGCAGCGCGAGCGCCGGCAAGAGCGCGGCCCGACGCGAGACCCGGTCCGAGACCGCCCCGCTGATGGCCGCGCCCAGCATTCTCGCCGACCCCCCGATGCCGATGGCGAGCCCTATGGTCGCCGTCCGCAGCCCGTGGTCGATCGCCCCGAGGAGCGGCACCAGCGTCTGGGGCATCGCGCCGAGGGTGAAGAACACCGAGAAGCACACGCCATACAAAGCGCCACGTTGCAACGGGGTCAGCTCGGCAACGTCGTCACCCGCACCCTGCTTCGTATTGCGCCGCAGCGGGACATGGCCGGTCCGCCGGCGCCATGCGGCGGTAGCGACCCCAACCGCCAGACCCAGCCCCGTCGCCACAAACGCGGCCGTTCGCCAGGTACCGAGCGACGCCACGGCGCCCGACACCGCGGGTCCGAGGGCCTGCCCACCCAGTAGGGCTCCCGAGTACAGCGCCATGGCCGAACCCCGCCGGGCCGGCGGAGCGGAGCCCGACAGGGCGGTCATGCCAGTCGTGTTGCCGGTCGCCGACGCCATACCCAGCAGCAGGCTGGACCACAGCACCCACGCGGCAGACGGGGCAAAGGCCAGCCCCAGACTGCTCACCCCCATGGCCGCAGCCGCGAAGGCCAACAGTTTGAGGGGGTCGATGCGATCCGCGAGGCGCCCAACCGGCAGGTCCAGGGCGAGCCGGCCGATCGCGAACACCGTGGCCACCAGTCCCAGCGAACTCGCAGACATGGCGAGTTCGCGTCCGATGTCGGCCAGGAGCGGCACGCGAAAGTGCGCCACCATCGACACGAGCAACACACTGGCGGCGAGCGGGAGCGCCGCATGAAACCACCCTGTGCCCGGGGCGGTTTCTCCGGTCTCGTTCTCGGACGGGGTCGCCACAGGGACGGTTCGCGCCGTCATTCGCCGATCAGGAATAACGCAGGTCCTCGATGTGGAGCCCGTAGGCAGGTTTCATGGATGGCTCCGGGGCCGGTTGCCCCCCGACGTTGTGTCCGGCGGGATGATCGGCAACAAGACGTACGAGGGTTGGCTCGGCGACGAGTGCACAGTGACGGTCGTGTCGAACACCTCCGGAGGGCGATCCTCGGGATCGTTGTGCGTCATGCCGCCGGTGCCGCGGGTCGCGTAGTAGAACGATTGTCCGTACTCGTCGAGCGGGCCGGAGTACTCGTAGTCCTTGCCGCGCACGGTCAGGGCCAGACGGTATCCGGGAGGCACGACGATGCACGTCGGCCAGATCTCGACGTCGAGCTCGTAGACGGTGCCCGGCTCGAGCATGTCGCGCCGGCGGTGCGGGTGGTACGGACGGTAGGGACGACTGCGCTCGCGGTCGAGCTCGCGATGGGACGCTCGCAGCCAGCCCATCGCAATGGGCGTATTCGGATCGGTCGACCCCTCGAAGGTGACCTCGGCGCCGTCGGTGTCGAACAGCCGCACAACCAGGAACAGATCGACGTCGACCGTCGGTGACGAGACGAACAGCTTGGCGGCGATGGGGCCGGTGATCTCGATCTCGTCGTCGTTCACGGGGAGCCAGAACGTCAACCCGTCGCCCATGCTCTGGTACTGCGCGGTTGCCGGCGAGGAGGGGGGAGCGACCCCGAGGGACTCCTCGCCCAGCCCCAGGTAGTAGTGCGTCCACGCGGTACGGGCCAGCGGCCACTCGTGCTCTGTGCGCTGCTCGAACTGCTCGCCGGGCCGGCGGATGTTGAGCAGCACCGGAGGCTGCGCATCCCACCCGTTGTCGATGCCCTTGAGAAAGTGGTCGAAGAAGCGGCGCTGCAACGCGCGCCCGTACTCCGAATAGAAATGGGTCCAGTGCGTGTCACCGTGCACCTCGAGCCACTTCTGCTCCGCCGGCGCACGTTCGAACGCCTCGAAGTTGCCGGTCGGGTGGATGCCCTGTCCACCCCAGTTGGCCGCGGACAGGAATGGGACGGTGATCGCTGTTGGGTCGCTGCTGCGCTCGGCGTACCACTCGCCGTCGAGTTCACGGCGCTTCAGTTCGCTGATGAGGTCGACCCGATTAGCAGCGAGTTCCTCCTCCGACAGCGTCACCGGGCCGGCGATGGACTCGCCCGTGTGGGGGTTGGTCAGCGTTCGCTCCCCCACCCCGTACTGCACCCGGGCGACCTGCGTGTCCCACCAGCGGTCCTGGAACTCCGAACGGATCCCGCCGTGGTGGGTGGGCCCGCGGTAGTAGTCGAGGTAGCCCTCCCATGGAATCATCGCGGCAAGGTGCGCGGGCGCCTCCTGCGCGACGCGCCACTGCGTCACCGCGTAGTAGGAGATGCCGAGCAGACCGACCCTGCCGCTGCTCCACGGCTGGGTGCCGGCCCACTGGATGCACTGCTCGAAGTCGGCGATCTCTCGCAGGGATCGTGGGTCCATGAAGCCAGGCGACCAGCCCGACCCACGCGAGTCCACCCGCACCACCACGTAGCCGTCGGGCACCCAGCGTTCCGGGTCGGTCACCTCCCACGCCTGGTAGGCGTTGGTCGAACCCTCCAGGACCGTCGGGTCTTTCGCGACGAGCTTGTTCCACTGCATCGCGTAGATCTCGTCCTGGAAGGCCAGCCCCTTGCCGTAGATCCCGTAGCTCATGATCACCGGATACACACCGTCGTCGTCGGGGCGGAAGACGTCGGCATCCAGGACATTCCCGTCGTCCATCTCGATCGGGACGTGCCATTCGATGCGCATGCCGTCGTGGAGCTCGCTACGGGTGGGGACGATTGGTTCAGGCATACACAACTCCGGGTGTTCGCGCCCACAGGTCTGGCTGTTCTGCCCTCCGGGGGGCGAGATTCTATAATCTACATTGTTGGCGGCCGCGCCTGTGGCCGATCAGCGGACGACGGGACGCCCGTGCTGGTGATCACAGAAGCAGATGTCGAGGCAGTCTTGCCGCTCACCGCTGCCCTGGAAGCGGTCGAGCTCGTCTTCGCTGCGGACCCGGAATCGACGGACACTCTTCCGCGACGGCGTCTGTTCCTGGGCTCGACCCGGCTCAATGTGCTCGGCGGGGCATGGGCCGCACCCGGGCGACTGGCGGTCAAGGCCTACACCCGCAACGACCAGTCGTGCGTGGTGTTGTTCGACGGCAGCGGCGACTTCCTCGCCGTGATCGAAGGCAAGGCGCTGAGCCGTGCGCGCACGGCGGCGGCGACCGGAGTCGCGACACGGTGGCTGAGCCGGTCCGACAGTCGTTGCGCGGCGATCCTCGGCACCGGTTGGCAGGCCACGGCGCAGCTGCAAGCGGTATGCGCGGTGCGGCCGATCGACGACGTACAGGTGTGGAGTCCGACGGCGGCCCACAGGTCGCGCTTCGCCGAGGAGATGGGCGCGCTACTGGGCGTGGACGTGACTGCCACGGCCACGGCCGTCGAGGCCGTGGAAGGGGCCGACATCGTCGTGACGGCGACGAAGGCGAGAGACCCCGTCTTGGCCGGCGCCTGGTTGCGGCCCGGCACACACGTGAACCTCGTCGGCGCGAACCAGAAGGCGAACAGGGAGGCGGATGACGCCGTTGTTTCCTCCGGCGCGGTGGTGGTGGTCGACGATGTCGCCCAGGCCGAGGCGGAGGCGGGCGAGTTCCATTCGGCCATCCGGGCCGGCGTGCTGCGCTGGGCAGACGTCAGCGAACTGAGGGACATCGTCGGCGGCCGCGCCGCCGGCCGCACCAACGCCGAACAGATCACTGTCTTCAAGTCACTGGGCATCGGTCTGGAGGACGTTGCCGTGGCATCGATCGTCTACGACCGTGTCACCGCCGCAACAGGAGACGCCTGATGTACATGTTCGACTTGCGCCAAGAGCAGCATTTCGAGCCCGACCTTCATGTCGAAAAGGTGCTGGAGACCGTTGCCGGCGGGGACGTCACCGTCGCGTGCTGGGAACCGGGCCAGGTCAGCCCGTACCACTGCCACCCGAGGGCGACGGAGATCTACTTCTGCTTCGAAGGAGGCGGGCGGATGATCACCCCGAGCGACCGCGTTGACGTCGTCCCCGGGGCGTTCGTCGTCCACCCTCCCGGTGAGCTGCACGAATACACCAATGGCGCCGATCGCACGTTGCTGTTCCGGGTCCGGTACGGGCCCGACGTCAGTCCCCGGACCGTCGCCTGGCCGACCAACCCCGCATGGTCGCCTTCTCGGGACGACCTTGACTACCTGCGGGGACAGGTCGCTGCGGGCAATGTCACCGCGGCGGTGGTCGAGGCGTCACGGCAGCACCTGTCTTCGTAACCAGTATCGGAGCGACCCAATGGGATCACGCACTTCAACTGAGGGTACGGGCACTGTGCCGGCGGTGGCGTTCGTCGGCCTGGGTTGGTGGGGCAATCAGCTTGCCGAGGCAGTTGAACGGTCAGGCGCCGCGCGCGTGGCGTCCTGCTTCGCACGTTCCCCGGACGCTCGCGAGGCCTTCGCCGCGGCGCACAACTGCGCCACAGCGACCGACCTTGATGACCTGCTCGCGAACCAGGAGATCGACGCCATCGTGCTGGCGACGCCGCACTCGACGCACCTTCCGATGATCAAGGCCGCCGCCGAGGCAGCCAAGCATGTCTTTGTGGAGAAGCCGTTGGCAGTCTCGTACCGGGATGCGAGCGAGGCGGTGACGGCTGCCCGCGCGGCGGGCATCGTCCTCCAGGTGGGTCATCACCGGCGCAAGGTCGCAGCCACTCGCGCTCTACGACGACGCCTGGACAACGGCGCGTTCGGACTGGTTCACCTGCTGGAGGCGAAACAGACCACGCCCTCGGACTTGACTCCGCGCGTGGGTGGCGGGGTGATCCAGCCGAGTGTCCGCTCGGGGGGATGACCGCTCTCGGCGTGCACATGGTCGACTCGATCCACTACCTCGCCGGGCCGGTCCACGAGGTCTACGCCTCGAGCCGACGGTTGCTCGGCCGTGGTCGACTCGACGACATCACGACCTTGTCGCTCGATCTCGAGTCGGGCGCGTTGGCGACGCTGTCGACGTCCATCGTGCTGCCGCGGGAAACCTCCATCGCGGTGCACGGCCACGACGGCTCCGGTTGGAGCGAGATGGACGGCGCCGAGCTCTACCTGCAGTCGCCACAGCAGGCGAGCCGGGAGCGCCAGGACGTCACCGTGGTCGACGCGCTCGCCGAGCAGATGCGCGAGTTCGCAGTGTGCATCCGTTCCGGTTCCGATCCCGAGGTCGCCGGCGAGCAAGGCCGTGAGGTCATCGCCGTGATGGAAGCCGCGCGCATCAGCGTGGCCGAACACCGTCCCGTGGCCGTGGCCGACGTGCGCGCCGGCACGCTCACGTTTGCCTGATGCCGCGACACGACTCGGTGCGCGCGGACCGCCGAAGCCAGCCTTGGACGTCTGGGCGGCGGAGGGTTCCCGTCCCCTCTCCTGGTGCCGGTCAGCCCTGACGGCTGGGCGCAGTCAGGAAAACTATTGCGGGCCTTCCGCGATATCATATATTTTGCCACCGCGGGAGCCGGCACACCCGTCATGCCGTTGGGCGACGGGATCCGCCGATTCCGGGCAACCGGCGGTCCTCGTCATCAGGTGTGGCCCTCCCCTTGGGATGGCCGCCGTCTACTTCTCCCGGTTCTTCCGGCGCTCGCTCGCGTCCGGAAAGATGCGCCTGGCCATGCCGCGCGTGACCTCGGCCGGCCGCTGCTGCTCGCCCATCCGCGCGTTCAGCACGAGGAGCGCGCCAGTGAACGCGGGAATGGCCCACTGCAGCACCTTCAGCTGCTTCTGCGCGTTTGCGGCGTCGTCGGGGGTCTGCGCTGTCGCGGTGGTCGCGTCCGCGACCGGTAGGCCGTCGGGGCCGAGGGGATGCTGCGCCTCCTTGGCTTCGGCCTCCATGACCTTCTGGCCAAGCACGCGTGAATAGGCCGTGGCACCCAGTGCCGCGGCGGTCAGCCCAGCCTTGAGCGCGGTGGCGGATCCGACCCCCTTCTGGCCTGCGATGCGACCCTTGTTGGCCGTGGTCAGCTTCGCGCCGCCCAGGACGTGTGCGCCGATTGCCGCGGCGTTGACCGGGGTCCAGCGTCCCCACCCGGAGTTCGCAACACGTGCGCGGTCCGTCGGATCGGAAACATCGGAACTGGCTCCGTTCAGCCCAACTGCACCCATCAGTGCGCCGCCGAACCAGGTGGCCAGACCGACGTCGTGGAGGGTTCTGGCAAGGGTGTTCGTCTGGGTCATAAGTGCGTCCATTCCTCTGAAGGTCTGTCGGGGGGACCCTCATGCCCGGCGAACCGCACCGGTTAACCCGGCAAAACAGACTTTTCCAACGGGAAGCCGGGATGAGCGGCGTGTGGTTGTGCTCTGCGTTGATCAGCCGCTCACCGGGCGGCACCCGCTGGCCACTTGCGGACGCGCTGCGCAGATCTCGATGCCGTTCAGGAGTGCGTGCAGCAGCTGGGTCTGACGCTCGCCGTGGCCTTCGACGCTGACGCCGAAGGTGTGTCCGCCTGTCCGCCACCGCGCCATGGTGTGGCCCTCGTGCGGAATGCCGCCGATGCCAGGGATCCACGGCGGACCCTGGGCGCACTCGAGGACCTCCGGAGTGGGGCCGACCCGGTCAAGGCCCTCGTCCTGCGGCACCGCCGTCACCGACCCTGGGTCTTCCCCCTGCGCGGGCGGCTCGGGGCACGTGACGAGATGGCGCGACTCATTGTCTTTGACGGCCGTGATCATCACGTGGTGGTCACAGTCGACGCAGAACAGGGGTGGGGCGTCGAATCCCCGCTGCTCGATCACGATGCCGTCGTCCATGCGACAGCGGTTGTCCGTGCACGACGGGCCGGTCGCGGGCGACGGCAGGACGGTCGGACAAGGTACGGCCACCTGCGCCTCCACCGCCAGCTGGGCACACGCGGCGCGACCCGGTGCCGACGCGACCACGACGTAGACATCACCCGCGACGACCGAGCCGGGCGGTGGATCGGCCAGTTGGTACCCGGCCGCCGCCGCCCGCTCCTCGTCGACGTAGCACTCGTCCGGGCGCGCGACGAACGCCCCACGCGTGGGGTAGTGCGGCGGGTAGTACACGGCGTCAGCGGCGTACGCCCTCACGGGATAGTCGCTGGAGCAGTACCACCGGTCACCGGCCCGCAGCGGTGCCGTCACGACGACCTGGGGCATGGCCGTGGGACCGCCGACCGGCTGGCCGTCACGCTCCACGCTGATCCCCCGATCGCGCTGGAACCACAACAGCGCCGAGACAACAGCGACAGCAAGCACCCCGGCGACCCGCAGCCACCGAATTCCCTGGCGCTCGCCGCCTTCCCAACCGTCTTTCACTCCCACAGTGTGCGCCGTGGAAATGCGGCCGTCCGCGACGCTGCGGTGAGCTGAAGCATCCGGAGCACACCACCGAGCCACCTGACCAGGAGACCCGCCCGCCGCTACCCGGTGGCCAGCGCCTGTTCCAGCAGGCGGCGGATGATGACGCGCAGGGCCAGCGTCTCGTCGGCGCCTTCGAAGATCGACAGCACACGCGCGTCGACGAAGTAGCGGCTGACGGCATATTCCTCGGCATAGCCCATGCCGCCGTGGATCTGCTGCGCCTCGCGCGTCACCCACTCGGCGGCAAGGCACGAGAACGACTTGACCATCGACGCCTCCAACTGGCCCTCGCCGGCGCCCAAGAGCTGTGCCGAGCGGTACGCGAACCGGCGGCAGGCGGCGATAAGGAACGCCATGCGCGCGAGTTTGGCGCGAGTCAGCTGATACGACGCCAGGGGCACGCCGAACACGTGGCGGGCATTGGCGTACACAACCGCGTCCTCGAACGCCGCCTGCATCAGGCCCAGCGCCCGTGCGGCGGTCTGCAGCCGCCCGTTGGCGAACGCATCCATCTGCAGATAGAAGCCCTTGTTCAGCTTCTCCTCACCGCCGACCAGGTTCTGCGCCGGCACCCGGTAACCGTCGAAGCTGATTTCGAAGCTGTGCATCCCGCGGTAGCCGATCGTGCCGATCGCGCGGGCCTCCATGCGGCCTCCGTGCTCACCGTCGTGGGTGAACTGATGCCCTGCAAAGGCCGGCTTCTCCACGACGAACAGGCTCAGTCCCCTGTGCTTGTCCCCGGCCGAACCGGTGCGGGCGAGCAGGCCCAGCAGGTTCGCCCGCCCCCCGAACGTGCACCATGTCTTCACGCCGTTGACGATGTAGAAGTCCCCGTCGCGCCTGGCCGACACCTTCAGCCCGGCGACATCCGAGCCGTAGTCGGGCTCGGTCACCGCGACGCCGCACATGAGCTCACCGGCAGCGATCTGCGGCAGCCACTTCGCCTGCTGCTCCGGGGTTCCACCCTTCACCAGCGCCCTGCCGACGATCTCGGGCCGGGTGATCAGCGACCCCGCGACGCCCAGCGAGCCACGTGACAGCTCCTCGGTGACGACGACCATCGACATGAAGTCGTCCTCGGACTCGCCCTGCGCGAACCCGCCGAACTGCTCCGGGATCGACAGACCGAACATGCCCATCTCCGCAAGACCGCTGATGATCTCGTCCGGGATGTCTTCGTCGTTGCGGTGGACCTGCTCGGCGACCGGCCGGACCTTGTCGTCTGCGTACTCGCGAAACGTCTGGCGCGCCATGTCCAGGTCGTCGGGCAGGTGGCGCGGCAGGTTGGCGTCGGCCAGGACCCGGTCGCCGATGTCGTCGAGAAGCTCCGCCGATCGCGCAGCGCGGAACTGAACGATCGCATCGCCGAGCCACTCGTCCTCGACCCCCCACGCCGCTTCCCGGCCCTGCATGCGCGCGGCGATGCCCGCGGCGACATCACCCGCGAACGCCACCGTCAGCAGCGTCTCGAGCTCGCCCTCCGCGCCGTACGCCAGCATCTCCTCGGCGGCCGTGACCTGCGACGCGACCGACGACAGGTCGTAGGCCAGGACCTGCTCGCGGTCCATCAACTCGACGTCCACAAGGCCTTCCCTGGCCGAATCCGCAGCCAACCGCGTCGCCGCCCCGTCCACCACCGTGCGGCACGCGTGGATGAGCGTGCGGGCTTGATCGAGCGTGACGTCCACGGGCGCCGTCCTTCGTCGACTTGTCCCACCTGGCGATCCCACCTGGCGACCCCGCATTCTCGGTCAGCACGGGGCGCCGGCGCCAATCAAGTCCGCCGCCGGTCCCCGACCCCGACCCCCCA
>WHTG01000145.1 GCA_009377835.1 Nitriliruptorales bacterium
GAACGGGCTCGAGACGCTCGCCGAGATCCGCCGCCTCGGTGACGCCTCGGTGATCATGGTCACCGGCGCGGGCTCGGAGACGTTGGTGGTCGAGGCGATGCGCGCCGGCGCCGTTGACTACCTGGTGAAAGAGCCGGGGTTCCTCGATGATCTTCCGCTGGTCGTGGAGCGCGCGTGGCGTCATCATGACCTGGCCGTTCGGGCGGCCGAACTCGAACGTCTCTCCCTCCTCGTCACGTCCGCCAGTACACGTGCCGAGATCCTGGGTGGCATCGTCAGTGGCGCCCGCCGCCTGCTGCGCGCGGACACCTGCGTCCTGTTTCTCCAGCGCGACGGTGAGGTCGTTGCCGAGGCGACCGACGGCGCACCTGTGCAGGAGTCCGGCGTGTTGCTGGCGAAGGCACAGGCGATGCTGGGCGCGCCGGAGGCGGCGCTGCAGGACCTCGGGCCCCGGCGCCACCTTCTGGTGCCGTTGCGCTCCGAGGCCGCCGGCAGCGGATCCCTGGCACTGGTCACCACCGCGCCCCGCGAATATCTGCCCGCCGAGATCCGTCTCGCGGAGACCTTCACCGCCTTTGCCGCGATCGCTCTGGCGAATCTCCACCGTTTGGAACTGCAGGGCGAACTCGTGGAGCGCCTGCAGGGGCTGAACGATCTGCGGCGTGACATGCTGACGTCCGTGTCGCACGAGTTGCGCACGCCCTTGACGTGCATCGTGGGGTTCGGGGCGACGCTGAGCGAGCGTTGGGAGCACCTGCACGACGACCAGCGACGCCAGATGGTCAGGCAGATCAATCAGCACGCAGACGAACTCACCGACCAGGTGAGCCGCCTGCTGGACGTCGCCGCGCTGGAAGCCGGGCGCCTGTCCGGTGCGCCGGGACCGGTCGACTTGGCGGACGAGGTCCACCAGGCAATGTCGCTGCTGTCACCGCTGGTCGAGGGTCGCCGGGTGGAGATTGCAGTGCCCCCGATTCGCGCCGTTGCGGACCCGGTGCTTCTGCGACGCGGGTTGACGAACCTGGTGTCCAATGCGGTGAAGTACTCCCCGGCGGGCACGCCCATCGTCGTCCGGGCGGCGCAGCGCGAAGGGTTCGTCCAACTCGATGTGGTCGACCGCGGCGGCGGGCTCACACCTGACGAGGCGCACCGCGCGTTCGAGCCCTTCTGGCGTTCGGCGTCCGCCATCCGCGGCGCCACCAGAGGAGCGGGGGTGGGACTCGCGCTGGTCAAGGAATACGCCCGCATGATGGGAGGGGATGCGTTTGCCACCTCCCGCCCCGGCGGCGGGTCGGTTTTCTCCATGACCCTGCCGCTGGAGCACGCCGCGGAAGATCCGGTAGCCCGTCGGGCATGATGACGGCATGAGCTATGGCATCGCTGTCATCGGCGGCGACGGTGTGGGGCCGGAAGTCACCGCGGAGGCCCTCAAGGCAGTACGCGCGGCTTCGGAGCGCTTCGGATTCACCGTCTCAACGGTTGAGTACGACCTCGGCGGCACCCGGTATCTCGCCACCGGTGAGGTGCTGCCGGACTCGCTGCTCGAGGAACTGCGCGGCCACGACGCAATCCTGCTCGGGGCGGTGGGAGCCCCTGATGTCCCACCGGGAGTGCTGGAGCGCGGCCTGCTGCTCAAGCTGCGGTTCGCGTTCGACCAGTACGTCAACCTGCGTCCGGTGAAGCTGTACCCGGGGGTCCCGTCGCCCGTCGCAGGCCTCACACCCGACCGCTGCGACATGATCGTGGTGCGGGAGAACACCGAAGGGTCGTACGCGGGCGCGGGCGGGTCGCTGTACCGCGGTACCCCGAGTGAGGTCGCGACGCAGGAGTCGCTGAACACGCGGCACGGCGTCGAGCGCGTGGTTCGTGACGCCTTCGGTCGTGCCGCCGCCCGACGCGGCCGCCTGACGCTGTGCCACAAGACGAACGTGCTGACCTTCGCCGGGGACCTGTGGCAGCGGACAGTGGACGAGGTTGCCGGCGACTTTCCCGGCGTCCAGACCGACTACGTGCACGTGGATGCGATGTGCCTGTACCTGGTCACGCAGCCCGAGAGGTTCGACGTCGTCGTGACCGACAACCTGTTCGGGGACATCGTGACCGATCTGGGCGCGGCGGTGCAGGGCGGCCTTGGCCTCGCCGCCAGCGGCAACCTCGATCCGCTGCGCCGCAGTCCCAGCATGTTCGAACCCGTCCACGGGTCCGCGCCGGATATCGCCGGGCGGGGGTGGGCAAACCCGGTCGCTGCGGTGCTCTCGGCGGCGATGTGCCTGGCTCACCTTGGGGAGGTGAAGGCCGCCGCGGCCGTCGAGGAGGCGGCGGCGGCGGTGCTGCCCAGTCTGGGTGCCATGGGCGGCGAGGGCATGGGATACTCGACGACGGCGATCGGCGACCGTATCGCGGCCATGATCGCCGGCGGCTGACTGACAGGCGACCACGACCACAGGAGCGACGAACACCATGCCTATCCCCGCTGTGTCCAAGATCTGGATGGACGGCGAGATGGTGGACTGGCAGGACGCCACGATCCACATCCTCACGCCGACCCTGCACTACGGCTGGGGTGTGTTCGAAGGAGTACGGGCATACGAGACTGCACGAGGTCCCGCGGTGTTCATGCACCGGGCGCACATGGAACGGCTGCACCGCTCGGCGCGAATCCTGCAGATGGAGGTTCCGTACTCCGTCGACGAGCTGATGGCGGCCACGCGGGATCTGATCGCGGTCAACGAGCTGCAGTCCTGCTACATCCGCCCGCTGGTCTACCTGGGGTACGGAGAGATGGGTCTGAACCCCCTGCCGTCCAAGGTGTCCGTCTCGATCGCCGTGTGGCCCTGGGGCACCTACCTGGGCGACGAGGGGCTGCTCAACGGAGTGCGCGCGAAGGTCAGTTCGTGGCAGCGGATCGGCACCAACATGATCCCGACGGGCGCCAAGGCGGCGGGCCTCTACATCAACTCGTCGCTGGCGAAGGTCGAGGCGCTGAAGGCGGGCTACGACGAGGCTGTGTTGCTCAACGAGCACGGCCGCGTCGCGGAAGGTTCCGGGGAGAACATCTTCGTCGTGAAGGACGGCGTGCTCATCACCCCGCCGCTGTCCGAGGGTGTGCTGCAGGGGATAACCCGCGACGCGGTCGTGACCTTCGCACGGGATCAGGACATCCCGTTCGTGGAGTCGCCGCTGCTACGCCAGGACCTGTACCTCGCGGACGAGGCCTTCTACACGGGCACCGCGGCGGAGGTGGTGCCGATCCGCAGTGCGGACGACCGGGAGATCGGCGCGCCCGGCCCCATCACGAAGCAGCTGCAGGATCTGTTCTTCAACGTCGTCAAGGGCAAGGAAGCCAAGTACGACTGGATGCTCGACCACGTCAGCCAGTAGCTGTTCGATATCTCCCTGACGCTGCTCGAAAGGCCGCGGCTGCCGCTGCGCCACCACACCACGGGGATCCTCCTCGTGGCGGTATCCGGCGCGTCGTTCGGCGCGGCCGCGGTGCTCGCCAAGATCGCGTACAACGCGGGCGTTGATCCGGTGACGCTGCTCGCAGTGCGCTTCGCGATCGCCGCGTTGTGCATGGTGGGGGTGCTGCGACTTGGCGGACACGCCTGGCCGCGCGGCCGGACCCTGCTCGTCCTCGTCTGCCTCGGCGCGGTCTGCTACGTGACCCAATCGATGCTGTACTTCGTCGCGCTGACGGTGGCGCCGGCCGCACTCGTGGCGCTGCTGCTGTACGTCTACCCGGCTATCGTGATGATCGTCGCCGCGCTGGTGTTCCACGAGTCGTTGACCGCGGTCAAGGTCATCGCCGTGGTTGTGGCGCTGGCCGGCACGGCGCTGACCATCGGTCGCGCTTCGGGTGGGTCGCCGGCGGGAGTCGCCCTCGCCCTGGGGGCGGCCGTGGCGTACGCGATCTACATCCTGGCCAGTTCGCGTGTGGGGCCGAAGGCGGGCGCGATCCCAGCGGCGACCGTCGTGATGCTCTCCGCTGCGGTCGTCCTGGGGATCGCCGTGTCGGTGCGCGGTCCCGCGCTGCCGCAATCCGTCGGCGGGTGGGCGGCTTTGGTCGGGATCGCGCTCATCTCCACAGTCATTGCGATCGTCACCTTCTTCGCGGGGTTGGAGCGGGTCGGCCCGGCGGAGGCATCCACCGTGTCGACGATGGAGCCCATGACGGTGGTCCTGCTCGCGGCCGTGGTGCTCGGCGAGCGGATCTCGACAGAGCAGATCATCGGCGGCACCCTGATCATCATGGCAGTGGTGCTGATGGCACGGGCGGGACGGCCTGAACTCGTGCCCGAGGACGCGCCGCCGGCATGACCGTCCACGTGGTCGTCGTCGGCGGCGGCTTCGGCGGTCTCAATGCGGCACGTGCGCTCGCATCCCATGGCGCTCGTGTGACGCTCATCGACCGTGAAAACTTCCACCTGTTCCAACCGCTGCTGTACCAGGTGGCGACGTCGGGCCTGAATCCGGCGGACATCGCGTATCCCCTGCGAGCCGTGTTCCACGCCGCACCACAGGTGCAGGTGCGCATCGGCGAGGTCGTGAACGCGGACCTTGACGCTCGCCACGTGGTGCTGGCCGACGGCACGCGCGTACCGTACGACCACCTGGTGCTGGCTGCCGGAGCCACAACGGCCGACTTCGGCATCCCTGGAGTGGCAGAGCACGCGCTGGGATTGAAACGCCTGGCGGACGCCCCGCGGCTGCGTGGCGAGGTCCTGCGACGGTTCGAGGAGGCCGACGCAAAACCAGAACTGGTCGCGCAGGGTTGGCTCACCACGATGATCGTCGGCGGGGGGCCGACCGGGGTGGAGATGGCCGGTGCGCTGGTGGAGCTGTTCAGCAAGGTGCTGGCGAAGGACTTTCCCCGGCTCGACGTCTCGCGGGCCAAGGTGGTGCTTGTGGAGATGGGTGACGAGGTGCTGCCGCCGTTCTCGCCGCAGTCTCGCCGGCACGCCGCGGAGCAGTTGCGCCGGCGCGGAGTGGACGTCCTGACCGGATGTCGTGTGCAACGCGTCGACGGTACGCACGTCTGGCTCGATGACGGCCAGTCCGTATCGGCCGCGACGCTGGTGTGGGCGGCCGGCGTCACCGCGGTCGCACTTCCCGCCCAGCTCGGGCTCTCCACGACACGTGACGGCCGCGCGGTCGTGTCGGAGGACCTGTCCGTTCCCGGCCACCCGCACGTGTGGATCGTGGGAGACCTGGCGGCGGCCAAGGACGCGGGCGGGCAGATGCTCCCACAGGTCGCGCAACCGGCGATCCAGGGTGGCCGCCATGTCGCGCAGCAGATCCTTCGCCGCCATGCCGGGCTCGCCACCCGCCCGTTCGTCTACCGCGACAAGGGATCCATGGCCACGATCGGGCGCCACGCCGCCGTGGCCGACCTTCCCTGGGGGATCCACCTCAAGGGCGTTGTGGGGTGGCTGGCATGGCTGTTCCTGCACCTGCTCACGTTGATGGGTTTCCGCAACCGGCTGTCGGTGCTGCTGAACTGGGCGTGGAACTACGCGACGTGGGACCGTGGCACGCGTCTCATCCTCGAGACGCCGTCACGCCGGCGCTCCGGCGAAGGGATGGCCGCGTGACCGCGGTCAATCTCGCGCTGCGTGACGTCACCCTCGACGGCGACCTCGACGTGCCGGGGAGCGCACGGGGAGTCGTCCTGTTCGCGCACGGCAGCGGGAGCAGCCGGAGGAGCCCGCGCAATCGCGAGGTCGCGGGGACGCTGCACGCCCGCGGATTCGCGACGCTGCTGATGGACCTGCTGACCGCCGAGGAGGAGGACGTCGACCGCGACACGGCTGCACTCCGTTTCGATATCCCGATGCTCGCGGGCCGGCTGGTGGGAGCCGTCGACTGGCTGGCGGAGCGCGGGGAGTCGTCCGCCCTGAGCGTCGGAACCTTCGGCGCCAGCACGGGGGCGGCTGCTGCCCTCATCGCCGCTGCCCAGCGCCCGCAGCGCGTACGCGCCGTCGTTTCCCGGGGCGGCCGACCGGATCTGGCCGGCGATGCCCTCGCGGAGGTCACAGCTCCCACCCTGTTGATCGTGGGCGAACTCGACCACGTGGTGGTCGACCTGAACCGGGCGGCCGTGCGGGACCTGCCCGGCGAGACGCAGCTGCAGATCGTGCCTGGCGCGACCCACCTCTTCTCCGAACCGGGAGCACTCGAACAGGTCAGCGTACTCGCGGGTGAGTGGTTCACTCGGCACCTGGGGCGTGACGCCGACTAGCACCGTGCGTTGTGCCGCGCGGCGCGGCCGTGCACACTGCCCTGGTGATGGTGAAGGATCGCGCTGCCGCCCGGCCCGCCTACGGGTGCGTCGTCGCGCTGCCGATTATTCGCTCGCTCCCGTAGGACCGGCGAGGCCGGCCCGCGGGAGCGGCCGCCTCGTACGGTCGTGACGCCGCGAACCTCCTCGCCCCGACGAGTAAGGCCGTACCGTGCCACGAGTCGACCTGTATGACACCACCCTTCGTGATGGGACCCAGCAGCAGGGGATCGCGCCAACGGTGGCCGACAAGCTGCGCATCGCGGGTGTTCTGGACAGCCTCAATGTGGGCTACATCGAAGGTGGATGGCCCGGCTCCAACCCGAAGGACACAGAGTTCTTCCGGCGGGCGGCGGCGGGTGAGCTCGACCTGAAGCGGGCGATCCTCACCGCATTCGGGATGACGCGACGGCCAAAGGGCGACGTGGCCACCGATCCCACGCTCGGGGCGCTGCTGGAGGCGGGCACTCAGGCCGTGTGCCTCGTCGGCAAGGCCTGGGACCTGCACGTCCGGGAGGCGCTGGGCGCCTCGCTGGAGGAGGGTCTACGGATGGTTGCCGACTCCGTCGCCTTTCTGCGCGGGGAGGGCAAGCGGGTGTTCTTCGACGCGGAGCACTTCTTCGACGGCTACGACGCGGATGCGGCGTTCGCGCTTGATGTGGTCCGCGCCGCGGCGGAGTCCGGTGCCGAATGCGTCGTGCTGTGCGACACAAACGGCGGGGCCCTGCCGGAGAGGATCCACCGCACCGTCAGCGAGGTCGTTGCGGCCGTGCCCACCACGCAGGTCGGCATCCACGCGCACAACGACACCGACTGCGCCGTGGCGAACTCCCTGGCGGCGGTACAGGCAGGCGCGACGCATGTGCAGGGAACGGCCAACGGCATCGGCGAGCGGTGCGGCAACGCCAACCTGATGTCGTTGATCCCCAACCTCCAACTCAAGCTCGACCTGCCCGTGGTCACCGAAGACGACCTCATCCACATAACGCACGTCGCGCACGAGGTCGCCGAGGTGCTGAACCTGACGACGAACCCGCACGCGCCGTACGTTGGCCACGCCGCGTTCGCACACAAGGCCGGGCTGCACGTGTCCGCGCTCGCCAAACGCACCGACACCTACCAGCACGTCGACCCAGCCCTGGTCGGCAACGACCTGCGGCTGCTCGTCAGCGAACTGGCGGGACGGGCCACTGTGGTCCTCAAGAGCGCCGAGTTCGGGGTTGACATCACCGATGAGCAGGCGTTGCGAATCCTCCAGCGGGTCAAGGAGCTGGAACATGTCGGCTACACGTTCGAAGCTGCAGACGCGTCGTTCGAGCTGCTGATGCGCAGCGAGACGGGGCAGCGGCCACAGCGCTTCCGGCTGGAGAGCTTCCGCACGATTGTGGAACGGCGGGAGGACGGCGTCATGGTGGCGGAGGCGACCGTGAAGATCTGGATCGGCGAGGAGCGGCTGATCGGCACGGGCGAGGGCAATGGCCCGGTCGATGCCCTGGACCACGCCTTTCGCGCGGCGATCGGGCAGCGGTTGCCCGCATTGGGCTCGCTGCACCTGGAGGACTACAAGGTGCGCATCCTCGACCCGGGCAGCGGCACCGGCGCCACCACACGCGTGCTGGTGCGCTCCACCGACGGCGAGCGGGAGTGGGAAACGGTCGGGGTCTCCCCGAACGTGATCGAGGCGTCGTGGTTCGCCCTGTCCGACGCATACGACTACGCCCTTCTCGACGAGTCGCATGGATGAGGCCGTCTGGCTCGATGTGCCGTGCCCCTCGTGCGGTGACCATGCGCTGGAAGCGGATGTGATTCTGCGCGACGTGACGCTTCGGGTCCGTCCGCTGGAGCGCGGGCGCGTCGAGGTGGACGTGGTGAATGCAGACGCGCAACTTGCGGCGGCGGCGTGTCATGCCTGCGGCGAGGAACCAGACGCCGACGGCCAAGAGGCGATCGCTGATGCCCTCGAGAGCGCAGCGGAGGCGTGGCTCGCGCGTCTCGCCGAGTGAGGATCATCCCGCGCCGCTTGCTAGCGTGAGGCACATGCGTCTCGCCCGCGTTGCCCGCAGATCCGGACCTGTCTTCGTCGAGATCATGGACGACCACGCGGTGCTGCTCGACGGTCA
>WHTG01000244.1 GCA_009377835.1 Nitriliruptorales bacterium
GGGTGGCGCCGCTGCTGAACGGCGCCGCCTTTAGGGGCGCGATCGTCCTCAGACACCTGCACTGGGACCACACCCATGGCCTGCCGTTCTTCGGCGCCGGGGACCATCCCGATGCCGAGGTGGATCTGTACCTCCCCGCGCAGGGCGCCGACCCGGAGGAGTTGCTCGGGCGCGGCATGTCGCCCCCGCACTTCCCGATCCGGCCGGCGCAGCTGCGTGGCTGCTGGCGCTTCCACGCGCTCGACGAAGGAACGTTCACCCTGGGCGGCTTTTCGGTCACCGCGCGGGAGATACCGCACAAGGGCGGCAGGACGTTCGGCTACCGGGTCTCGGACGGGGCGACCGCACTCGCCTACCTCTCGGACCACCACCCGCTCTCCGCAGGTCCGGGAGCCGACGGGTTCGGCGAGTACCACGACGCCGCGCTGGCGCTGGCTGCCGACGTCGACGTGCTGATCCACGACGCGCAGTACACCGCCGCAGAGCTCCCCATCCGCGGGCACTTCGGCCACTCCACCGCCGACTACGCGGTGGGATTGGCGCAGGAGGCAGGTGCGGCGTCGGTGGTGTTGTTCCACCATGACCCCCCACGCACGGACATCGAGATGGATGAGCTGGTGGCGTCGGCGATGCGCCGGGCCGGGTCCCTGCCCGTGTCAGCGGCCATGGCGGACATGACCATCCAGCTGGGCGCACGGTGACCGAGCGCTACGACGTCGTCGTCGTCGGTGCCGGGCCCAACGGGCTCGCGGCAGCCATCCGCCTGGCGCAGGCGGGGCGGTCCGTCCTGGTGGTCGAGGGGCGCGACAGGATCGGTGGGGGAGCGCGTTCGGCCGAGCTGACCCTGCCGGGGTTCGTCCACGACGTCTGTTCCGCGATCCACCCCCTGGCGGTGGTCTCGCCGTTCCTGTCGACACTCCCCCTGCAGGACCACGGCCTGCAGTGGGTGGACCCGCCGGCGGCACTCGCCCATCCCCTGGACGACGGGAGGGCCGCACTTCTGCAGCGATCGGTCGAGGCGACGGCGCAGTCGCTGGGGGACGACGGGCCTGCGTGGCAGAAGCTCGTGGAGCCGATGGTGCGGGGATGGCCCGCGATCCGCGACCAGTTCCTGGGCCCCGCGCGCCCACCGCGTCACCCCGTCACCCTCGGCCGCTTCGCGTTCTCCGCGGCGCAGCCGGCGACGCTGCTCAGCCGCACCAGGTTCCACGAAGAGTCGGCACGCGCGATGTTCGCCGGTATGGCGGCACACAGCATTCTCCCGCTGACCAGACCGTTCACCGCCGGCGTCGCGCTGATGCTCGCGCTTGCCGCGCACGCAGTGGGGTGGCCCATGGCGCGGGGTGGGTCGCAGGCGATCGCGGACGCCCTCGGCGAACACCTCGTGCGACTTGGGGGTGAGATCCGCACCGGCGTGACTGTCGCGACCGTCGGTCAGCTCCCCCCACATGACGCCGTTGTGTTCGACGTCACGCCGCGGCAGGTCCTGGCCATCGCCGGTGACCGCCTGCCGGGCATCGCCAGGCGGCAGTTCACCGCCTTTCGCTACGGTCCGGGTGTCTTCAAGGTCGACTACGCACTGGACGGTCCCGTGCCCTGGTCCGCCCCCGAGGTGGCGCGTGCCGGAACGGTGCACGTCGGGGGTAGCGCACCGGACATCGTCGCAGCGGAAGCCGAGGTCGCGCGCGGACGCTGTCCCGAGCGGCCGTTCGTGCTGGTGGCGCAGCAGACGCTGTTCGACGACACGCGGGCACCGCACGGCCGGCATACGCTGTGGGCCTATTGCCATGTACCGCACGGGTCGACCGAGGACATGACTGCGCGCATCGATGCTCAGCTGGAGCGGTTCGCGCCCGGTTTCCGCGACCGGGTGCTGGCACGGGCGACGATGAACTCGCAGCAGATGGAGCAGTACAACGCCAATTACGTCGGCGGTGACATCGCGGGAGGATCAGCCGCGGGTCTGCGCACCGTCATCCGGCCACGGTGGACGTTGCGCCCGTACGCCACCGGCGCCACAGGCATGTACCTGTGCTCGTCGTCGACCCCGCCGGGTGCCGGCGTACACGGGATGTGCGGGTACTACGCCGCCGAGGCGCTGCTGCGTGACAGCCGGCGCAGGAACGGGGGGTGACGTCGGAGCCGGGGATGAGCGACGACCGCCCGCTCGAGCCGCCGACACCGGTCGCTGTGAACTCGCCATCCGCCAGGCACATCGGCGTTGCCGTCCGGCACGGTGTCCGCCTCGGAGCCGCAGGGCTGCTGGCGGGGGTGGCGGCGGGAGCGGTGGCGGGGCTCGGTGCACGCGTGGCGATGTTGCTCGTACGGCTCATGAACCCGGCCTACAACGGGATCGTCACGCATGCCGGCTACGAGGTCGGACAGGTCACGGTGGGCGGCACCGTCGCGCTGATGGCCCAAGGCGTCGTCACAGGGATCCCGGGTGCGCTGATGTACCTCGTAGCCCGCCCGTGGATCCCTGGCCGCGGCGCGCGAAAGGGCCTCGCCTTCGGCCTCGTCTTGATGGTTGTGACCGCTCCGGTCGTCCTGGATGGCAACTACGAGTTCTTCCGCTATGTGCCGACCTGGATCAGCGTGCTGCTGTTCGTCCTGCTCTACCCCCTCTACGGCATCGTCGTCTCCCCGGTCACGGAACGGCTCGGCGCTGGGACGCCGGGACCACCACGGAACCCCGCCGTCGCGTGGGCCGGCTACGTCCTGTTGGCCGGTGCCGTCGTCTGGTTCGCCCTGCAGGACTTCTTCCTCCTGCGCGACGTCTTCCAGCTGTACGGGTGAACGAACCCCGGGGAGACGCGTTTCGTCAGCGCCGGGAGCGGTTAGATCGCGTCTGACCGTCCGTGCAACGGAAGGCAGAGCAATGCTTCGCAACCGCGTTGCGGCGATCGTGTTCGCCGCCCTGATGGGACTCGGCACCGTCGCCTGTGGAGCGGACGTCGAGACGCCCGAAGGTGAAGGCGGCGGCGCCGAGGTTGAAGGCGGCGAGGAAGGCGGCGGCGGCTACTGACCGGTCGTCAGATGACGTCGGCGGCACCTGAGGGACGCCGTTCCCCGGTGATTAGGAGAGGACGTCTCCGGCGAGGATGACAGGCATCGGCCAAGACTGCAGTCAGGAGCTGCCGTGGTCTACGTCATCGCCGAACCCTGCATCGACGTGAAAGACAAGTCCTGCGTCGAGGAATGTCCGGTCGACTGCATCTACGAGGGCGAACGGATGTTGTACATCCAACCCGAGGAGTGCATCGACTGTGCCGCCTGCGAACCGGTCTGTCCGGTCGACGCCATCGCCTACGAGTCGGATGTGCCCGAGGAGTGGGCCCAGTTCCAGGCAATCAACGCCGAATTCTTCGGCGACGAGGTCACAGGACTGGGTGAGCCTGGCGGGGCGGCCGAGGTGGGTCCAGTGAGCAAGGATCACCCCACCGTGGCCAGTTGGGACGCGCCGACCGCCTAGTTGTGCGGGCTGATCCTCTTCGTGGAGTCCTCCGAGACGCCGAGGCTGCCGTGTGTCGGTCAGCTCAGCTGCGTGCGCACACGCCGCGGCAGGCTCGCCACGATCAGGTCGTACGAGTCGTCGATCCACTCGCGCAGCTTGTCGTCCGCGGATCCGTCGGCGGTTACCGTGTTCCAGTGCCGCTTGTTGAGGTGGTAGCCGGGATTGACCGCCTCGTACGACTGCCGCAGGGCAACCGCCAGTTCCGGTTCGCACTTCAGGCTGATGGCTGGCGGCTCCTCATCGTCGGAGATGATCGCGAACACCTTCCCGGCCACCTTCATCACCAGCGCTCCCGGACCGAAGGGGTAGCCCTGGGTCGCGCCGGGTTTCGCGAGACACATCGCACGCAGCTCGGCGCTGTCCATGACACGCGGACCCTCAGAATGCGTCGCTGGGGCGGTGCTGCCCGAACACGCTGCGCAGCGCGTCGCAGACCTCGCCGACCGTCGCCATGCGTCGCAGAGCCTCCTTCATCACGGGCAGCAGGTTGTCGCCACCCGCAGCCGCCTTCGTGACGTCGTCGAGTGCGCGCGCCACGGCATCGCTGTCGCGTTCCGACCTGATGCGGTCCAGCTGTGCCACCTGTCCGTCTTGCACAGCGTCGTCGACCCGCTGCAGCTCCGGCTCGATCTCCTCATCGATCTGGAAGCGGTTGACGCCGACGACGATCTGCTCTCCGCGCTCGATCCTCTGGGACAGGTCGTAGGCGCTGTGTTCGATCTCCGACTTCTGGAAGCCCTGCTCGATCGCCGCCACCGCGCCACCCATCTCGTCGATGCGGTCAAGGTAGTGCTGCGCGCGCGCCTCGATCTCGTCGGTCA
>WHTG01000156.1 GCA_009377835.1 Nitriliruptorales bacterium
CGAAGCCGACCCGAGCCCAGGAGCAAATCGTGACCGAGACTGTCACCCCCGCCGCCGAGACGATCACCGAACTGTTCGCCCGTGCCGTCGACCAGTGGGCCGACAAGGTTGCGTTCCGGGTGACGCGGGACGGCGAATGGCACCCGATCACGTTCGGCGAGTACGGCGCGGCGGCACGCAGTTGCGCCGGCGGATTGATCGCCCGGGGCGTCGCGGTCGGCGACTTCGGATCCATCGTGTCGTCCAACCGCCCCGAGTGGCACGAGTGCGACCTCGGGATGATCAACGCCGGTGTGGTGTCGTGCCCGGTGTACCCGACGAACTCGCCGCCGCAGATCCATTACATCCTCGAGCACTCCGGATCGAAGGTGGTCTTCGTCGAGAACGAGACGCAGCGGGCGAAGATCGAGCAGATCCGCGGCGACCTGCCGAAGTTGAAGCTGTGCATCGTCTTCGACGGCGCCGGTGCCGACGGCGATTTCTACCTGGCCTGGGACGACGTGCTGGAGGAAGGCCGGCGCTACCTGAGCGGGCAGCCAGGGGAGTACGACCAGCGCAGCCGGGCGGCGAAGTCCGACGACCTGCTCGCCGTGATCTACACGTCCGGCACGACCGGCGACCCCAAGGGCACGATGCTGTCACACCACAATGCGCTGTGGACGCTGGCCTCGCTGGACCAGGTGCTGGCTGCCGACCACAGTGATCGCAAGTTGTCGTTCCTGCCGCTGTCGCATGTGGCGGAGCGGACATCCAGCGAATACCTGCAACTGCAGCAGGGTTTTGAGATCTGGTTCGCCCAGGGAATCGACACGATCGGCGAAGACCTCAAGGCATGCCGACCAACGGTTCAGTTCGTGGTGCCGCGCATTCTCGAAAAGCAGTACGACGGCATCACCAAGCTGCTGGAGAGCCTGCCCGACGAGCAGCGCACGAGCGCGCTGCAGGCGATAGAACTGGGCAAGCAGCGCACACGCCTGGAGCAGCAGGGACAGGCCCTTCCCGAGGAGCTGGAGGGTGCCTGGCAGCGCGCCGACCAGCAGCTGTTCGGCCTCGCCAGGGCGGCCCTGGGCTACGACGCGCTGCGGGCGCTGGTGTCCGGTGCGGCTCCCGTGTCGCTGGACCTGCTCGAGTTCTTCCGCGCCATCGGCGTCCCTGTCCTGGAGGTGTACGGGCAGACCGAGGACCACGGTCCGACCACGATCAACCGCACGGACCGCTACAAGCTGGGAACCGTCGGGCAGGTCATCCCGGGAGGCGAGGTGCGCCTCGCCGAGGACGGTGAGATCCTGTACCGCGGGCCGAACGTGTGCATGGGCTACTACCGCAACGACGACGCGACGCGCGAACTCATCGACGGCGACGGCTGGTTGCACAGCGGTGACATCGGTGTGATGGACGACGACGGCTTCGTCACCATCACCGACCGGAAGAAGGACATCATCATCACCGCGGCCGGGAAGAACATCGCGCCGCAGGTCATCGAGCAGAAGCTGAAGTTCAGCCCCTGGGTGTCGCAGGCGGTGGTCGTCGGGGACCGGCGCAAGTTCGTGTCAGCCCTGATCACACTCGACGAGGTGGCGGTGCGCCAGTTCGCGCAGCAGAAGTCCATCACGTACGACTCCTACGAGGAACTCACGCGTCACCCGGACATCGTGGGCCTCATCGCGGCACATGTCGCGGAGGTCAACAACGAGCTGGCGGGCGTGGAGCAGGTCAAGCAGTTCCGGGTCCTGCCCGAGGACTTCACGGTCGACAGTGGCACGATCACGCCGACCCTGAAGATCAAGCGCAAACCGATCAACGCCCTCTACGGCGACGTCATCGAGGAGATGTACGCCGACTCCTCGGCTTGACATCGTGATGGCGGAGCCAAATCGGCGATATGACCCGTTCGGGCTATGGCGCTGACCGCCCGAAGCACGTTCAATCGACGGTCTCGCCTGTGGTCGCAGGTGAGCACTGCCGAGGGGACGTCATGCCTTTTTCCGCCGGGTTGAGGGGTGCGGTACTCGCGCTCGCCGTTGTCGCGACTGTCGGCCAGCCGGCCGCAGGGTCCGCGGCGCAGCCCGACTCCCAGGCAGACGCACGAGCCAGGCACTGGACCGCCCAGCGCAGGGCGGCCGCCGTCCCGCGCGACCTCGTCGTCGACGAACGGGGTCGCGGGTTCCTGCGGTTGCGCAACGGCGGCCTTGAGTCCTACGGCAAGGGCGCTGAACAACCTGCGGACACCAGTGGGCCGTCGGTCACGAACGTCGATCCGTCAGCCGGCTCGACAATCGCTGGTGCCCACACGTTCAAGGCGACGGTGACGGATCCCGACGGTGTGAAGTCGGTCTCGTTCAGCGTCGGCCGTATCGGTGGTTCGTATCAGAACTTCAACGCGCGCCACGCCGGCAGCGGCGTGTGGACAGTGTCCCTGCAGGGTTTCAGCAATGGTGACTGGCGCTGGTACGTGAGGGCGAAGGACGGCGCCAAGCGCGGTGGCAACACGACCACGACGGACCCGGTTGCGTTCTCAGTGGACACCGACAGCTCCGGCGGTGGCGGGGGGACGGACCCCGAGATCGTCGCGAACAGCGAGTGGACCGGCGGCGGAGCCGTGCAGACCGCGATCGGCCGTGTCTACTTCGAGATGCCGGCGAACAAGAGTCACACACGGTGGGTCGGCTACGTGTGCTCAGGCACTGTCGCGCAGGACGCAACGTCGGACCGGTCCGTCGTCATCACGGCCGCGCACTGCGTCTACGACGACGTCAACGGCGCGTTCGCACGCAACGTGCTGTTCATCCCCAACCAGGCGGGAACCTCCGGCAGCGGGACCGACCGTGACTGCGGCAACGATCCGCTGGGATGCTGGGCGCCGTCCCACGGCGTGGTCGACGTCAACTGGACCAACCGCACCTGGCCGTCGAACATCCCGTGGGACTACGCGTACTACGTCGTCCCGGACGACGCGCACACGGGAGCAGGGACAGGCGGAGCCCTGGACTCCCGGGTTGACGCCCTGTCTATCCAGTTCACCGCACCCAGCCTCGACGGGTCCACCCACGCGCTCGGCTACTCCTTCAACGAGGACCCCAAGCTGATGTACTGCGCCGAGGGCTTGGCGACGGAGAACAGCTACGGCGACTGGTGGCTCGGCAGTTGCGGCCTGTCCGGAGGAGCCTCCGGTGGACCGTGGGTCCAGCCGCTGACAGGGGGGTCGGGGCCGATCATCTCCGTGAACTCCTGGGGCTACTCCAACCAACCCGGCATGGCTGGTCCCAGACTCCACGACACCTCCGCGCACTGTGTCTTCACCGCCGCTGCCAGCAGCACAGCCGATCTGATCAAGACCTGCTAGGCAGCGGGCGGCGTCCACGGGTCGGACACGCGGCTCGCGAAGCCGCGCCGGCAGTGTCGTACGCTCCCGAGATGCCGGATCTACCCGATCACGTCAATGCTCTCATCGTGACTTCCAGCGGCACCGCAGGCCATCGGGTCTTCGTCGGTCGGCTCCACCCGGAGCAACTTGGTGACGGCGAGGTCACCATCCGCGTGGCGTGGTCGTCGGTCAACTACAAGGATGGTCTGGCGACGCTCCCTGACGGCAAGGTGGCAGGCATCGACCCTCTGGTGCCGGGCGTGGACCTGTCGGGAGAGGTGGTGGCCGACGACACCGCGCAGTCGGCGCCGGGGGACCATGTCATCGCCCACGCGCACGGGCTGGGCGTTTCGCACCACGGGGGGTTCGCCGAATACGCGCGGGTCCCGGCGGAGTGGGTCGTGCCGCTGCCGGAGGGATTGAGCCTGCGCGACTCGATGGTGCTGGGCACGGCCGGATTCACCGCAGCGTTGAGCGTTCATCTGCTCGAGGAGCGGGGTCTGGCCGCCGGCGACGGGCCGGTGCTCGTGACGGGCGCTACCGGCGGTGTGGGGAGCACGGCCGTCGACATGCTCGCGGGCCGCGGGTACGAGGTAGTCGCTGCCACCGGGAAGCCTCAGGCGCACGACTTCCTGCGCCGCCTGGGCGCTTCCGACATCGTCGACCGTGCAGACGTGGTTGGCGACGACTCGAAACCGCTGGGCAAGCAGCGTTGGGCCGCAGCGGTCGACTGTGTCGGGGGGGCGATGCTCGCCGGTGTCATCCGCAGCATGCGCGTCGGGGCGGCCGTGGCAGCCAGCGGCAACACGGGCGGCATGAGGCTCGAGACCAGCGTCGCGCCGTTCATTCTCCGCGGCGTGGCCCTGCTCGGCGTCGACTCCGTGCACTGCCCTCGTGATCTCCGCCTCAGGGTGTGGCAGCGGCTCGCTTCGGACCTGCGGCCGCGGCATCTGGAGGAGCTCATCGGAAACGAGATCGACGGTCTCGGGGACGACCTGATCGCGGCCCTGAAGACGGTGGTGGCCGGGGAGATGACGGGGCGTGCCGTCGTGCGCATCGGAGCCTGACCCGTGGCGGCGGAACCGACGACGCTGGAGCCGCCACAGCCCGGACCGGCGCCGAGCCGCACTCGGGAGCTCCCGACCCTTGAGTTCCTGGCCCTGCTAGTGGTCTGTCGCTGAAATAGCAAGGTGGGTTAGCATGTGGCATGCCTATCGCTATCGCACCGCCGTTGTCCATGACCGACGAGCAACGCGGAGAGCTTGAGGTGATGGCTCGCTCGTCGTCGTTGCCGCATCGCACGGTGGTGCAGGCCAAGGGGTTGCTGTTGGCCGGCGACGGGGTGGCCAACGAGGAGATCGCGCGTCGCTGTGAGACGACGCCGGACACGGTGCGCCGCTGGCGTGCCCGCTTCGCCCGTGACGGGGTCGAGGGGGTGGGGGTGATTGCGGCGGGTCGTGGCCGCAAGCCGTCGATCCCTGCGGAGGTGGTCGAGGCGATCGTGGCTGACACGTTGCACACACGCCCCGAGGACGGGGCGACGCACTGGACCACGCGGTCGCTGGCGGACCGTCACGGTGTCAGCAAGGACATGGTCGCGCGGATCTGGAAGGCGCGGAACCTCAAGCCGTGGCAGGTCGCCACGTTCAAGCTGTCGGCCGACCCGGACTTCGAAGCCAAGCTGGTCGACATCGTGGGGTTGTATCTGCACCCGCCGCAACGCGCGGTGGTGCTGTGCGTGGATGAGAAGACCCAGACGCAGGCGCTTGATCGCACGCAGCCGTCGCTGCCGCTCAAACCCGGCCGGGCCGGCACGATGACGCATGACTACAAGCGCAACGGCACCACGGATCTGTTCGCCGCGCTGAATGTCGCCACCGGCGAGGTGCTCACCGACTGTCGACGCCGTCACACCCACGACGACTTCCTGGCGTTTCTCAAGATCATCGACCGCGAGGTGCCCGACGATCTCGACGTGCACCTGGTGCTGGACAACCTGTCGGTGCACAAGCACGCCGACGTCACCAAGTGGCTGGACCATCCCAAGCGGGCACGATTTCACGTCCACTTCACGCCGACGTCGGCGTCGTGGCTGAACCTGGTCGAACGCTGGTTCAAAGAACTCACCGACAAGCGGCTGCGGCGTGGTGTGTTCACCAGCGTCAAGGATCTCACCGCCGCCATCGAGCTGTGGGTCCAACATTGGAACGATGACCCACGCCCGTTCGTGTGGCACAAGACCGCCGCGCAGATCATCGCCAAGGTCAAGCGCGGACGCGCCGCGCTTGACCACCACATCAAATCGGCGACGGACCACTAGCCCGGATCTTTCGGTAGCGGTCCCGGCTCGTCGCTTCGGCGGGTGATCCGGGACCGTTGTCGTTTGTGCCGCTGGGCACGGCTGCTCGACCGCCGCTGCTGGTGATGGGACCGGCGTAGTTGGCGTGGGCGGGCAGGCTGAGGTATGGGACACACTCGGTGTCCGCCGGTCGGGGTGGGTGTCGGTTACGCGAGCTTGGCGGTGAGTAGGGGTAGTCGCCGGTGGGCGGCCAGCAGTTGGGGTGTCCAGGGCCATGCGGCGTCCAGGTGCAGCCATGTGCGTCGGGCGTGGGCGACGATCTTGGCGGCGACGTGCAGCAGCGCGTAGCGCAGGCGGCGGGGCTCGGCGACGCGCAACTCGTCATCGTCGACGAGCTGTTGCAACGCGACGAGCAGCAGCGCGGCGAGCAGCACCAACTCGAACCAGGCGCGGTTGGCGTCGTAGTTGGCAAAAGGCAGTCGCGCCAAGCCGGTGTCCTTGAGGTTCTTGATGCGGTTTTCGACTTGGGCATGGCCGCGGTGCAGTGCTTCCAGCGCGGCGATGTCGCTGTCGTCGTCGTTGGTCAGCACGACCTGGTGACGCCAGCCGTTGTAGTCCCACAGCCGCAGGCTCGCGCCCGGGTGGGGCCGCTCGCGACGCACGATCGCGCGGGTGCCGGGCGGCGCCCAGGATGGGACGAGGTGCTTTGCTTCGGTGACCTGCGCGCCGTCACGCGGTTTGCCGTCAGCGTCGACGGCGCCGTGCCAGGTCGTCTCGTGGATGGCCTGGATCCCCGTAACCGCCTCGTCGCTGGTGCGCATCCCGACCGAGAACACGACGTTGCGCGCCGCCAGACCGGTCAGCATCTTCTTGGTCCCCGCGGCGGTGTCGGCACGCACCAGCAGCGGCCGACGCACCAGCGACGCGTCGTCGCCGGGCGCGTGACCCGCCTGCCAGTCGGCCGGCAACGCACCGATGGCCTCATCGATCACGGCGAGCTGATCACCGGCGTTGTTGGCTGTGGCGTTGCCTGGCCGCAGCATCCCCGCGGGCAGCCCCAGCGGCTCGATCATGCACACCATCGGCGCGAACCCGAACCCGCCTTTGAACGTCGCGCAGGCATGCTGCTTGTCCTCCGAATCGACGTCGACCAGCGTCGCGTCGACGTCGAGCACGATCCGTTCCACGCCGCTGAACTCCAGCAGCCGACGGATCGCGTGTTGCCGCACAGCAACCATGGCGGCCAGCGCGTCGTCGTCGACTTGATGCATCGCCCGCCACGCGGTCGGGTCCGACGCCACCGTGCCGAACAGGCCAGGCTGGTTGCGCAGCGTCTTGAGGTCAGCAAGGCACCGGCCACCCGCCGCCAGCATCATCGCGACCTGAGTCAGCAGCCGGCCACGGTCATGACCGGTGGGCCTCGTCACCGTGCCGGCCATCACGTCTGACAGTCCTGCAGCAATGCCCACTCGCTCGGCGATCCGCCCGAGCAACCGCGTACCCGACTGGTTCGTCACCCCCGCGCCCCGCCCGGTTACTACCACCTTCCGGACCGGCGCGTTACCGTTCACCAACAAGGTGCCCTCCTTGAGGTCTGTCTTTCTTGGTCGAAAACAGTCAACCCCAAGCGAGGGCACCTTCTTTGGAGCCGCCGATCAGTTGCCTACTGAAAGATCCGGGCTAGCGGGAACGGGTCGTGGAACAGGACGGTGCGCGTGTTCCCGCCGGGCATTGCCCGGCATGCGTCCTCCCAGCGCTGCAGGCTGCGGGGATTGGCGGCGACGTATCGCCGTCGGGCA